>NZ_JCANTA010000009.1:0-256111 GCF_059570575.1 Streptomyces sp. CNX435 | reverse complement strand
GGGGGGCGCGGCGGGGCCCGCGGACGCCGCGGGCCCGGCGGGAGCCGCGAGGGCGGTGGCCTCCGCGGTGGCCGATTCCGTGGTGGCCGGCTCCGTGGTGAAGGCACCCGCGCTCCCGGAACCCGTACCCGGCACCGGCCCCGGCGCCGCGACGACCGTCGCGGGGTGCCCGCCCGCCGAAGTGGCCGCCCGCCGGCACCGCTCGATGACCTCGGCCGGCGTCGGCCGCCGCGCCGGGTCCTTCACCAGGCAGGCCGCGGCCACGTCCCGTACGGACTCGGGGCAGCCGTCGAGGTCGGGGTCCTGTTCCAGGATCCGGTAGACCACGCCGTGGTCGGTGCCGCCGCCGAAGGCGTGGTGTCCGGTGGCGGCGAAGTGGGCCACGCCGCCGAGGGCGAAGATGTCGCCGGCCTCGGTGACGCTGTGGCCCCGGATGTACTCCGGCGCCATGTAGGCGGGCGTTCCGGTGCGTACGCCGGTGGCGGTCACCGCCGTGACGTCCGCGGCCCGGGCGATGCCGAAGTCGATGACCTTGGGCCCGTCGGCGGTCAGCAGGATGTTGGAGGGCTTGAGGTCGCGGTGGATCACGTCGGCGGCGTGGATGGACTGCAGCGCCTCGGCCACCCTGGCGGTCAGCGCCAGCGCCGCGTCGGCGGGCAGCGGCCCGCTCTCGGCGACCGCGTGCTGCAGGGAGGGCCCGGGCACGTACGCGGTGGCCAGCCAGGGCTCGTCGGCCTGGAGGTCCGCGTCGACGACGGGCACCGTGTAGAGGCCCTGGACCCGGCGGGCGGCGGCGACCTCCTGGGCGAAGCGCGTACGGAACGCGGGGTCGCCCGCGTACTCGCGGTGGACGACCTTGACCGCCACCGCGCTGCCCGCCGGTGTGCGCGCCAGGTAGACCCGGCCCATCCCGCCCGCGCCGAGCACCGCCTCCAGCCGGTACGGCCCGGCCCCCGCGGGGTCGGCGGCCCCCAGCGGACGGTGCGGCGGCGCGGCCGTCGGCCACCCCGGCGCCCCGGCCGGCGGCCCCGGCGGCTGTCCTCCGCGGGCGTGCGGCACCGCAGGCCGGCCGTCGTCCGGTCGGGACATGTCCCCAACACCCCCCGGTGGTCTGCCGACCACGTCGCCCTGGTCCGGTCCGGTCCGCCCCCCGCGGCCCCGTTCGCGCGAGCGACAGCGTAACGAACCCGCCGCCGCCCGGCAGTCGCCGGGACGGGCGGAGCCGCCGGCCCGGCCACGGGACCGTGCCGGACCGAGACCGTGCACCGCACCGCGCCGGTTGCGCCGCCAGGCCGACAGCGACGCCGACTCCGACGCCGTACGCACCCGGCTCATGCCGCCGCGTCGCCGCCGCGGACCGGCTGCCCCGGCGCCGGCGCGGAGCGCGCAAGGTGAGGGGCGGCGCCCCCGCACGGGCGCCGCCCCTCCGGGATCCGGTCTGCCGTCGGGTGAGGGTCAGGGCACACGCCGACGGTGGCCGGGGGTCTCAGCCGACCGGGGGTCTCAGCCGGCCGGTGGCGACGCGGACGCCGCCGCCCGCGCCGCCTCCAGGCGGGCCACCGGGATACGGAACGGGCTGCACGACACGTAGTCGAGGCCGACGTCGTGGAAGAAGTGGACCGACTCCGGGTCGCCGCCGTGCTCGCCGCACACGCCCAGCTTCAGGTCCGGCCGGGTCGCGCGGCCCGCCGCCACCGCGTCGCGGACGAGCGCGCCGACGCCGTCCTTGTCGATCGTCTCGAACGGGGAGACGCCGAAGATGCCCTTCTCCAGGTACGCGGTGAAGAAGCTCGCCTCCACGTCGTCGCGCGAGAAGCCCCACACGGTCTGGGTGAGGTCGTTGGTGCCGAACGAGAAGAAGTCGGCCGACTCCGCGATCTGACCAGCCGTCAGTGCCGCCCGCGGCAGCTCGATCATCGTGCCCAGCGTCACCCTCAGCGCGACGCCCCGCGCCGCCTCGACCTCGGCGATGACGGCTTCGGCCTCGTCGCGTACCAGCTCCAGTTCCTGCACCGTGCCCACCAGCGGGATCATGATCTCCGCCCGCGGGTCGCCCTTCGCCTCGCGCCGCTGCGCCGCCGCCTCCGCGATGGCCCGTACCTGCATCGTGAACAGCCCGGGGATGACCAGGCCGAGGCGCACGCCGCGCAGGCCCAGCATCGGGTTCTGCTCGTGCAGCCGGTGGACGGCCTGGAGCAGCCGCAGGTCGTTCTCGTTGTGGTCCTGGCGCGACTCGGCGAGCGCGACCCGTACCGACAGCTCCGTGATGTCCGGGAGGAACTCGTGCAGCGGCGGGTCCAGCAGCCGCACCGTCACCGGCAGCCCGTCCATCACCTCGAAGAGCTGCACGAAGTCCCGCTGCTGCAGCGGCAGCAGCTCCGTGAGCGCCGCGTCCCGCTCCTCGTCGGTGTCCGCGAGGATGAGCCGCTCGACCAGCTCGCGCCGCTCGCCGAGGAACATGTGCTCGGTGCGGCACAGCCCGATGCCCTGCGCGCCGAAGCGGCGCGCGCGGGCGGCGTCGTCGAAGTTGTCGGCGTTGGCCCGGACCCGCAGCCGGCGGATGCGGTCGGCGTACGACATGAGCCGGTGCACGGCGACGACGAGTTCGTCGGCGTCCTCGGCGCCGGCGTGCATGCGGCCCTCGAAGTACTCCACGACCGGCGACGGCACGACCGGCACCCGGCCGCGGTAGACCTTGCCGCTGGAGCCGTCGATGGACACCACGTCGCCCTCGTCGACGACCTCGCCGCCGGGCGCGGTCAGCTGCCGCCGCTTGGTGTCGACCTCCAGCTCCTCGGCGCCGCACACGCACGTCTTGCCCATGCCGCGGGCGACGACGGCGGCGTGCGAGGTCTTGCCGCCGCGGGAGGTGAGGATGCCCTCGGCGGCGATCATGCCGTCGAGGTCGTCGGGGTTGGTCTCGCGGCGGATGAGGATGACCTTCTCGCCGGAGCGCGACCACTTCACCGCCGTGTACGAGTCGAAGACCGCCTTGCCGACGGCGGCGCCCGGCGAGGCGGCGATGCCGCGGGCGAGCCGGTCGCCCTTGTGGCCGCCTGCGAACCTCGGGAACATCAGCTGCGCCAGCTGCGCCCCGTTGACCCGCTGCAGCGCCTCGGCCTCGGTGATCAGCCCCTGGTCGACGAGCTGCACGGCGATACGGAACGCCGCCGCCGCGGTCCGCTTGCCGACCCGGGTCTGCAGCATCCACAGCTTGCCGCGCTCGATGGTGAACTCGATGTCGCACAGGTCGCGGTAGTGCGTCTCCAGCGTCTCCATGATCCGCATCAGCTCGTCGTACGACGCGGAGTCGAGGTCCTGGAGCTTCGCGAGCGGCACGGTGTTGCGGATGCCGGCGACGACGTCCTCGCCCTGCGCGTTCTGCAGGTAGTCGCCGTAGACGCCCTGCTGGCCGCTGGCGGGGTCGCGGGTGAAGGCGACGCCGGTGCCGGAGTCGGGGCCGAGGTTGCCGAAGACCATGGAGCAGATGTTGACGGCGGTGCCGAGGTCGCCGGCGATGCGCTCCTGGCGGCGGTAGAGCTTGGCGCGCTCGCCGTTCCAGCTGTCGAAGACGGCCCGTACGGCCAGGTCCAGCTGCTCGCGCGGGTCCTGCGGGAAGGGGCGGCCGGTCTCCTTGGCGACGATGTCCTTGAACGTGCCGACGAGGGCTTCGAGGTCGGCGGCGTCCAGCTCGACGTCGGTGGCGACGCCCTTGGCGCGGCGGGCGTCCTCGATGGCGTTCTCGAACAGCTCGCCGTCGATGCCCTGCACGGTGTTGCCGAACATCTGGATGAGGCGGCGGTACGAGTCCCAGGCGAACCGTTCGTCGCCGGCCTGGGCGGCGAGGCCGGGCAGACAGGCGTCGGACAGGCCGATGTTGAGGACGGTGTCCATCATGCCGGGCATGGAGAACTTGGCGCCGGAGCGTACGGACACCAGCAGCGGGTCGTCGGGCCGGCCGAGCTTCTTGCCCATGCGCTGTTCGAGGGCGTCGAGGTGGGCGCGGACCTCGTCGCGCAGGGCGGGTGGCTCGGCGCCGCTGGCGAGGTAGACCTTGCACGCCTCGGTGGTGATGGTGAAGCCGGGCGGGACGGGCAGGCCGAGGTTGGTCATCTCGGCGAGGTTGGCGCCCTTGCCGCCGAGGAGGTCCCTGAGGTCCTTGTTGCCCTCGTGGAAGTCGTAGACGAACTTGGTCGCGGGCGCCTTCTTCGCCGCCGCCTTTTTCCCCGCCGCCTTCTTCGCCGCCTTCTTCGCCGCCTTCTTCGCCGCCGCCTTCCTCGCGGACGCCTTCCTCGCGGACGCCGACCCCTTCGCCGGGGACTTCTTCGCTGGCTTCTTCGTTTCCGGCACGGGATCGACTCCTCGTGTGGGACCCCTCGCGGGGAACTGCCCTGACGGCGAGGAACATACCCAGATCGAAGGCTCGGAGGGATGAGGCGTAGACGATCACGAGGGATTTCGGCCCTCACACCTGGGATCCTGCCGGCGACCGGGAGCCGCGCCCCTTCTTCACTTCTCTAAACGACGATCCCGGACGGGCGGGCATCGGCAAGCCGGGACGGGTCATCCGCGTTACGGAACGCAGTCGTGCCTTCGAGTCGTGAAGCGATCCGGATGGCACTCAGTGCCGCGCATACGAGAGATAACATCCACATTTGAGCGCTCGTTTGAGCGTAAGCTCCATCAAGCGTGGCGAGAATCACGCGATCGGGCACCCGGCGTCTCAACATGCGGACATGCCGGCGGGTCGACGTGCGGACGACGGGCGGGTGAAGTCCGGGCGGCGCCGAGGTCCGGGAGGCGTGCTCCCGCAACGTGCTTACGTGCGACCCCGGTTCTGCTTGTCGGCGCGACAGCAGCGCGCTAGTTTTGCGTGCCTGCTAGGCGTAACTTGAGGGAAACACCTCGCTGAGGGGGGCGCGCATGGGCGGCGCGGAACACCGGCTTCTTTTCCACGGCGGGGCGTGCGCTGCGGTGGCGCCCTCCGGGGACATCACGGGTGCGCGGGGGACGCGGCCGGACGGCTACTTCCTCGGGGACACCCGGCACCTGAGCCGCTGGCAGCTGACGGTGGACGGGGCGGTGCCGACGGTGCTGGTGTCGGAGGCGGGTGGCCCGGCCGCGGCCCCGGGGGCGTGGGTGGGGGCGGGCGGTACGGTCGCGGGGGCGGGGGCCGTCGGCTGGGCCGCCGGCGGTACGGCGTCCGCCCGCTCCGTGCTCGTACCGCCGACAGGCCGCGACGAGCCGCCGCCGCACACCGTCTTCCGCGAACAGCGCGTCGCGGGCGGCACCCTCATCGACGTCCTCCGGATCACCGGCAACCGCGCGGAGCCGGCGAAGCTGTGGCTCGCGCTGACGGTGGACGCGGACTTCGCGGACCAGTTTGAATTACGAGCCGACCACCGCGTGTACGACAAGCCGCACGCGGTACGGGGCCGGGAAGTGCTGCCGGACGGGGTGGAGTTCCGCTACCGCCGCGGGGAGTGGCGCGGCCGCACCACGGTCACGGCGGAGCCGCCGCCGGACGCGGTGGAGGAGACGGGGAGCGGCGCGCGGCGTCTGGTGTGGCGGCTGGCGCTGGAACCGCACGAGACGAGGGAAGTGACACTGCGTGCCGCGGCGATCTCGGGCACGACGGGGGCCACGACGGCCCCGGGAGCCGCCGCGGCGGGCCCGGTCTGTACGCCCACGGCGTCCTCCCCCGCCGGGCACTCCCCCCATGCGCCCTCCGCCACCGCGGCCTCCCCCACCGCGCCCTCCGCCACCGCCCACCCCGCTCCGCCCCCACCGGACGCCGCGCCCTCCTGGCCCCACCTCGCCCGCGCCGCCGAGCAGGGCCTCGCCGACCTCGACGGCCTCCTCGTCCCCGCCGCCGGCCCCGGCGGCGAGGCGCTGCAGGTGCCCGCCGCCGGCGCCCCGTGGTTCCTGGCGCTCGTCGGCCGGCACGCGCTCGTGACGTCCCTCTTCGCCCTCCACCACCGCCCCGCCCTCGCCCGCGACACGCTCCTCGCGCTCGCCGCCACCCAGTCCCGCGGCGCGGCCGGCGGCGAGCCCGGCAAGATCGTGCACGAGGTACGCCACGGCGAGCTGGCGCACTTCGGCCAGGTCCCGTACGGGCGCTACTACGGCGCCGTCGACACCACCCCGCTCTTCCTCGTCCTCCTCGGCGCCGTCACCGAGCACACCGGCGACGACAAGCTCGCCCGCCGCCTGGAGCCGCAGGCCCGCGCCGCCGTCGAGTGGATGTTCCGCGACGGCGGCCTCACCGACACCGGCTACCTCCGCCACCGCACCGACGACGGCGCCCCGGCCACAGGCCAGAGCTGGCGGGACTCCCCCGGCGCCCTCTGCGCCGCCGACGGCTCCCGCGCCACCGGCGCCGTCGCCGCCGCCGCACCCCAGGGCTACGCCTGCGCCGCCCTCACCCACACCGCCCGCCTCGCCACCACCGCCTGGTCCGACCCCGCGCTCGCCGACCGCCTCACCGCCGCGGCCGACGACCTGCGCGCCCGCTTCCTCACCGACTTCTGGCTGTCCGGCCCCGACTTCCCCGCCCTCGCCCTGGACGGCGCCGGCGACCCCGCCGACGCGCTCGCCTCCGACGCCGGCCACCTGCTGTGGTCCGGGCTGCTGGACCCGGAGCACGCGCGGCGGGTGGGGCGGCGGCTGCTGGAGCCGGACTTCTTCTCCGGCTGGGGCGTACGGACCGTGGCCGCGGGCCAGGGGGCGTACCACCCGATGGCGTACCACCGCGGCAGCGTCTGGCCGCACGACAACGCGATCCTGGCCCTCGGCCTGGCCCGCTACGGCCTCCACGAGGAGGCCCGCACGGTGGCCACGGCCCTCGCGGACCTGGCGGCCCACGCCGCACACCGCCTCCCCGAAGCCGTCGCCGGCTACCCCCGCACCGCCCAGCCGACGCCGGTGCCGGTCCCGCACGCCGGCTCACCGCAGTCGTGGTCGGCGGCGGCGCCGCTGGCGCTGCTGACGGCGGTCGCGGCGGCGGGGTAGGCCGTCGGAGGGGGCGTGGCGATGAGTTCCGGGGGGTCGGCGGTCTTACTGTCGAATCTCTTGCCGAGGAGGACCTCCCATGCGCAGCGTGACCTACTCGATGTCCGTCTCCCTCGACGGTTACATCACCGGGCCGGACGGCGGAATCGACTGGTCGGCGCCCGACGACGACGTCTTCCGCCTCTCCCTGGAGGAGATCCGCGGGGTCGGCGTGCACCTCATGGGGCGGCGGCTGTACGAGACGATGCTGTACTGGGAGACCGCCGCCGAGGACCCCGCGCTCAGCGAGGCGGAGCAGGAGTGGACCGGGCTGTGGAACCCGCTGCCCAAGGTGGTGTTCTCCCGCACGCTGACGGCGGTCGAGGGCAACGCCCGTCTGGCCTCCGGCGGCCTGGCCGAGGAGATCGAGCGGCTGCGGGCCGAACCGGGCGAGGGCAGCATCGCGATCGGCGGCGCGACGCTCGCGGCCGAGGCGGCGGAGCTGGGGCTGATCGACGAGTACCTGATCAGGGTGTGCCCGGTGCTGGTCGGCGGCGGTACGCCGTTCTTCGCCCGCGACGAGCGCCGGGTGCACCTCGAACTCGTCGAGACCCGCACCTTCGACTCGGGCGTGGTCTTCCTCCACCACCGGGTGAAGCGCTAGGCGCCGGCGGCGCGGCGGCGGCTGGTGCGTACCGGGCTAGCCGGCCGCGGCGTTCCCCCACGGGCCGTCCGGCGCGAGGTCGGCGAGGACCGACCCCAGGTGCGGGGGTTCGAGGGGGTCGGGCAGGGTGTGGATCTCGGGCCAGGGGATCCAGGCGTGACCGGCGAGGGTGACCTGTTCGTCGGGGAGGAGGCCGCCGCGGCGCAGCGGGGGGCGGTCACCGGGGTAGCGGGCGAGGAAGAAGTGCTCGACGCCGACGAAGTGCGTGCCCTTCCAGTGGAAGTCGCGGTCGACGATAACGCCGCGCTCCAGGACGGCGGCGGGGTCGAGGCCGGTCTCCTCGACGAGTTCGCGGCGCACGGCGGCGAGCGGCGTCTCGTCCGGCTCGATGCCGCCGCCGGGCGGCTCCCAGATCAGGGCGCCGTCGAAGGGGTCGCGCCAGCGCAGCAGGAGCAGCCGTTCGGCGGCGTCGAGGCAGATGACCCGCGCGGCGGGCCGGTGCGTCGTGTCCACCACCCCGAGGCTAGCCCCGGGGCGGGGCTGCGGGGGTACGGGGCGAGACCGCCGGGGTGGGGAGCGGAGCCGCAAGGCACGGTCGACCGGGACGGGCCCGCCTCGCGGTGGGCGCCGTACGGCTCAGCCGCCCGACGTGTCCAATTCCGCGCCCGCGTCCACCCGCGCGCACTCGTACGGGTCCGCCAGCCACCCCTCCGGCAGCACCACCCTGTTCCGCCCCGCCGTGCGCCCCCGCGGGCCGTCCGCACCCGCCGGCCACGGCTGGTCCAGGTCCAGCGTGCCCAGCAGGTCGTCCAGCTCCGCCAGCGAGCCCGCCATCGCCATCCGGTGGCGCACCTCCTTGCCCACCGAGAAGCCCTTCGTGTACCACGGCACGTGCTTGCGGAAGTCGATCACGCCGCGCCGCTCGTCCCCGAGCCACCGCCCCAGCAGCTCCGCGTGCCGCAGCATCACCCCCGCGACCTCCTTCAGCGCCGGCCGCGCGTACGACGACGGATCCGCCCCCGCGTCGAAGGCCGCCACCAGGTCACCGAAGAGCCACGGCCGCCCCAGGCACCCGCGCCCGACCACCACCCCGTCGCACCCCGTCTCGCGCACCATCCGCAGCGCGTCGTCCGCCGACCAGATGTCCCCGTTGCCCAGCACCGGGATCTCCGGCACGTGCTCCTTCAGCCGGGCGACGGCGTCCCAGTCGGCCGTACCGCCGTAGTGCTGCGCCGCCGTGCGGCCGTGCAGAGCTATGGCGGTGACGCCCTCTTCGACCGCGATGCGGCCGGCGTCCAGGTACGTGAGGTGGTCGTCGTCGATGCCCTTGCGCATCTTCATCGTCACCGGCAGGTTCCCCGCGCCCGCGACGGCCTCGCGGAGGATCGCGCGCAGCAGGTTCCGCTTGTACGGGAGCGCCGAGCCGCCGCCCTTGCGGGTCACCTTGGGCACGGGGCAGCCGAAGTTCAGGTCGATGTGGTCGGCGAGGTCCTCGTCAGCGATCATGCGGGCCGCGCGGCCGGTGTACGCCGGGTCCACCCCGTACAACTGGATGGACCGCGGCTTCTCGGTGCCGTCGAAGTGGACGAGGCGCATCGTCTTGGCGTCCCGCTCGACCAGCGCCCGCGTCGTGATCATCTCGCTGACGAACAGCCCCCGGCCGCCGGAGAACTCCCGGCACAGCGTGCGGAACGGCGCGTTCGTGATCCCCGCCATGGGCGCGAGCACCACGGGCGGGGAGACGGTGTGCGGGCCGATCTGCAGGTCGGACATGCGGCGGACTACCTCGATGCGTACGGGGACGGACGGGGACCGATCCTCTATTGTCCCCCACCCCGTCGGGTGCGGTGGGTGGTACGGGGGCCGACCGGGCCGGGGGCAATACAGATGGGCCTGTAGTGACTCCGTACAGCACATGTTCCACTACCTTCGGTCACATGACTCAGACACGACGCCTGGACCCGTATGACTCACCACGCGCGTTCTACGGAGCGGAGTTGCGGCGATTGCGCGAGGAGGCGGGGCTCTCACAGGAACGGCTCAGCGAGCGGGTGTTCTGCTCGCCGGCGTACATCGCGCACTTCGAGAGCTGTGTGCGACTGCCGCAGGACGACATCTCGAAGCTGCTGGACGGCATCTTCGGGACGGGGGAACACCTGCAACGGCTCTGCCGGTTGGCGCGACGATCGAAGCATCCGGACTACTTCGCGGATGCGGCAGAGCTGGAGAAGGGGGCGTTGAGGCTATACGAGCACGCGCCGATGCTCATCCCCGGCCTGCTGCAGACGGCGAACTACGCACGTGCGGTCAGCCGGGCCAGCGCGCCGTTCACGGCCGAGGAAGTGGTCGAGGGCCACGTCCAGGCTCGGCTGGAGCGCCAGCGGTTACTACGAGCCCCGGAGGGCCCCGAACTCTGGGCGATCGTCCACGAAGCGGCGCTCCGCGTGCCGATGGGCGGACCCGCGGTCATGGCCGCACAACTCCGCCACATCGCGGACCTCGCCCGGGGTGACCGCCTCCTCGTGCAGGTGCTGCCGTTCGCCGGGGCGGCTGACGGCTTCTTCGACGGTGAAGCAAAGATCATGACGTTCGCCGAGGGACCACCCGTGGTGTACCTGGAAGGCGCTCACAGCGGGTACCTGCTCGATGACCCGGCCCTGGTCCGCAGGTACCAGGCGTCCTACGATCTCGTCAGGGCCGCTGCTCTGTCACCGACGGCGTCCCTGGAGATGCTGGCTTCGGTGGCGGAGGACTACGGGAGACGATGATCACCTGGCACAAGTCGTCCTACAGCAACGGCGAAGGCGGAAACTGCGTCGAGGTCGGCACCTGGCGCAAGTCTTCGCACAGCAACGGCGAGGGCGGGGACTGCATCGAGGTCGGGGAAGGCGTCTTCGACGCCGTCCCCGTCCGCGACAGCAAGGACCCCGACGGTCCCAAACTCCTGTTCAGCACGGCTGGTTGGACCGCATTCCTCACCGCCGTGAAGAACGACGAGTTCTGACGCGGAACTCAACTCCGCAGCGCACCCCACGTGTCGGGGCCCACCTGGCCGTCGACCGCCAGGCCCTTCGCGCCCTGGAACTGCTTGACCGCCGCCTCCGTGCTCGCGCCGAATATGCCGTCGACGCCGCCCGCGCCGAGGTCGTAGCCGCGGGCGCGGAGGATGCACTGGACCTGCACCACGCGCTCGCCCCTGTCGCCGTTCTGGGTGAGGGCCGTGCCCGCGTAGTAGTTGCAGGAGTCCCAGGGGTCCGCGGGGGGCGCCGATGACGTCGGCGGGGTGGTCGGCTTCGCCGAGGTGGGGTCGGGGCGGGTGGGCTCCGGGGTGGGGTCGGCCGTCTCGGCGGGGTCTTCGGTCGGCTGCGAGGTGCCTGCGGCGGACGGGCTCGGGGACGGGGAGGTGGACTCCTGGGCCTTGTCCTTGTCCTCGCCCTTCTCCTTCGACGGCTTCGCCTTGCCCGGCTGGTCGCCCGCCGAGGCCGGGGCGCTCGAACTCCGGTCCGCCCCACGTGCGTTCGCCTCGCCGTCGCCGCCGTCGTCGGAGCCCAGCCATCCCGGTACGGCGAACGCCAGCGCCGCCACGGCCGCCACCGCGGCGACGGCGCCGGCCAGCAGCAGCGGGCGGCGACGGCGCGACGGCCGGGGTGCGGGCGGGGTGCCTCCGGTGTCCGGCGTGCCCTGCCCGTGCGGGGTGAACTGGCCCTGCGGCGTGGCCTGGCCGTACGGACCGCCCGGAGGCTGCCCGTACGCACCCGCCGCTCCCGGCTCCGCCGGTCCGCCCGCGCCTCCCGCCGCGAAACCGGCCGCCGCCGCGTTGAGCGCCTCCGGCGGCATCGACGGCGTGTGCGACTCCGGCGCCGGACCGAACCCTCCCCCTACGCCCGGGGGCGTGGGCGTACCCCCAGCCCCCGCGCCCGTACCGCCACCGGAACCGGCAGCACCGGAACCGGCACCGGCACCGGCTCCCGCACCCGCACCCGCACCCGCACCCGCACCCAAGCCGAGGCCCGCGCCGCCAAGCCGCATCGTCTCCGCCGCATCCGGCAATGGGGGTACCCCCGCCAGAAAGGGCGTAGCCGGCGGGGGAGGCTCTCCCGCCGCCACCGCCGCGAGCAGCCGCCCCGCGCGCAGCGCGTCCGCGCGCCGCCCCGGGTCCTTGTCCATCAACTCCCGCAGCGCGCCGGTCAACGCGCCCGCGCGCTGCGGCTCGGGCAGCGGGTCCACGACGATCGCGCTGATCGTCGACCACGTCGACGACCGGCGGAACGGCGAGATGCCCTCCACCGCCGCGTACAGCGTGGCGCCCAGCGACCACACGTCCGAGGGCGGCCCCGGCAGGTCGCCGCGGGCCCGCTCGGGCGACAGGTAGTCGATGGAGCCGACCATCTCGCCGGGAGCGGTCAGCCGCGTCGAGCCGTCGTCGCCCGGGTCGTCCATCGCGGCGATGCCGAAGTCGGTGAGGACGACGCGGCCGCTGCGGGCCAGCAGGATGTTGCCGGGCTTGACGTCGCGGTGCAGGACCCCCGCCCGGTGTGCGGCGGCCAGTGCGTCGACGACCTTCGCGCCGATACCGGCGGCCTCCGCGGGGTCCAGCACGCCCCGTTCACGAATGACGTCGTCCAGGGACGGCCCGTCGACCAGCTCCATGACGATCAGGGGGCGGCCCTCGTGCTCCGTGACATCGTGCACGGCAACCACGCCCGGGTGGTCGACACGGGCCGCGGCCCGCGCCTCCCGCTGCATCCTCAGGCGCAGTTCCTCCGCGTCATGCGCCGCGCCCTCCGCGCGCGCCCGCAGCTCCTTCACCGCGACCTCGCGGCCCAGGACCTCGTCCACGGCACGCCACACCGTGCCCATGCCGCCCTGTCCGAGCCGCCCCACCACGCGATACCGCCCGGCGAGCCGCCGGCCGACCCCCGCTTCGCTCTCCCCCACAGCTGCCCTCTGCCTTCGAAGCCCGCCCCGTGTCCGACGCGCGCAGCGCGTCCGTGCCTGGGGGCAGCCTAACGGGCGCCGGTGACAACAGAGACGGGCGTGCCACCCGGGGCGCGGAGCGCACGTCGGGAGCGCGGCGCGCACGGCGCCCCCGCGTACGCCCGCGCCCTGGCAGGCCCTGAGTCCGTACGCCGGCGACCAGGCAAGCCCCCGGGTCCGTACGTCCGCGACGGCGCAAGCCCCCGGTCCCGTACGTCCGCAACGGCGCAAGCCCCCGGCTCCGCAAGCCCGCGGCTCCGCAAGCCCCGGCCCGCACACCCGCGACACCGCAAACCCCCCGGCCCGTACGCCCCGCCGACCCCCGCACTCACCGCACCGACCCCGCGCCCCACCGCTCACTTCTCCGCACCACCGCCCCCGGCCGCATCGCCGCCCCGCAGCGCCGTGAACGCCACCGCCGCCACCGCCAGCGACAGCACCGCGCTGATCACGCCCACCGTCACCAGCCCGCCCGCGAACGCCTCCTGCGCCGCCCCCAGCACCTCCGCACCCAGCGGTGCCGGCAGATCCTCCGCCACCGCCGCCGCCCCCGCCAGGGTGTCCCGCGCCGCGTCCGCCGCCGCCTCCGGCGTGCCGTCCGGCACCCCGGCCTCGACGTCGGCCCGGTACACCGCCGTGCCCACGCTTCCCAGCACCGCGACGCCCAGCGCCACACCCAGCTCCGAACTCGTCTCGCTTATCGCCGACGCCGCCCCCGCCTTCTCCGGCGGCGCCGAGCCGACGACCAACTCGGTGCCGAGCGCCAGCACCGGGCCGATGCCCGAGTTCACCAGCGCGTACGCCACGACGATCACCGCGATGTCCCCCGAGCCGCCCGGCTCGACCCGGCTCAGCAGCAGAAACCCCGCCGCCGACGCCACCAGCCCGGCACCCATCACCGGCCCGGGCCGGAACCGGCGCGCGCACACCGGCGCCGCCACCGAGGCGACGATCAGCACCGCCGCCGGCGGCAGCAGCCACAGCCCGGCACGAAATGCGGACTGCCCCTCCACCAGCTGGAGATACTGCGTCACGAACAGATACGTGCCGCTCACCGCCACCGTGCCCACCAGCAGGATCAGCAGCGCGCTGCGGAAGGACCGGTCGGCGAACAGCGCCAGATCCAGCAGCGGGCTGGCCAACCTCCGCTGCCTGCGCAGGAACAGCGCACCCGCGCCCACTCCCGCCGCGGCGGCCAGCAGCGGCACGACCGCGAGGCCGTGCGCCAGCTCCTTGATCGCGTACGTCACCGGGAGCATCGTCGCCAGCGACAGCACCACGCTCGCCGGATCCAGCCGGCCCGCGTCCGGATCCCGCGACTCCGGCAGCAGCAGCGGCCCCGCCACCAGCAGCAGCACCATCACCGGAATGCCCAGCAGAAACGCCGACCCCCACCAGAAGTGCTCCAGCAACGCACCGCCCAGCACCGGCCCGAGCGCGACGCCGAGGGAGAACATCGCGGCCCAGATCGCGAACGCCAGTCCGCGCTGCCGCGGGTCGAGGAACAGATTGCTGATCAGGGAGAGCGTCGACGGCATCAGCGTGGCCCCGGCCACACCCAGCAGCAGCCGGGCGACGATCAGCGCCTCCGGGCCGGGCGCGTACGCGGCGGCGACGGACGCGGCGCCGAAGGCGGCGGCGCCGGTCAGGAGCAGCCGGCGGCGGCCGACGCGGTCGCCGAGGGTGCCCATGGTCACGAGGAAGCCGGCGATCATGAAGCCGTAGATGTCGATGATCCACAGCATTTGGGTGTTGGTGGGCTGCAGATCGGCCGCGAGGTGCGGCACGGCCAGGTGCAGGACGGAGATGTCGAGGGCGAGGAGGAGGGTGGGCAGGGCCAGCACCGCGAGCCCGGCCCACGCGCGCGGCCCGGCGCGGTCGCCGGCGCGGCCGGGGTCGGGGACGCCGGGGGCGTCGGGGGCGGGGGTGAGGTCGGTGTTCACGGAGTCCCTCCGGGGGCGGGCGGTTGGGGTCGGTCGGGTCGGTTGGGTCGAGTCGGTCGGCCGGTCGAGTCAGTCCGCGGAGCAAGTCAGTCCGCCGGTCAAGTCGGTCGGCCGGTCAGGTCGGTCGGCTGGGCGAGTCGGTCCGTCGGGCGAGTCGGTCCGTCGAGTCGATCGGGGGCGATCGGGTCGGTCGGGTCGGTCGGGTCGGTCGGGAGCCGAGTCGGTGCTACGGGGCCGACTGTGGGGCCCGGCGCTCTCGGCCCACTCCAGATCCGCTCTCGGCCGGCGCCCGCGGCGTACCCCGCACCCCCGCACCGCGCCGCCGCGCTCGCGGCGTACCCCGCACCGCGCACGCGCACCCCGCACCCCGCACCCCGCGGATGCGAGCGCGCGTTGTCGGACCCGCTGCGTACCGTTGAGGCATGCGATTCGGGGTCCTCGGTCCACTGGCGGTGTGGACGGACGCCGGCGAACCGGTCAAGGTCGCCGAGCGGAAGGTGCGCGCGCTGCTCGCGGACCTGCTGCTGCACGGGGGCCGTACCGTCTCCGCCGGCCGGCTCGTCGAGGACCTGTGGCCCCCGGAGGCCCGCCCCGCGAACCCGGCCGCGGCGCTGCAGACCCGCGTCTGGCGGCTGCGCCGCGCGCTCGCCGGCGCGGAGCCCGCCGCCCGCGCGCTGGTCGTACGCGAACACGGCGGCTACCGGCTCGCGGCAGATCCGGAGTCCGTCGACGCCGGCCGCTTCGCGGCCCTCGTCGCGCAGGGCCGCGCGGCCGACGACCCGGCCGTGCGGGCCGGGCGGCTGCGGGAGGCGCTGGCGCTCTGGCGCGGCGGCGCGTACGAGGACGTGGCCGACGAGGACTTCGCCCGCGCGGGGGTGGTCCGGCTGGAGGAGAGCCGGCTGACCGCGGTCGAGGAGCTGGCGCACGCCCGGCTCGCCCTCGGCGAACACGGGCCGCTCGCCGCGGAGCTGGGCGACCTCGCCGACCGCCACCCGCTACGGGAGCGGCTGCGCGCGGCGCACATGACGGCGCTCTACCGGGCGGGGCGGCAAAGCGAGGCCCTGGCCGCCTACGGCGAGCTGCGCCGGCACCTGGCCCGGGAGCTGGGCCTGGCACCCGGCCCGGAGCTGGCGGCGCTGCAGCGGGCGATCCTGGCGCAGGACCCGGCGCTGGGGCCAGGCGCCGGGCCGGAGTCGGCCCGGAGCAGCGCCGGGGCGGCGGGGCCGGGCACTGCCGCGTGGGACACCGCGGGCGCAGGGACGACGAGCGCCGGCGGAGGCCCCGCGGCTGCCGGAACGACGAGCGCCGGCACGGCCGCCACGGATTCGGCCGGCACCGGACCCACCAACGATCCCGCGGGCACGAGCCCCGCGGGCCCGGACGTCACGGGCCACGTCACCACGAGCGCACGCACGTCCGCCGCGGTTGCGGCCGGCACGGGTCCCACGAGCAGGGGCCGCGCAGGCCCGGGCACCACGGGCCACGGCACGCTCGCCTCAGGCATCACGGGTGCAGGCCCAACCTCCTCGGATACGGCAGGAATCGGCCCCACGAGCACAGGAACCGCAGACGCACGCACCGCGGGCACAGGCAACCCCCGCGCCGACAACCCCCGCTCCGGCACCTCCCCCTCCCCGACCCCGGGTGCGCGCCCAGCGGCACCAGCCGCCGCCACGCCCACGGCCCGCGCCACCCCCGCACCCGAAGCACCCGCCCCGCAGCCGCCGTCGAACCTCCCCGCCCCCGTCACCGAACTCATCGGCCGCGACCGCGAGTCCACCGACGTACGCAAACTCCTCCACGCCGAACGACTCGTCACCCTCGGCGGTCCCGGCGGCGTCGGCAAGACCCGGCTCGCCCTCGAAGTCGCCGCCCAGGCCCTCGCCGACGCGCCCGCCGGCCTCCCCGGCGACTTCCCCGACGGCGTCTACCTCGCCGAACTCGCCGGCCGCCGCTGCTACGACGACCCCGCCGACGTCGTCGCCCACGTCCTCGGCGTCCACGACACCGACGGCCGCACCACCCACGACGTGCTCGCCGACGCCCTGCGCACCAAGCGGCTCCTCCTCGTCCTCGACAACTGCGAACACCTCGTCGAGTCGGTCGCCCCGCTCGCCGCCGCCCTCCTCCGCGCCGCCCCCGGCCTGCGCATCCTCGCCACCAGCCAGGAGCCACTGGCCATCGCCGGCGAAACCCTCTACGCCGTACCGCCGCTGGCCCTGCCCCCGCCCTACCCCGCCGCCGCATCCGCGCCCGCGGAGGCAGCCGCGGAGGCAGCCGCGGAGGCAGCCACAGGCGCCACCGCGTCCGCCGGCTGCCTGCACGAGTCCAGCGCCGTACGGCTCTTCCTCGCCCGCGCCGCCGCCGCGGCCCCCGGCTTCCAGCTCGGCCCCGGCAACGCCGCCGCCGTCGTCGCCGTCTGCCGCCGCCTCGACGGCATCCCCCTCGCGCTGGAACTCGCCGCCACCCGCGTCCGCGCCCTCGGCGTGCACCGGCTCGCCGAACGCCTCGACGACCGCTTCCGCCTCCTCGCCGCCGGAAGCTCCCGCCGCGACGCACCCGAACGGCAGCGCACACTCCGCGCGATGATCGAGTGGAGCTGGGAACTGCTCACCCCCGCCGAACAGGCCGTCCTGCGGCGGCTGTCCGTCTTCGCCACCGGCACCACGCTGCCCGCCGCCGAAGCCGTCTGCGCCGGTACGGACATCGCGCCCGCCGACGTCGCCGATCTGCTGGCGCGCCTCGTCGACCGCTCCCTGGTCGTCGCCACCCCGGGCCCCGAAGGCCCCCGCTACGGGCTGCTGGAGTCGGTCGCCGCGTACGGCCACGAAGAGCTGACCGCCGCCGGCGAACACCCCCGCGCGCTACGCGGCCACGCCGCCCACTACGCCGAGCTGGCCGAGCGCGCCGCGCCCCACCTGCTCACCCGCACCCAGGCCCGCTGGCTCACCTGCCTCGACACCGAATCCGGCAACCTGCGCAAGGCCCTCGACACCGCCACGACGACGGGTGACACCGCCCTGGCGCTGCGGCTGGCGAACGCGCTGGCGTGGTACTGGTACCTGCGCGGACGCCACCGCGAAAGCACGAGAGCGCTGACGCGCGCGCTGGAGACGGGTGGGTCGACGGCGGCGGGTGCCGGGAAGGCGGAGGCGGCCGGGGAGGACGAGGGCACGGCGAGGCCAGAGGCCGCGGGTGCGGGCACGGCTGCAGGCGCGGGCACGGGCACCGGCGCAGGTGCAGACGCGGGCACGGGTGCAGACGCAGGCACAGGCGCAGACGAGGGCACAAGCGCGGGCACAGGCGCAGACGCGGGCACGGGTGCAGGCGGCATGGGCGCGGGGGCAGGCGCAGGCACGGGAGCAGGCGCACGCACAGGGGCAGGCGGCATGGGTGCGGGTGCGGGTGCGGGTGTGGGTGTGCTCAGGATGGTGAACGACGGGGAGGCGCAGCCGGCGGGCACCGGCGAGGTACACGCCCCCGGGGACGCGGGCGCGGCCGACGAGGCGAACCGCCGCACGGCGGCGCCCCCGGCCGCCGCCGGGGCGGAAGCCCCGGACGCCGTCGCCGCGCGCCTCGCCGGGCTGCGGGCCACGGTCGCCGCCTGGCACGCCGGCTTCGCCCTCCTCGACGCCGCGGCCGGCCCTCCGCAGGACGGCGAACCCGGCGCAGCCGGAACGTACGGCACCCAGGCCGGGTACGGCGCCGCCACCCCGTACCCGCAGACGACCGGCGGAGCCGAGGCGTACGGAACACCGGGAACGTACGACCCCGGCACCCCGCACCGGCAGCCCGCCGTAATCGGCAACGCCCCCGAGCCCGGCGCAGCCGCGGCGCACAGAACATCGGGCAGGCCCGGCGCCGACACCCCGCACCCCCAGCCCGCCGAAAAGACCGGCGGAGCCGCGGCGTACAGGACCGGCGGGACGTACGACGACGACCGCAGCGCACACCCGCCACCCACCGGCAGCGTCCCCCTCCCCCGCCCGGCGACTTCCCCCACCGCGACCGCCGAACCGGAGGTTCCCGGCGCCGCCGCCGACAGCCGGGCGGTGTGGTTCCTCGCCTACGTCGAGGCCGGCTACGGGAGCATCCACCGCGCCGCCGCGCTCGCCGACCGGGCGCTGGGCGAGTTCCGTACCCGCGGCGACCGCTGGGGCGAAGCCGCCGTGCTCGTCGTGCGGGCGATCGTGGCGCTCTTCCGCGGCGACCTTGCCGCGCTCGCGTGGAACTCCGCCACCGCCGCCCGTATCTTCGACGAGCTGGGCGAGACCTGGGGCCGGCTGGAAGCCGGCGAGGCCATGGCCGACCACGCCGAGATCACCGGTGACTACGCACGCGCCGCGCGGCTGCACCGCGACGACGCCCGCCGGGCGGAGGAACTCGGCCTGTGGACCCAGCAGTCGTACCGGCTCGCCGGGCTCGGCCGGGTCACGATGCTCACCGGCGACCTGGCCGAGTCGCGGCGGCTGCACGAGCAGGCCATGGCGCTGGCCACCGCGCACTTCGACCCGGCGGGCGAGGAGTTCGCCGAGATCGGCCTCGGGATGGTGGCCCGCAGGGCCGGCCAGCCCGAGGCCGCCGAGGCGCACCTGCGCCCCTGGCTGGCGTGGTGGCGCAGGCACAGCTGCTCCGCGTCGCCGCGGGGGGTGGCGCTGATCGCGGCGGAGCTGGGATTCCTCGCCGAGCAGCGCGGGGACGTCGCGGCGGCGCGGGCCATGCAGCGCGAAGGGCTGGCCGCCGCGCTCGCGTCGGAGGACCCGCGGGCCACGGCGCTGGCGCTGGAGGGCCTGGCCGGCGTGGAGACCCTGACCGGCGGCCACGTGCCCGCCGCCCGACTCCTCGGCACGGCCGCCGCGCTGCGGACGGCGGCGGGCGCGCCGCTGCCGGCGGCGGAGCGGGGCGACGTCGACCGGATCACGGCACGGGCCACGGCGGCCGTGGGCGCGGAGTCCTTCGCCACCGCGTACGAAGAGGGCCGCACGATGCACCCGGCTGACCACCCCGCCCTCACCCCGGCGCTGCCGCCGCCCCGGGAGCCACGCCCGAAAGCCCACACCCGGTGACACCACCGACCCCTACGCCACCACCGGTCACCGCCGGGCAGACCCCGCCCTCGGCCCGCCCGCGGCCCTGCCGCGGCTACCGCTCCGCCGGCCTCGGCTTCGCCGTCGCCGCCGCCTTCGGGCCCTCGGCCTTCCGGCCGCCGCCTCCGCCCGGCTGCGGGCGGCGCTCCGGCGCGGTGATCTCCTGCCACCACGGCGTCGTCGGCAGCGTCTCCGCCGACGGCTCGAACGGCTCGCCCGGGCGCGGGATCGCCGTGCGGACGCCGGCCGGCTCCGCCGCGGCCACGGTGCGTTCCGCCGGCTCCTCCCAGCGGTGCGGGGCGAGGTTGAACGTGCCCCAGTGGATGGGCAGCAGCACCCCGCCGCGCAGGTCGAGATGGGCCCGTACGCCCTCCTCCGGCGTCATGTGGATGTCCGGCCAGAAGTCGCTGTACGCGCCGATCTGCACCATCGCCGCGTCGAACGGCCCGTGGTCGGCGCCGATGTCGGCGAAGCCGGGGAAGTAGCCGGTGTCGCCGCTGTGGAACACCCGGTGCTCCGGGCCGCGGACGGACCAGGAGGCCCACAGGGTGCGCTGCTTGTTGCGGATGCCGCGCCCGCAGAAGTGCCGGGCGGGGGTCGCGGTGAGGGTGAGGCCGGCGATCTCCGTGGACTCGTGCCAGTCCAGTTCGGCGATGCGGTCCTGTGGCACGCCCCAGCGCTCCAGGTGGGCGCCGACGCCGAGGGGCACGGCGAACAGCACGTCGCCCGCGGTCGCCTGGCGCAGGGCGCGGAGTTCTCGGACCGTCGACATGTCGAGGTGGTCGTAGTGGTCGTGGGAGATCACGACCGCGTCGAGCGGGCCCAGGTCGGCGAGCGGGAGCGGCACGCGGTGGAAGCGGCGCGGGCCGGCGAAGGAGAACGGCGAACAGCGCTCGCCGAAGACCGGGTCGAAGAGGACCCGGCGGCCGTCGATCTCGGCGAGCACGGTGGCGTGGCCGAGCCAGGTCAGACGCAGCCCGTCCGCGGGCGGGGCGGACAGGTCGGGGCGCTGTACGGGGACGGGGCCGGCGGGCTTGCGGCCGTCGCGGCGGAGCAGGGCGCGGATCATCTCGCCGCGGGAGGCGCCGCCGGACTGAGGGGTGATGCCGGCGGGGACGGGGTTGCGGAACGCGCCGGCCTCGGGGTCGTAGTTCGGCGAGCTGAGGATCCGCGCCAGCCGGGCACCCGCCGGCTCGGCGCCGAAGGACGCGGGGCGGATTCGAGGCATGGGCCACTCCTTGGTCTCTGACTGTGGAGTCAACGGTGACGGGGCCGGTGATGTTCCGGAACGGAACGACGGGTTCGCCAAGGGAAGCGGCTGCGGCGGCTGCGGCCGTACGGGTCTACGCCCCCGCCCCCGGTCCGGGCTCCGCGCCCCCGCCGCCCGCGCCCGGGTCGGCGCCGCCGCCCCCGCCCCCCGTGACGGCGTGGTGCGCCTCCGCCAGGTGTTCCTCCGCCTTGAGCCAGGGCAGGAACTGCGCGGCTCTGCTCCAGTCGCAGCTGCCGCACTCCAGCTTGCGCCGTGCACCGGCCCCCGTGACGCGTACCGTGTGCTCGCGGCCGTCCGGGTCGGTGCCGGTGACCCGGCTGCTGGCCATCGCGTGCATCGCGCCTCCTGCGGTTCGCGGTTCTTGCTGCTCGTGGCTCCTTCGCGCCTGGCGGTGGGCCACAGTGTGCAGCAACCGGCGCGTTCACCGCAGCCCGCTGCGCGTAATCCGTACAGAGTCGGAATACGACGACGACACACGGCGACGGCGCCCCGCGCGGGGGCGCCGTCGTCGTACCGCGGGTGGGTCAGCAGCCGATGAGGCGGCCCGCGAGGTAGCTCTCGACCTGGTCGAGGGAGACGCGCTCCTGCTTCATGGTGTCGCGCTCGCGGACGGTGACGGCGTTGTCGTCGAGGGTGTCGAAGTCGACGGTGATGCAGTAGGGCGTGCCGATCTCGTCCTGGCGGCGGTAGCGGCGGCCGATGGCGCCGGCGTCGTCGAACTCGATGTTCCAGTGGCCGCGGAGGTCGGCGGCGAGCCCCTTGGCCTTGGGGGACAGCTCGGGGTTGCGGGAGAGCGGGAGGACCGCGGCCTTCACCGGGGCGAGGCGCGGGTCGAGGCGCATGACGGTGCGCTTTTCCATCTTGCCCTTGGCGTTGGGGGCCTCGTCCTCGACGTAGGCGTCGAGCATGAAGGCGAGCATGGTGCGGCCGACGCCGGCGGCGGGCTCGATGACGTACGGGGTCCAGCGCTCGCCGGCCTCCTGGTCGAAGAAGGAGAGGTCCTGGCCGGAGGCGGCGGAGTGGGCCTTCAGGTCGAAGTCCGTCCGGTTGGCGATGCCCTCCAGCTCGCCCCACTGGGAGCCGGCGAAGTCGAAGCGGTACTCGATGTCGACGGTGCGCTTGGAGTAGTGGGAGAGCTTGTCCTTGGGGTGCTCGAACCAGCGGAGGTTGGCCTCCTGCAGACCGAGGCCGGTGTACCAGTTCCAGCGCTGCTGCAGCCAGTACTCGTGCCAGGTGTCGTCCTCGCCGGGCCTGACGAAGAACTCCATCTCCATCTGCTCGAACTCGCGGGTGCGGAAGATGAAGTTGCCGGGGGTGATCTCGTTGCGGAAGGACTTTCCCGTCTGGGCGATGCCGAACGGGGGCTTCTTCCGGGAGGAGGTCTGGACCTGCATGAAGTTGGTGAAGATGCCCTGGGCGGTCTCCGGGCGCAGGAAGGTCTCGGAGCCGGCGTCCTGGGTGGGGCCGAGGTGGGTGGAGAGCAGGCCGGAGAACTGCTTGGGCTCGGTGAAGCCGCCCTTGTTGCCGCAGTGGGGGCAGTTGATGTCGGCGAGACCGTTGGCCGGCGCGTGGCCGTGCTTCGCCTCGTACGCCTCTTCGAGGTGGTCGGCGCGGAAGCGCTTGTGGCAGGACGTGCACTCGGTCAGCGGATCGGTGAAGGTGGAGACGTGGCCGGACGCCTCCCAGACCTCGCGGGCGAGGATCACGGAGGAGTCGAGGCCGACGACGTCGTCGCGGGAGGTGACCATGTAGCGCCACCACTGGCGCTTGATGTTCTCCTTGAGCTCTACGCCGAGGGGGCCGTAGTCCCAGGCGGCGCGCTGGCCGCCGTAGATCTCGCTGCACGGGTAGACGAAGCCACGGCGCTTGCTCAGGCTGACGATGGTGTCGATCTTGTCGGCGGCCACGGTGCTCTCTTCATTACGACGACGAAGCGGTGCTCCAGGTTACCGGCGGCGGCACCCCCCGTTTCAAATCGGGGGCGGCCGTGAGATTTTTTGACAATCGTTTCCAACTTTGATGAAAATGAGTGTCATGAGAGCTAGCCGCCGGTCCATATCCGGCCTCACCCCCGCCGCGGCAGCGGCGCTGTCCGCGGCCGCCGTGCTGGCCCTGTCCGCGTGCGGTGAGGGGGATTCGGGCACGACGACGGAGGACGGCCGGCTGCGGGTGACCGCGTCGTTCTACCCGATGCAGTTCCTCGCCGAGGAGATAGGCGGGCGGAACGTCGAGGTCGACTCACTGACCAAGCCGGGGACCGAGCCGCACGACCTGGAGCTGAGCCCGCAGCAGACGGGCGACCTGGCGGACGCGGGGCTGATCGTCTATCTGAAGGACATGCAGCCGGCCGTGGACGAGGCCATAGAGCAGTCGGGCGCGGACCATGTCGTGGAGGCGTCGGAATTCACGTCGCTGGAGAAGCACGGCACCGAGGAAGACGGCCACGATCACGGGGACGAGGCCGAGGGCGAAGAGCACGCGGACGAGCACGCCGAAGAGGAAGCCGACGGGGGCCACGAGGACCACGACCACGGCGACGAGGACGGCCCCGACCCGCACATCTGGCTGGACCCCGTGCGCTACGCGGAGGTCGCCGAGGGCGTCGGCAAGGCGATGGCGAAGGCCGACCCGGACCACGCGGCCTCGTATAAGAAGAACGCCGCCGAGCTGGCGGACCGGCTGCGCAAGCTGGACGGCGAGTTCGCCGCCGGGCTGGAGAACCGGCGTACCGACACCTTCATCACCACCCACGCCGCCTTCGGCTACATCGCCGACCGCTACGGTCTGGTGCAGGAGTCGATCAAGGGGCTGAGCCCGGAGACGGAGCCGAGCGCCGCCCGGATGCAACAGTTGCAGGACATCGCGGAAGATGACGGTGTGACGACGGTGTTCTTCGAGACGCTCGTCAGCGACAAGACGGCGCGTACGCTCGCGGGCGACCTCGACCTGAAGACCGACGTGCTCGACCCGATCGAGGGCGTGACGGACAAGTCGAAGGGTGACGACTACATCGAGATCATGGAAGCGAACCTCGTGGCGCTGCAGAAGGCGCTCGGCGCCGAGTGAGGGCCGAGTGAGCAGGGCCGCGGGCTGAGCAGGACCGCGGAAGGAGCGGGGGCACGGTGGACGGAGCGGGTGTGACGGAGCCGGTGGTGAGCCTGAGCGGCGCGACGGCCTCGCTGGGCGGGCGCGCGGTCCTCGGCGGCGTCGACCTCACGGTCGGCCGCGGCGAGGTGGTGGCGCTGCTGGGCGCGAACGGCTCGGGGAAGTCGACGACGGTACGGGCCGTGGTGGGCCAGGTGCCGCTGACGTCGGGTGGTCTGGAGCTGTTCGGGACGCCGTCCGCGCGCTTCCGGCAGTGGCAGCGGATCGGGTACGTACCGCAGCGCACGACGGCGGCGTCGGGGGTGCCGGCGTCGGTGCGTGAGGTGGTGTCGTCGGGGCGGCTGTCGCGCTCGCGGCTGCGGCCGCTGGGCCGCGCGGACCGGACGGCGGTGGCGCGGGCGCTCGACGTCGTGGGGCTGGCGGACCGCGCGAAGGACTCGGTGAACCGTTTGTCCGGCGGGCAGCACCAGCGGGTGCTGATCGCGCGGGCGCTGGCGGCGGAGCCGGAATTGCTGATCATGGACGAGCCGCTGGGCGGGGTGGACCTGCCGAGCCAGCGAATACTGGCCGAGGCGCTGCGTGAGCAGGTAGCGGCGGGCGCGTCGGTGCTGCTGGTGCTGCACGAGCTGGGGCCGCTGCAGCCGCTGATCGACCGCACGGTCGTGCTCAGCGACGGTCTCGTGGCGCGCGAGTACGGGCGCGGGGAGACGGCCGCGGCGGCGCTGGAGCACGACCTGGCGTGCCATCCGCGCCCGGGCACGACGGGCGAGCCGGCCGAGGCGGACAGGACCGGGCTGCTGACATGACGCTGGAGTTCCTGGAGCCGCCCTTCATGCAGCGCGCGCTGCTGGCGGCGCTGCTGGTGGGGATCGCGGCGCCGTCGGTGGGCATCTATCTGGTGCAGCGCCGCCAGGCGATCATGGGCGACGGTATCGGGCACGTGGCACTGACGGGCGTCGCGCTGGGTTTCCTGCTGAACACGAGCCCGGTGTGGACCGCGGTGCTGGTGGCGGCGGCCGGCGCGGTGGCGATGGAGCTGATCCGCTCGTACGGCAGGACGCGCGGCGACCTGGCGCTGGCGATGCTCTTCTACGGCGGCATGGCCGGCGGTGTGCTGCTGATCAACCTGGCGCCGAACGGCTCGACGGCGAACCTGACCACCTATCTCTTCGGGTCGGTGACGACGGTCTCGGACTCCGACGTGGTGGTGATCCTGTGGCTGTCGGTGTTCGTGCTGCTGGTGACCCTGGGGTTGCGGCGGCAGTTCTTCGCGATCTGCCAGGACGAGGAGTTCGCGAAGGTCACGGGGCTGCCGGTGCGGTCGCTGAACCTGCTGCTGGCGGTGACGGCGGCGGTGACGGTGACGGTCGCGATGCGCGTGGTGGGGCTGCTGCTGGTCAGTGCGCTGATGGTGATCCCGGTGGCGGCGGCGCAGCAGGCGACGCGCGCGTTCGCGGCGACGCTGGCGGTGGCCGTGGCGATGGGGGTGGTCACGACGCTGTCCGGCACGGTGTTCTCGTACTACGTGGACGTGCCGCCGGGGGCGACGATCGTACTGTTCGCGCTGGGACTGTTTCTGGTGGTCACGGCGTTGGCGGTGCCGTTGGCGCGGCTACGGGCCCGGGCCGCCGGCGAGGCCGGTGGCGGGCCCGGCGGGGCGGCGGCAGAGCCGGCCCGGGCACGTGTGGGTGGCGGGTCGCGGTGAGGGCGGCTCCAGCGCCCGTGCCCGGTTACCCGGTTGCTGCTGGCACAATGGCGGCTCGTGGGGCGGACAGGGCTTCGAGCGAGCAGCAGGAGGCAAGGGTGACGACCGCAGGTCCCCCGGTACGCGGCCGGTCGACGCGGCAGCGCGCGGCGGTGGCCGCGGCGCTCGCGGAGGTCGACGAGTTCCGGAGCGCCCAGGAGCTGCACGACATGCTGCGGCATCGCGGCGAGTCCGTGGGGCTGACGACGGTGTACCGCACGCTGCAGTCGCTGGCGGACGCGGGCGACGTCGACGTGCTGCGTACCACGGACGGTGAGGCGGTGTACCGCCGGTGCAGCACCGGGGAGCACCACCACCACCTGGTGTGCCGGGTGTGCGGCAAGGCGGTGGAGGTCGACGGTCCGGCGGTGGAGCGCTGGGCGGAGTCGATCGCGACGGAGCACGGTTTCGTGGACGTGGCGCACACGGTGGAGGTCTTCGGTACGTGCGCGGACTGCGCGGCGGAGGCGCGGGGAGCGCGGGACTGACCGCGCCGCCGTACCCGCCCGGTCTCGGGGCGTGCGGGCGGTCTCAGGGCGTGCGGGCCTGCTCGTCCTCCTGCTCGTCCTCCTCCTCGACGTCGTTGGGGATGGCGCCGCCGAAGCGGCGGTCGCGGGAGGCGTACTCCACACAGGCCCGCCACAGGTCCCGGCGGTCGAAGTCGGGCCACAGGATGTCCTGGAAGACCATCTCGGCGTAGACGCTCTGCCAGATCAGGTAGTTGGAGGTGCGCCGTTCGCCGGAGGGCCGGATGAACAGGTCCACGTCCGGCATGTCCGGGTGGTAGAGGTACTTCGCGAAGGTGCGTTCGCTGACCTTCTTGGGGTCGAGGCGGCCGGCGGCGACCTCGCGGGCGATGGCGGCGGCGGCGTCGGCGATCTCGGCGCGACCGCCGTAGTTGACGCACATGTAGAGGGTCATGGCGTCGTTGCCGCGGGTCTGCTCCTCGGCGACCTGGAGTTCCTGTACGACGCTCTTCCACAGCTTGGGCATGCGCCCGGCCCAGCGGATGCGTACGCCCATGGCGTCGAGTTCGTCGCGGCGGCGGTGGATGACGTCGCGGTTGAAGTTCATCAGGAAGCGCACCTCGTCGGGCGAGCGCTTCCAGTTCTCAGTGGAGAAGGCGTACACGGAGAGGTTCTTCACGCCCAGCTCGATGCAGCCCTTGACGACGTCGAGGACGACGGCCTCGCCGACCTTGTGGCCCTCGGTGCGCGGCAGGCCGCGCTCCTTGGCCCAGCGGCCGTTGCCGTCCATGACGATCGCGACGTGCCCGGGCACCAGCTCGCCCGGCACCTTCGGCGCCCGGGCACCGGAGGGGTGCGGCTCGGGCGCCTCGTACGCGCGGCGCCGCCGCGTCAGGGAACTGCCGCGAATCCCTCGTCGTGCCATGTGCCGTGCTCTCCCGTCCCTCGACGTGGCCGTCTTCTTCCCGGTGCCGCCCGACCGGTGCGGTCTTCTTCTGCCCGCCTCCTGCCCGCTTCGCGGCAGCCGAGTCCCCCCGGCTACCCCCGGCTACCTCTCGACGTGGCGCAGCGAGCGCAGGCCGCGCTCCAGATGCCAGTGCAGATAGGCCGCGACGAGGCCGCTGCCTTCTCTGACGTGATGTGCTCCACAGCGGTCGGCGGTCTGCCAGTCGCCGGTCAGGAGCGCGCCGAGCAGCGCGAGTGCCTCGGGCGACGGTACGACGCTACCGGGGACGCGGCAATCGCCGCACAGCACTCCCCCCGCTGTGACGGAGAAGAACCGGTTGGGTCCGTCGAGGCCGCAGCGGGCGCAGTCGCCGAAGCTGGGGGCGTAGCCGTTGACGGCGAGAGAACGCAGCAGGTACGCGTCGAGGACGAGCTCGGGGGCGTGCGTCCCGCCGGCGAGGGTGCGCAGGGCGCCGACGAGCAGCAGGTACTGCTGTGTCGCGGGTTCGCCCTCCTGGTCGGCGAAGCGTTCGGCGGTCTCCAGCATGGCGGTGCCGGCGGTGTAGCGGGCGTAGTCGCCGACGATGGGGGCGCCGTAGGGGGCGATGGTCTCGGTCTGGGTGCACATGGGCAGGCCGCGGCCGACCAGGTCGCCGCCGCGGGCGAAGAACTGCACGTCGACGTGGCTGAAGGGCTCCAGTCGGGCGCCGAACTTCGACTTGGTGCGCCGGACGCCGCGCGCCACGGCGCGGACGCGGCCGTGGCCGCGGGTGAGCAGTGAGATGATCCGGTCCGCCTCGCCCAGCTTCTGGGTGCGCAGCACGATGCCGTCGTCACGGAACAGGGTCATGGGCCCATTCTTGCCTACGTGGGCCGGATTCCCGCCCCGCCGGTGGCGGTCGGGGCGGGCCGGGCCCGGGCGTCGTCGCCCGGGCCCGGCCGCCGGGAGGCTGCGGTGTTACTGAGGGGTGACGGTGTCGAGCGGCAGCCGGAGCTGCTGTCCCTTGGGGACGGCGGCGTTGCCGGTGCGGATGCCGTTCAGTTCGCCGGGGGTGAGGGCGCGGTTGTAGACGCGCATGTCGTCGAGGTAGCCGTGGAAGCGGTTGACGCCGTCGAGGCGCTGGCCGACGTCGATGCCGCCGATGCCGAACTCCTTGCCGGCGGTGGGTGAGCCGGGCGGCGCGTCGGCGGCGACGGCGGTGCCGTCGACGCTGAGAGTGAGCTTGCCGCCGGCGCGCTGCAGGGTCACGAAGTGGAAGGCGTTGTCGTTGTACGCCTTCGTGGTCTGGACGCTGACCGCGGCCTGCTCCATCTGCATGCGGGCGGTGATGCGGTTCTGCTCGGGTTCGGCGCGCAGCCAGACGGAGGGCGCGTTGCTGCCGACGCCGTAGGCCCACATGATCGCGTGGGCGCCGTCGGTGCGGCCGTACTTGAACCAGCCGGTCCAGGTGAAGTCGCCGTCGCCGACGTCGAGGGAGTCGTTCCACGGGACCTCGACGCGGGCGTCGACGTGGTCGTCGGCGTTGTTGAGGTAGAGGGACTGCCCGAACCTGCCGGGGCGCAGGGAGGAACTGCCGCGGACGTAGGCGGTGTTGTCGTTGCCGGAGACGTCGGGTGTGGTCGCTCCCGGGTCGGGTGCGGGAGGCTGCGGCGGGTCCTCGTTGGGCTGGTCGAGGAAGTCGTCGTTGAAGCGGGCCCAGCGGATCGCCTCGTACGGGCTGGCGGTGCCGGCCTCGTAGAGCAGGCCGACGCGGTCCTCGGCCAGCTCGACCATGTCGGAGTAGGCGGTGGGGCCCCAGTGGATGACGCGGCCCTCCTGCCAGGGCTCCCAGGTGCGGCCGTCGTCGTGGGAGGCGCGTACGGACATGACCTTGCGGTCGGCGGGATGGGCGGGCAGCGAGGAGAGGACTTCGTCGCCGTGGCGCAGGGTGGAGCCCTGCACGACGGGGGCGACGAGGGTGGGTGTGATGGCGAAGGGGGCGTCCCAGGTGGTGCCGCCGTCGCTGCTGACGGCGGCGGCGCGGTTGCCGGGGTCGGTGCCGCGTTCGTCGCGGGCGGCGGCGTAGACGGAGCCGTCGGTGCGTTCGAAGAGGCTGAGTTCCTGGGGTTTGACGTCGGGCGGGTCGGTGGCGCGGGTGTCGATGGCGCCGAGCTGCCAGTTCAGGCCGCCGTCGTCGCTGTAGGCGAGGTGGGCGCCCTGGCGGCCGTCGAGGCCCTGGTGGTTGGCGCCGACCAGCAGGCGGCCGGCGTGCTCGCCGGTGGTGAGCTGGAGTCCGTGGCCGGGGCCGGTGGCGTACCAGCGGTCCCATTCGGGCTTGGACAGCTCGGCGGCCATGTTGCGGGCGGTGCTCCAGGTGCGGCCGTTGTCGGTGGAGTGCTGCAGGTACGGGGTGCGCTTGGTGTCGTCGGCGCCGGCGTTGTGGGTGCTGATCAGGGAGATGCGGCCGGATTCGCGGTCGACGACGGGGGCGGGGTTGCCGTGGGTGTCGCCGTTGCCGGCGAGGACGACCTGCGGTGCGGTCCAGGTGGCGCCGTTGTCGGTGGAGCGGCGCAGCACGATGTCGATGTCGCCCTTGTCGCCGCAGCTGTCGACGCGGCCCTCGGCGAAGGCAAGGAGGGTGCCGTCGGCGGCTTCGACGACGGCGGGGATCCGGTAGCAGAAGTAGCCGCCGGTGCCGCCCTGGAAGAGCACTTCCTCGCTGAACTCCGGGGCGGCGGCTTCCCGGGCCGGCCGGGACTCCTGACCCGCGGCGTGCGGGGCGAGTGTGGTCAGCCCGGTGCCGAGGACCGCGGCGCAGGCGGCGAGGAGGGTGGTGCGCCGGGGGCGGGGGCTTCTTCGGCAAGGGAGCCTCCGGCGGGCACCGTCCTGGGCGGGTGGAGCGAGGCGTAGCTGCATGGGTGCGACTCGCTTTCGTCGACGGATTCGTCCGGTTACGCAGACAGCTGGATAGCCCATGTCCTACGTAGGACGTGGGATGTCCACCGCCGTAACGTAAAGGCGACCCCTCGTACCGTCAAGAGTTCGTCTGGAGCAACCCGCAGTTCACCTTCCGCACATGCCTACGTCGCTCATCCGACGCCGCGCGTCGCCTTCCCGGCACGCGCCTCGATGCCGCGGAAGTGGGTCGTCATCGCGGCCCGTACGCGCTCGCGGTCGCGCGCCCGCAGCGCCGCGACGATCTCCTTGTGGCGGCGGGCCGTGCCCATCGGCGAGGGGTCGTTCGCCCAGCCGCGGGCGCCGGCCACGCGGTGGAAGACGTTCCAGAACGCCCCGAGGAGCTGCGGGACCAGGGTGTTGCCGGTCGAGCGGTAGAGCACCTCGTGGAACTCGCGGTCCTCCTCGGGGAAGACCTCGCCCTGCCCGGCACGGGCCTCCATGCGCGCGACGATGGCGTCCAGCGCGTCCAGGTCCTCCTGCGGGATGCCCTCCACCACCCGACTGACCAGACCCTCTTCGAGTATTTCGCGGACCTGGAGGATCTCGGTGAGGGCGTGGGCGTCGTCGCCGCCGAGCTGGACCAGGGTGCGGAACGTCAGCCCGTCGGCGAGCGGCGTGAGCGACGCCTCGCCGACGTACGTGCCGTAGCCGTGGCGGATCTCGACGATGTCGAGGGCCTGCAGCGCCTTGAGCGCCTCGCGCACGGAGTTGCGGCTCACCCCCAGGTCGTCCATCAGCTCGGTCTCGGTGGGCAGCACCGCGCCGGGGCGCAGCCCCCGGTCGAGGATCAGCTGCATGATCTCGCGCTGGATCTGGCCGCCCATGCGCTTCCTTCGGTCCGAACGCGGCTGGGGGTGCTTCAGCTCCTGGGGCATGGCGGTATCGTACGCACAAGGAGGGACATCCTACGTGTGGTACGTCATGTTTGTCCGGAAGATGAGGAAGATCCGGGAGTGATCAGCCCGGACTCGTAGCCGATGACGACCAATTGCGCCCGGTCGCGCGCCCCCACCTTGCCCATGATCCGGCTCACGTGCGTCTTGGCCGTCAGCGGCGAGAGCGCCAGCGACTCGGCGATCTCGGTGTTGTTCAGCCCGCGGGCCACGAGCATCAGCACCTGCCGCTCGCGCTCCGACAGCGCGCCCAGCGCCGCCCCGCCGTTCTGCGTCGCGGACGGCTGCGGCGCCTCCGGCAGCCGCACCAGCCGCTCGATGAGCCGGGCCGTGGGGCCGGGCGAGAGGAGCGCGTCGCCGGCGGCGACGGTGCGGATGGCCTCCAGCAGCGCGGCCGGCTGGGTGTCCTTGACCAGGAACCCCGAGGCGCCGGCGCGCAGCGCGGCCATGATGTGCTCGTCGGTGTCGTACGTGGTGAGCACCAGCACCCGTACGCCCGCCAGGTCCTCGTCGGCCGCGATCAGCTGGGTGGCCTCGATGCCGTCCAGCTCGGGCATCCGCAGGTCCATCACCACCAGGTCGACGCGCTCGCTGCGGGTCAGCTCCACGGCCTCGCGGCCGTTGCCCGCCTCGCCGACGACCGCCATGTCGGGGGCGGAGTCCACGAGCATGGCGAACGCCTTGCGGACCAGGGTCTGGTCGTCGGCGAGCAGGACGCGGATGGGCTGTGCGGTCATGCGGTGCGGCTCCTGTCGGTGAAGGCGGTACGCACCCCGGCGCGGTCGGTGCCCCGGCCCGCGGGGGTGCCGGCGGAGCCAGCCGGGCCCGCGGCGTCCGACTCGACGGTCTCGACTCCCTCGGCGCCCTCGCCGGGCTCGGCCGCCGCGCACGGCAGCTCGGCGGTGACCGCGAAGCCCGCGGCGTCCGTACGGCGGCCCGCCTCCAGGGTGCCGCCGACGCTGCGGGCCCGCTCGCGCATGCCGACGATCCCGTAGCCGGAGCGGGCGGTTTCGGCCGCGGGCAGCGACGCCGCCGCGGGGGTCTTCGTCAGCCCGGCGCGCCCGCCCTCGGGGCCGTCGTCGACGACGGCGATACGCAGTGCGCCGGGCCCCTCGTCGTACGTGACGGCGATACGGACCTGCACGGCGGACCCGGCGTGCTGCACGGCGTTGGTCAGCGACTGCTGCACGATGCGGTACGCCGCCGCCCCCACCCCCGGCGGCACGTCGCGGGCGGCGTCGGCGACGTCCAGGTGCACCTGGGCACCGCCGGAGCGCGCCGCCACCACCAGGTCGTCCAGACCCGCGAGGCCTGGTGGTGGCCCGGTGCCCTCCACGGCGTCGCCGGCCCGCAACACCTGCAGCGTGGTGCGCAGTTCGACGCGGGCGTCGCGGCAGGTGCCGGCGATGCCGTCGAGGGCGTCGGCGAGCGCCGCGCGGTCCAGCCGGTCGGGGTCGGCGACGAGCAGGTGCGCGGCCACCGACGTCTGCACGCCGATGAGGGTGATGCTGTGCGCCAGCAGGTCGTGCAGGTCCTGGGCGATGCGCAGCCGCTCCTCCGCCACCCGCCGGGCGGCGGTCTCCTCGCGGGTGCGCTCGGCGCGCTCGGCGCGCTCGACGATGGCGCCGATGTAGTTGCGGTGCACGCGCACCGCCTCGCCGAGCAGCCCGATGGAGATGACCCAGCCGGCGGTGCGCAGAAACTCGGCGCCCTGGTCGACGTCGCGCAGCGTGAGCATGATCACCGCGGCGACGACGAGCCCGCCGGTGACCAGCAGGGTGCGCACCCGGGGGCCGGCGACCGCGAGCGAATAGACCGCGACCACCAACGGGGGCGTCGGTGCGGTGTGGGCGTTGTCGAGGATGTGGTACGGGGCCTGCGGAAGGATGACCAGGACGAGGACGGCCAACGGGTAGGTGCGGCGCCAGGCCACCACCGACACCACGACAGCCAGCAGCAGCCAGCCCAGTGCGTCGGGCCGGTGCGCCGATTCCTCGACCGTGCCGAACAGCCCAAGGCACAGGACGACCGCACCGACGACCGCGGTGAGCAGAACATCCCGGCGCGTCGGCCGCTTCAGCCGCTTCAGCCGGGTCATCGCTGACTGCATGAGAACCATCCTCGCCTACGGTTCCCCGGGCGGAACCCCCGGGGACGTGTCCGCTTCCGCCCGGCGCTCGCGGCCGGAAACGGCAGGACCTCGGCCGGGTGGCAGCCACGGGGGTAACCGCCACTCGGCCGAGGGGTCGTGGGCCGTACGCCCGTCCGGTCCGTACGGGCGTACGGGGCCGCTAGCGCGCCGCCGCGCCCGCGGGTTCCGGTGCCGGCTCGGTGTCCGGCTCCGCGGGCGGGGTCTCCGTCCGCTTCGCCAGCGGGCCGGGCCACCAGACCTTCTTGCCCAGCAGCCAGCTCGCCGAGGTGACCAGGTACGTACGGACCAGGAAGGTGTCGAGCAGCACGCCGACCGCGATGACGAAGCCGATCTCGAACATCATCACCATCGGCATGGTCGCCAGCGCCGCGAACGTCGCCGCCAGCACCACGCCGGCGGAGGCGATCACGCCGCCGGTGCGGCGCAGCGCGGTCAGCGCCGCGGTGCGGGTGTCCGCGCCGTTCAGCGCCTCCTCGCGCATCCGGTGCAGCAGGAAGATGCCGTAGTCCACACCCAGTGCCACGCCGAAGACGAAGGTCAGCAGGGCCAGTTCACCGCCGATGCCCGCGAAGCCGAAGACCGGCTCGAAGAGCAGGCCGCCGATGCCCATCGCCGCGCCCCAGGACGCGACCACCGCGACCGTCAGCACCAGCGGCGCGATCAGGCTGCGCAGCAGGACGATGAGGATGAGCAGCACCGCGGCCAGGGTGAGCGGGATGATGAGCTTGCGGTCGTTGGAGTTGGCCTCCGCCAGGTCCATGGCCTCGGCGCTGAGCCCGCCGACCACGGCGTCGGCGCCGTCGAGGTCGCCGAGTTGGCTGCGCAGGTCGTTGATCGCCTGGTCCTCGCCCGGCGACTGCGGCGGGTCGGCGGCGAACACGGTGATCTCGGTGTGCCCCCCGCCGGAGCGGGAGACCTCGGCCGAGGCGACGCCCTCGACGTTCCGCGCGGTGGACAGCGCCGCGTCCGCCTGGTCCGAGTCGGCGATCACGACGATGGGCTGCGCGCCCTGCTCGGGGTACGCCTCCTTCAGCTTCTGCATCGCGGTGATGGACTCGGGCTTGTCGATGAAGGCGTCCTCCTGCTTGAGGTTGCCCGGCAGGTTGAACGCGCCGAGCGCCAGCGCACCGAGCAGCACCGTGCCGCTGACGAGGATCACGGCCGGGCGGCGGCCCACCGACGTGCCCATCCGGTCGAAGAAGCCGCGCCGCTTGGCCTCGCTGCCGTAGGCGGGGATCAGCGGCCAGAAGACGCGCCGGCCGAAGAGCACCAGCAGCGCCGGCAGCAGGGTGAGCATCACGGCGAGCGCGCACAGCACGCCGACCGCGCCGACCGGGCCCAGGCCCGCGGTGCTGTTGAGGTCGGCGACCACCAGGCAGACCAGGCCGGCCGCGACCGTGCCGGAGGAGGCCAGGATCGCCGGGCCGCACTTGCGCACGGCCTGGAACATCGCCTCCTGCGGCGCCGGAGTGCGCCGCAGTTCCTCGCGATACCGGGCGACGAGCAACAGCGCGTAGTCCGTTCCCGCGCCGAAGATGAGCACCGTCATCATCGCCGAGCTCATGGAGCTGACGGTCAGGTCGAAGGCCTGGATGAGGCCGTAGACGACGGCCATGGAGGTCATGGAGGCGACGCCCACGCAGATCAGCGGCAGCAGCCACAGGAACGGGCTGCGGTAGGTGATGATCAGCAGGATCGTCACGATGCCCGCCGTGGCGTACATCAGCGTGCCGTCGACCTGCTCGTAGACCGCGTCGGAGTCGGCCTGGATGCCGGCGGGGCCGCCGAGTTCGACGGAGAGGCCCTCGGGGGGATCCGCGACGGTCTCGTCGCGGATCTCCTCGACGGTCTCCAGCTGGGCGTCCTCGTCGGGCAGCCCGACGATGGAGAACGGCACCATCAGGGTGGTGCCGTCCTCCGAGGGCACCACCTGCGGAGCGCGGTCCCCGGCCAGCTCGTACGCGCCGGCGATGTCACCGGCGTGCTCGGTGGCGAGCTCGCGGTCCGCGGCGGTGACGCCGCCGTCGCGCTGGTAGACGAGGATCCCGTCAAGGGTGTCGCCGCCGGGCATGTCCTCGACGATCTTGGCGACCTGGGTGGAGTCGGCGCTCCCCGGCAGGTAGTCGACGGCCCGGTCGCGGGTCGATTCGCTGAGCTTGCTGCCGAACGGCATGGTGAGGGCGAGCACGGCGATCCACAGGCCGAGCACGGCCCAGGGAATCCATCGGCGCCTGGGCCGGGTGGCAGAGCCGGGTGGCCCTTCAGGTGAGGTGGTTACGGCGCCCATGGGGGGCTCTCCTTCCGGGGAGTAGCTGAACTCGCCCCAGCTTCCCCCGGGGACACGGCACGGTTCTTCGCTCCCGAGTGCCAAACCCGCCCTACTGCGCGGGGTGTTCTTAGCCCTTCTTTACTCCTGAGGGAGTATCACGCCCCCTCCTTCAGCACCGTCCTCACGAGTGCCCGCTGGGCGTCGGTGAGCCGCGGGTCGGCGCAGTGGGCGGTGCGGCCGCCGGCCGTGATGCGGTACGCGAAGCCGTCGGGTACGCCCGCGGGCGGCGCGGCGCTGCCCTGCGCCAGCGCCCGGTGGGCCAGGGCCTCCAGGCCGGCCGCGTCGGGGCGGCCGGCCGTGTCCAGGGTGGCCTCGCGGGTCACGCCCGCGAAGCCCCCGGTGCGGGTGACGGTGATGCGCATGGCCGCACGCCTACCCCGCCTGCGGCTGGGCACCCTCCGGGGCCGGGGTCTGCCGCGGCACGGTGGCCCCCGCGTCGGTGTCCACGCCGACCTGCGACCACGCCGAGAGCACCGCGGCGCGCTCGGCGCCGTCGCCGTAGCGGGCCTCGGCGGCGGCGACGGTGGCGGCGGCGAACGCGGCGAAGTCGGCGGTGGTGGTGAGGCCGCCGCCGGTCAGGACGTCGTACCAGATGCGGCCGGCGCGCTCCCAGGCGTTGCCGCCGAGGTCGGTGGCCAGCAGGTAGAAGGCGTGGTTGGGGATGCCGGAGTTGATGTGGACGCCGCCGTTGTCGGTGTCGGTGTCGACGTAGTCCGCCATCGTCGCCGGCTGCGGGTCCTTGCCGAGGACGTCGTCGTCGTAGGCCGTGCCGGGGGCCTTCATCGAGCGCAGCGCCTTGCCGGAGACGCCGGGGGCGAGCAGTTCGGCGCCGATGAGCCAGTCGGCGTCGGCGGCGGACTGGCCGAGGACGTACTGCTTGATGAGGGAGCCGAAGACGTCGGAGACCGACTCGTTGAGCGCGCCGGACTGGCCGAAGTACTCCAGGTTCGCGGTGTACTGGGTGACGCCGTGGGTCAGCTCGTGGCCGATGACGTCGACGGAGAGGGTGAAGTCGAGGAACACCTCGCCGTCGCCGTCGCCGAAGACCATCTGCTCGCCGTCCCAGAAGGCGTTCCCGTAGTCCTCGCCGTAGTGGACGGTGGCGTTCAGCGGCAGGCCGGCGCCGTCGACGGAGTCGCGTGCGAAGCCGCTGAGGAACAGCTCGAAGGTGTCGCCGAGGCCGTCGTAGGCGCGGTTGACGGTGTCGTCCTCGACGGGCGCCGCGCCCTCGCCGCGGACCTCGGTGCCGGGCAGGTCCTGGGTCTTCCCGGCGTCGTAGACCGTGCGCTCGGGCTTCGCGTCCTCCTGCGCCCTGCGCGGGGCCGGCGGGGCGGCGGCGCGGACGGTGGTGATACGGCGGCGGGTGCGCTGCAGGGCGTCGCGCTCCAGGGTGCGGCGCGCGCGGGCGGACAGGGCCGGGTCGCCGGTGCGGGCCAGCTTGTCCAGCATGTGCGGCGGCACGATGGTGCAGAAGACCGGGTTACGTGAAGTGGCGTCCATGGCTCGCAATGTGGCACTAAGTAACTGACATGTCACTTCCCGCAGTGGATGTTAGCGATTTCGGGTGGCGGGGGCCGCCACGGAGCCCGTACGGGATCTCGCATCGTGATACTGATCGGCCGGCGCGCCGCGGCTGGGCTACATTGTTCGGCATCGTGCGTTACGGGCTGCTTCTTCTTAGCCGCCGCGGCGAGGGTCTGTAGTCGTAGACCGACCCCCTCCCCGCGGAGTCCGGTGCTGCCCCCCGTCGGTCGACGACCAGCTCGCGCGAAGGAGCCCACGCCACCATGTCCCACCCCGACCACTCCGGTAACGCCGTCGGCCGCGGTACGCCCGTCACCGCCGCCACCGTCCGGCAGCAGCCCTCCGGCATGCCCGTGCACCGCTACCGGCCGTACGAGGCCGTCGACATCCCCGACCGCACCTGGCCGGGCAAGCGCATCACCCACGCCCCCCGCTGGCTCTCCACCGACCTGCGCGACGGCAACCAGGCGCTGATCGACCCCATGTCGCCGGCGCGGAAACGCGCCATGTTCGACCTGCTGGTACGCATGGGCTACAAGGAGATCGAGGTCGGCTTTCCCTCCTCCGGGCAGACCGACTTCGACTTCGTACGGTCCATCATCGAGGACGGCGCCGTCCCCGAGGACGTGACGATCTCCGTCCTGACCCAGGCGCGCGAGGAGCTGATCGAGCGCACCGTGGCGTCGCTGCAGGGCGCCCACCGCGCGACCGTCCACCTGTACAACGCCACCGCGCCCGTCTGGCGCGAGGTCGTCTTCCGCGGCTCGCGCGACGCGGTCAGGCAGATCGCCGTCGACGGCACCCGGCTGGTCGTCGAGTACGCCGAGAAGCTGCTCGACGACCGCACCGTCTTCGGCTACCAGTACAGCCCGGAGATCTTCACCGACACCGAGCTGGACTTCGCGCTGGAGGTCTGCGAAGGCGTCATGGACGTCTGGCAGCCCGAGGACGGCCGCGAGATCATCCTCAACCTGCCCGCCACCGTGGAGCGCTCCACGCCCTCCACACACGCCGACCGCTTCGAGTGGATGTCGCGGAACCTGTCCCGCCGCGAGTACGTCTGCCTGTCGGTCCACCCGCACAACGACCGCGGCACCGCCGTCGCCGCCGCCGAGCTGGCGCTCATGGCGGGGGCCGACCGCATCGAGGGCTGCCTGTTCGGGCAGGGCGAGCGGACCGGCAACGTCGACCTCGTCACCCTGGGCATGAACCTGTTCTCGCAGGGCGTCGACCCGATGATCGACTTCTCGGAGATCGACGAGATCCGGCGCACCTACGAGTACTGCAACCAGATGGGCGTCCACCCCCGCCACCCCTACGTCGGCGACCTCGTCTACACCGCCTTCTCCGGCTCCCACCAGGACGCCATCAAGAAGGGCTTCGAGGCGATGGAGGCGAAGGCGGAGCAGGCCGGCAAGCCGGTCGGGGAGCTGGAGTGGGCGGTGCCGTACCTGCCCATCGACCCCAAGGACGTGGGCCGCTCGTACGAGGCGGTCATCCGCGTCAACTCGCAGTCCGGCAAGGGCGGTGTGGCGTACGTGCTGCAGCACGACCACAGCCTCGACCTGCCGCGGCGCATGCAGGTGGAGTTCTCCCAGATCATCCAGGCCAAGACCGACGCCGAGGGCGGCGAGGTCACCCCCGCGCAGATCTGGGACGCCTTCCGCGACGAGTACCTGCCCAACCCCGGCAACGCCTGGGGCCGCATCCAGCTCCGCGGCGGCCAGACGACGACCGACCGCGACGGCGTCGACACCCTCACCGTGCAGGCCGAGGTCGACGGCGCCGAGACCACCCTCGTCGGCACCGGAAACGGCCCGATCTCCGCGTTCTTCCACGCCCTGCAGGGCATCGGCGTCGACGCGCGGCTGCTGGACTACCAGGAGCACACGATGAGCGAGGGCGCCAGCGCGCAGGCGGCCTCGTACATCGAGGTCGCCGTCGACGGCAAGGTGCTGTGGGGCATCGGCATCGACGCGAACACCACGCGCGCGTCGCTGAAGGCGGTCGTCTCCGCGGTCAACCGCGCCACCCGCTGAGCGTCGCCCGCCGGGCACCCACAGCCGCCCGCCGGGACCCGGTGCACAGGCCCGCCCCGCGCGCCGTCCGACCGCGGACGGGGCGCGGGGCGCGGCTCGTTCGCACCGGGTCGACGTGTACGAGGGCTGACGATGTCGGCCGGTCTGGTTAGCATCACGTCAGCGCGGCAGCGTTGCCGAAGCGTGATGGAGGTCGACGTGACGCATTTCCTCCGCCGGTTCGCCGGCGTGCGGACGTCCTGGCACACCGAGTCCGACGGTGAGTTCTTCTGCCCCGGCTGCGGCGGCGACCGCAACTACCGCCGGCGCAGCGGCAGACGGCGGTTCACCGTCCTCGGCGTGCCCGTGCTGCCGCGCGGCGACGCCGGCCCCGTCGTCGAATGCGCCGACTGCGGCGGGCACTTCGGCCTCGGGTCCCTCGCCGAACCCACCTCCACGCGCTTCGCGCTGCTGTTGCGCGACGCCACGCACGCCGTCGCGCTCGCCGTGCTCCACGCCGGCGGCACCTCCTCCCCCGCCGTCCGCGGCACCGCCGTCACCGCGGTCCGCACCGCGGGGTACGACGACTGCACGGAGGAGCAGTTGCTCACGCTGCTGGCCGCCATCGAGGCCGACTCCGGGCGGATGCCCGACCTGTGCGCGGAAAGCCCCCCGGAGCAGCGGAACTTCGAAGCGGAGCTGCGCGAGACGCTGGCACCGCTGGCGCCGCACCTGGTGGCCGCGGGGCGGGAGTCGATCCTGCTGGGCGGCGCGCGGATCGCGCTGGCGGACGGGGCGTACACGCCGCCGGAGTGGGAGACGCTGGTCGTGGTCGGGGACGCGCTGCTGCTGCCCGGGGCGGACGTCGAGCGGCTGCTGACGTCCGCGCGCACGCCGTCCTGAGCGGCGGTACGGCACGGAGGTGGCCGGCTCGTACGGGGCGGGCGCGGCCGGCTCGTACGGGGCGGGCGCCCGGCGGCGTACGGCACGGGCCCGGCCCGGCGCGTACGGCATCCACCGGCTCGTACGGCACACGCGCGGGACCGGCGCGCCTCCGCGCGCCCCCGCTCAGAAGCCCAGCCGGCGCAGCTTCTTCGGGTCCCGCTGCCAGTCCTTGGCGACCTTCACGTGGATGTCCAGATAGACCGGCGTGCCGAGCAGCGCCTCGATGTGCCCGCGGGCCCTGGTGCCGATCTCCTTCAGCCGCTTGCCCTTCGGCCCGATGACGATCCCCTTCTGGCTGTCCCGCTCGATGAACAGGTTGGCGTGGACGTCCAGCAGCGGCCGGTCCGCGGGGCGGTCCTCGCGCGGCTCCATCTCGTCCACCACCACCGCGATCGAGTGCGGCAGCTCGTCCCGTACGCCCTCCAGGGCCGCCTCCCGGATCAGCTCGGCGACCATCACCTGCTCCGGCTCGTCCGTCAGCTCACCGTCCGGGTACAGCTCCGGGCCCTCCGGCAGCAGCGGCACCAGCAGGTCGGCGAGCAGGTCGACCTGCTTGTCCTCGACCGCCGAGACCGGCACCACCTCGGCCCACTCGAAGCCCAGGTCCTTCGCCATCCGGTCCACGGCCACCAGCTGGGCCGCGATCGTGTCGGAGTCGGCGAGGTCCGTCTTGGTGACGACGGCGACCTTGGGGGTACGCCGCAGCGCGGCCAGCTCGCCCGCGATGAACCGGTCGCCCGGGCCGGCCTTCTCGTTCGCCGGCACGCAGAAGCCGATGACGTCGACCTCGGCCCAGGCGGCGCGCACCGCGTCGTTGAGCCGCTGGCCGAGGAGGGTGCGCGGCTTGTGGTAGCCGGGGGTGTCGACGAGCACCAGCTGCGCGTCGGGGCGGTGGACGATGCCGCGCACGGTGTGCCGGGTCGTCTGCGGGCGGCTGGAGGTGATGGCCACCTTCTGGCCGACCAGCTTGTTGGTCAGGGTCGACTTGCCGGCGTTGGGCCGGCCGACGAAGCAGGCGAAGCCGGAGCGGTGCCCGGTGTCAGGGGTGGTCATGGGGAGCATTCTCCCCGACCGCGCGCCCGCACCAGCCGCCGCTCCCGCCGCACGAGCCGCCGCTCCGGCCGATCGCCCTCCGGCGCTACGCGCCCAGCAGCCGCGCCCCGCCCTCCGGGGCCAGCCCGGCGAGGATCCCGTCGATCCGCGCCAGGGTGTCGGCGTGCAGCTCGACGCGGGCCGCCGCCACGTTCTCCTCGATGTGCGCCGGCGTCCGGCTGCCGGGGATCGGCACGACGTGGTCGTCCTGGTGCAGCAGCCAGGCCAGCGCCAGCTGCCCCGGCGTGAGCCCCACGTCGGCCGCGACCGCGCGCAGCGGCGCGAAGCGGTCGTGGTTGGTCCTGAGGTTGGCGGCGTCGAAGGCGCCGATGTTGCGGCGGAAGTCGCCGTCCGCGACGTCCGTCACGGAGCCGGTGAGGAAGCCCGTACCCAGCGGCCCCCACGCGACGACGCCCACGCCCAGCTCGCGCGCCGCGGCGAGCAGGTCCGGGTCGACCGGCGTCCACATCGACCACTGCGCCTGCACCGCCGCGACCGGGTGCACGGCGTGCGCACGGCGCAGCTGCTCCGCGGTGACGTTGGACAGGCCCACGTGGCGGACCTTGCCCTCGGCAACCAGCTCGGCCATCGCGCCCGTCGTGTCCTCGATCGGCACCTCCGGGTCCGGGTAGTGCACGTAGTACAGGTCGATGTGGTCGGTCCCGAGATTGCGCAGCGAGCTCTCGGCGTAGCCGCGCACGTACCGCGGCTCGGCGTTGACCGTGAGGCCGCCGAAGGCGTAGTTGACGGGCGTCGTGCGCCCCCCGACGCCCTCGGGGAGGCTCAGCCCGAACTTCGTCGCCAGCACCACCTCGTCGCGCCGCCCGGCCAGCGCGCGGCCGAGGAGGCGCTCGTTGTGGCCGGCGGGGCCGTAGGCGTCGGAGGTGTCGACGTGGGTGGCGCCGGCGTCCAGCGCGGCCCGTACGGCCGCGACGCCGCGGTCGTCGTCGGTCTCGCCGTACACGCCGGGCGAGAGGACCATCGCGCCGTAGCCGATGGCCGGGGACTCGAGGGAGCCGAGACTCCGGGCGGGAGCGGTGTTCGAAACTGTCGTCATGCCCGCAAGCCTCCGCGGAATTGCGTGGCGGCGTCCAAGACCTACGGCTATAACCGGTGGCTATGGACGTCCACGTACGCGATCTGCGCTATTTCACGGCGGTCGCGGAGGAGCTGAGCTTCACCCGTGCCGCCGAGCGGCTGTACGTCTCGCAGCCCGCGCTGTCCAAGCAGATCAGGGCGCTGGAGCGGCAGCTCGGCTTCCCCCTCTTCGAGCGGCGGGCGCGCGCGATCGCCCTCACCCCACAGGGTGCGGCGCTGCTGCCGGCGGCGCGGGAGCTGGCCGCGGGCTGGGCGGAGGCGGTACGGGCCGCGCGGGCGGCCGGGCCCGTGGCGACGCTGGCGGTGGGCATGCAGACGGCGGTGGGACGGGACCTGCAGCGGGAGGTGCTGAGCCGGTTCCGCGAACGCGGCTGGCGGATCTCGCTGCGGCTGGTGAACTGGGAGGACCCCACCGCGGGGCTCGCCGACGGGGGCGCGGACGTGGCGTTCTGCTGGCTGCCGGTGCCGGGGGTGGGCGCGGAGCTGACCGCGAAGGTGCTCGTACGGGAGGACCGCTGGGTGGCGCTGCCGCGCGGGCACCGCTTCGCGGCGCGGGCGGAGGTGGACTTCGCGGAGCTGCTGGACGAGCCGTTCGTGGCGCTGCCGCGGTCGGCGGGGCCGCTGCGGGAGTTCTGGCTCGGCACGGCGGAGCGCGGCGGGCGGGAGCCGGTGGTGGGGCTGGAGGCGTCGTCGCCGGAGGAGGTGTTCGAGGCGGTGGGCGCGGGGCTGGGCGTCGTGCTGCTGGCGGAGGGCAACGCGCGGCTGTACCCGCGGCCGGACGTCGTGCCCGTACCGGTGCGGGGGCTGGCGCCGTGCGAGCTGGCGCTGGTCTGGCGGGCGGACGACCGGCGACGGGAGGTGGCGGAGTTCGCGGCGGCGTTCCACCAGGCCCCGCCGGCGGCGTAGCCGCGGAGACCCCGCCGGCGGGACCTCCGCCGAGGTCACGCACCGAGGTCGCGCACCGAGGTACCGCAGTGCGCCCTGAGCGACCGCCGCCGCGTCCCCCACACGTCTGGCGTACCGTCGTCGAAACTCACTGGCCACAGCCGCACCTCCCCCCGTTACGATGGCGTCAGGGCCTGCGCGAGGAGCAGGCGTCGGGACCCCGGGCGTGGTCCGTCCGGCGGGCCCTCTTCCAGTTACGCGAGCGAAGAAGTGGGATGAGATTCAGGCCCCAGGGCCGGCCCATGACACAGACACCCGTAAGCCGCAGCCCCGAAGAGGGGCAAGCCCGCGCCCAGATCACCATCCCGGCGAAGCACCCCATGGTGACCGTGCTGGGCTCCGGAGACTCCCTCCTGCGGGTCATCGAGAAGGCGTTCCCCAGCACCGACATCCACGTGCGGGGCAACGAGGTCAGCGCGGTCGGCGCCACCGAGGAAGTGGCCCTCGTCCAGCGGCTCTTCGACGAGATGCTGCTCGTCCTGCGCACCGGAGCCCCCATGACGGAGGACGCGGTGGAGCGCACGATCGCCATGCTCAAATCCGACCGCGACGACGAGGCCGGCGGCCACCACGCCCCCTCCGAGGTCCTGACGCAGAACATCCTGTCGAACCGCGGCAAGACGATCCGCCCGAAGACGCTCAACCAGAAGCGCTACGTCGACGCCATCGACAAGCACACCATCGTCTTCGGCATCGGCCCCGCCGGCACCGGCAAGACCTACCTCGCCATGGCCAAGGCCGTCCAGGCCCTGCAGTCCAAGCAGGTCAACCGCATCATCCTGACCCGCCCCGCGGTCGAGGCCGGCGAACGCCTCGGCTTCCTGCCCGGCACGCTGTACGAGAAGATCGACCCGTACCTGCGCCCGCTGTACGACGCGCTGCACGACATGCTGGACCCCGACTCGATCCCGCGCCTGATGGCCGCCGGCACGATCGAGGTGGCCCCCCTCGCATATATGCGCGGCCGCAGCCTGAATGACGCGTTCATCATCCTCGACGAGGCGCAGAACACGAACCCCGAGCAGATGAAGATGTTCCTCACCCGGCTCGGGTTCAACTCCAAGATCGTCGTCACCGGTGACGTCACCCAGGTCGACCTGCCGGGCGGGACGAAGAGCGGGCTGCGCCAGGTGCAGGGCATCCTGGACGGGGTGCAGGACGTGGGCTTCTCCATCCTCACCAGCAAGGACGTCGTCCGGCACAAGCTGGTGAGCCGGATCGTCGAGGCGTACGACAAGTACGACGTCAGGAACGGCGACGACAGGAACGGCAAGGCGTAGCCCCGTGTCCGTCGAGGTCAACAACGAGTCCGGGGTCGGGACCGACGAGGAGTCCGTGCTCGACATCGCCCGGTACGCGCTGGCGCGCATGCGTATCCATCCGCTGTCCGAGCTGTCGGTGATCCTCGTCGACCCGGCCGCGATGGAGCAGTTGCACGTGCAGTGGATGGACGAGCCGGGGCCGACGGACGTGATGTCGTTCCCCATGGACGAGCTGCGCCCGCCCACCAAGGACGACGAGGAGCCCGTGCAGGGGCTCCTCGGCGACATCGTCCTGTGTCCCGAGGTCGCCCGCAGGCAGGGCGCCGCGGCGCCGACCGCGCACTCCATGGACGAGGAGCTGCAGCTGCTCACCGTGCACGGGGTGCTGCACCTCCTCGGTTACGAGCACGAGGACGCCGCGGAGAAGGCCGAGATGTTCGGCCTGCAGAAGGCGATCGTCGACGGCTGGCGCGCCGAGCGCGGCGTGCCGGGGCCGTCGCCGGCGCCCACGGAGCGATGACCGCCCGGCTGATCGCCGCGGCGGTCGTGCTCGTGGGGGGCGGCTGGCTGGCGTCGTGCGCGGAGACGGCGCTGGCGCGTACGACGCGGATCGCCGCCGAGGACGCGGTACGGGCCGGGCGGCGCGGTTCGGCGAAGCTGCTGGCGGTGACGTCCGACCCGGTGCGCTACCTGAACGTGGCGCTGCTGGTGCGGGTGGGCTGCGAGATGGCGGCGGGCGCGCTCGTCACGTACGCCTGCCTGCGCCATTTCGACCGCACCTGGGAGGCGTTGACGGTCGCGATCGCCGCGATGGTCCTCGTCTCGTACGTCGCGATCGGCGTCTCGCCGCGCACGATCGGGCGCCAGCATCCGGTGGCGACGGCGACGGCCGCCGCGTACGTGCTGCTGCCGCTGGCGCGTGTGATGGGGCCGGTGCCGCGGCTGCTGATCCTCCTCGGCAACGCGCTCACTCCCGGCAGGGGCTTCCGCCAGGGCCCGTTCGCCTCGGAGGCGGAGCTGCGCGCGATGGTGGACCTGGCGGAGAAGGAGTCGCTGATCGAGGACGACGAGCGGCGCATGGTCCACTCGGTCTTCGAGCTCGGCGACACGCTGGTGCGCGAGGTGATGGTGCCGCGGACGGACGTGGTGACCATCGAGCGGTACAAGACGATCCGGCAGGCGCTGACGCTCGCGCTGCGCTCCGGGTTCTCGCGGATTCCGGTGACGGGCGAGAGCGAGGACGACGTCGTCGGCGTGGTGTATCTGAAGGATCTGGCGCGGAAGGTTCATATCAGCCGGGAGGCCGAGTCGGAGTTGGTGTCGACGGCGATGCGGCCGGCGGCGTTCGTACCGGACACGAAGAAGGCCGCGGACATGCTGCGGGAGATGCAGCGGCAGCGGATCCACGTTGCGGTCGTCATCGACGAGTACGGCTCGACGGCGGGCATCGTGACGATCGAGGACATCCTGGAGGAGATCGTCGGCGAGATCACCGACGAGTACGACCGGGAGCTGCCGCCGGTGGCGGAGCTGGGCGCCGGGCGCTACCGGGTCACGGCCCGGCTGGACATCGGCGACCTGGGCGAGCTGTACGACCTGGAGCTGGACGACGAGGACGTGGAGACGGTCGGCGGGCTGCTGGCGAAGCAGCTGGGGCGGGTGCCGATCGCGGGGGCGACCGCGGAGGTCGACGTGACGCACGACGGGTCGGACCCGGGGCTGCGGGCGCTGCGGCTGACGGCGGAGTCGCCGGCGGGGCGGCGGAACAAGATCGTGACGGTGCTGGTGGAGCCGGTGCGGGTGGTTGCGGACCCGGAGGAGGGGGCGTAGCGGCGGCGGGGCCGGTTCGTACGGTGTGGGCGTCCTGCCCGGCCGGTACGCCGGTCTGAACGCCGTTCCGGATGCGGGGCGCGGGCCCGGTGCGGTCCGGGAACGCCGTTCCGTACGTGGGACGCGGGCCCGGTGCACTCCGCACACGCCGGGCCCGCCTCCCCCGCTACGCCGCCGTGCGTACGGCTCCGCGGCCGAGGCCCGCCGCGGTCAGCAGCGCCACCGCGACCAGCACCGCCGCGTCCGCCGCCAGGCCCAGCCGCAGGCCGTCGAGCAGCCCGCTCCGGCTTGCCGCCAGCGCGCTGAGCAGCGGGATGCCCACGGTCATCCCGAGTTGCTGGGCACTGGTGACGACGCCGGTGGCGAGGCCCTGCTGCTCGTTCGGCACCCCGGAGGTCACCGTCAGCCCGTACGCGACGATCGCCCACAGGTGGAAGAAGGCGGCGACCGCGCCGAAGACGATGACCAGCCACACGCCCGCCGACGAGTCGCCGATGAGCACCAGCGGCGCGGTGGTCACGCCCTGCGCCAGCAGCCCCGCCTGCAGCGTGCGGCGTGCGCCCCAGCGGGCCACCAGCCGCGGCGCGACGCTGCCGCCGCCGGCGGCGGTCAGGCCCATGACGCCGAAGACCAGCCCGGTGACGAGGGCGCTGAGGCCGCGGATCTCCTGGAGGTAGAGGGTGCAGAGGAAGACGACGGAGCTCATCATCGAGAACGTGGCGAGCCCGCCGAGCGCGCCCCACGCCACCGTCGGGCGGCGCAGCAGCGGCAGCGACACCAGTGGCTCGGCGGTTCTGGCCTCGACGGCCACGAACGCGACGAGCAGCGCGGCGCCGACGACGAGGGTGACGAGCACGTCGGACCGGCCGAAGCCGTGCTCGGCGGCGGTGGACAGGGCGTAGATCAGCGCGAGCAGGCCGCCGGTGACGGCGACGGCGCCGGGGATGTCGAGCCGGGGGCGGCGGTCGGGGCGGCTCTCGGCGAGCACGCCGGGGGCCACGGTCAGCACGCCGACGGCGGCGACGGCGAGCAGCGCCATCGTGGAGCGCCAGCCGAATGCCTCGGTGAGTACGCCGCCGAGGAGCATGCCGGCGGTGAAGCCGAGCGCCATGATGCTGCCCATGATGCTGAGCGCCCGGGAGCGCTGCGGGCCTTCGGGGAAGCCGGTGGTCAGCAGGGCCATGCCGGTGGGGACGAGGGCGGCGGCGCCGAGGCCCTGGAGGGCGCGGCCGGCGAGGAACGACGCGGAGTTCCAGGCGAACGTGGCCAGGGCGGACGCGACGACGAAGGCGGCGAGGCCGGTGAGGAAGAGCCGGCGGCGGCCGTAGAGGTCGCCGATGCGGCCGAAGAGGAGCAGGAAGCCGCCGGAGGGCAGGGCGAAGGCGGTGACGGCCCACTGCAGGCTGGCCTGGCCGAGGCCGAGGTCGGCGCCGAGTTCGGGGAGGGCGACGTTGAGGATGGAGAAGTCGAGCGCGACCATGAACTGGGACGCGCAGAGGACGAGGAGCACCAGCCGGGCCCGGCCGGTGAACCGGACGGGGGCGGCGGCGGGGCCGGCCTCGGCGGCGGGTGTGTCGCCGGCCGGGGTGGGGGTGGCCGCCTTCTCGTCGGCAGCCGGGGCCGTGGTCTTCGATGTCATGGGAACAGACTCCGGCGGACCGCGGTTCGCTGGGGAGCGGGAAATTATCCTGGTGGCCGGACCACCAGCTACGGACGAGGGGGATCCATGGCAGCGACCGTCACGCCGTCCGCGGGCGGCATGAGGTCCCGCAGGCACCATGAGCTGCGCGAGTTCTTGATGACCCGCCGGGCGCGGGTGAGCCCGGCCGAGGCGGGCCTGCCCGACGGCGGCGCACGGCGCCGCACGCCGGGGCTGCGGCGGGAGGAGGTCGCGGTGCTCGCGGGCGTGGGCGCCTCCTGGTACCAGTGGCTGGAGCAGGGGAGGGACATCACGGTCTCGCCGCAGGTGCTGGACGCGGTGGCGCGGGTGTTGCGGCTGAGCAACGTCGAGCGGCGGCATCTGTACGTGCTGGCGGGGCTGAACCCGCCGGCGCGGGCGACGGAGTACGACCCGGACCATCTGTGCGACGGGCTGAAGCGGGTCATCGACAGCTGGATGCCGCTGCCGGGGCACATCATGGACGCGTACTGGAACACCATCGCGCACAACGACGCGGCGGCCGTGATCTTCGGGATGCGGCCGGAGATCTCCGAGAACTGCCTCGTCAACTTCTTCACCGACCCCGTGTACCGGTCCCGTTCGACGCATTGGGCGCGGACGGCGCCGATCGTCGTCGCGGAGTACCGGGCGGCGATGGCGGAGCGGCTGGACGACGAGGGCTTCCGGCTGGTCGTCGACGCGCTGGCGGAGCAGAGCGAGGAGTTCCGCGAGCTGTGGAGCAGCGGGGACGTGGCCGCCGCCGGGCAGACGGCGAAGGAGGTCGAGCACCCGCTCACGGGCACGCTGTTCCTGGAGAGCACGCATCTGCAGCTGCCAGCCCGGCCGGATCTGACGATCGTGCTGCACAACGCGGTGGAGGGCACGGACACCGCGGAGAAGCTGCGGTGGCTGGCGTCCCCGGAGGGCCGCCGGGAGGGCCTGCGCCGCATCGCGGGCTGACCGTCGCTGACCGTCGCCGGCCCGGTGAGCCCGCGGCGGGCTGCCGTCACTTCCCGCCGAGGACGCCCACGGCCTGGAGCAGGCCGGGGAATCTCCCCTCGAACTCCTCCAAGCGCAGCGTATTCATCCGGCGGCGCCCCTGGTTGTACTGACGGAGGACCCCCACCTCGCGGAGCACCCGGAAGTGGTGGCTCAGCGTCGAGGGCGCCAGGTCGAGGCCGAACGTTCCGCAGGCCCTGTCCCCCTCGGCGGCCAGCAGACGCACGATCTCGCGCCGCGCCGGATCGGCCAGCGCCTTCAGCACGTCGTCCAGCGACACTTCACCGACAGGCGACTGATCCAGCGGCTCCCAGCGGCCCGTGGGCATCGTGGTCACACCCTCCCGAGACATGACTCCATCTCTTCGACAGTCCTTGAAGAGTACAACTCCCTCCCCTTACTCTTCGATGCACGTCGAAGAGATTGGACCGCCGTGAACCACTCATTCAGTCCCCCGCCTCGACGCCCCGCCAGGGCTGCTGTCCGCGCCGCCTTGGCCGCCGTCGCGGCCGCGCTGCTCACCGGGGCACTCGCCGCTCCCGCCGCGGCCACCCCCGCGCTGCCCGACCCCGCCCCGGGCGGTCCCGCCCACCCCGTGGAGCCGGAGGTCGAGGGCCCGGCCAACATCGACACGCTCGACGCCGCCGTACGACCCGACGGCGGCACCCGCGACGGCGTCCTCGTCACCTTCGACCGCCGCAGCAGCACCGCCTCCGGCGAGAAGCCGGCCGCGCCACGCCGCTTCGTCTTCCTCTTCGACAAGTCCGTCAGCTTCCACCCGGAGCACTTCCCCACCTGCGACCGCGAGACCATCGAGACGGCCGGCCACGCCGCGTGCCCTCCGGAGTCCCTGGTCGGCACCGGTCGGGCGGAGACGTACGGGCAGGACGGCGCGGCCGAGGTGAAGGTCTTCAACACCACCTACGAGGGCGGCGGACGCGGCGTGCTCATCACCATCCCGGCGACGGGCGCGATCTTCGAGAACACCCTCGAACCGGTCTCCGTTCCCTACCAGCCTGCCTACCGCTGGGCATTCGACGAGCTGATCGTGCCGAGTAGCACCCCGCCCCAGGAGCGCCCGGCGAGCAGCCGGTTCACAGTCGAGTTCGGCGCCACCCGCGAGGCGAACGGGACCACCCACAGCTTCGCGGAGAGCACCGCCCCGCCCGGCCGGTCCCTGGACATCGGGCTGTGGAGCCGGTTCGTCACCGGCCAGGTCATCCTGCCCACGGCCCGCAGCTGAGCCCTGCCCGGCCCGTCCCCGGACCCCGGACCCCGGACCGGCCCTCACCCGACCGACCGCCGGCACCGACCGGCACCGACCGCACGGAGGACGGCGCCCGGTCCGTGATGCGACCGCGCTGCGTCCGGCGGCATGAACCCGACGCCCGGAGGCGGGCGGGCGGGGCGAGGTTCGTATGCTCGCGGGTATGAGCGAGAGCAGCCCGCTGGACCCCGAGGACCGCAAGATCGTCACCCTGGCCCGCAGCGCCCGCGCACGCAACGCCGTGCCGGAGGGCGCGGCGGTACGGGACGGCACCGGCCGCACCTACGTCGCCGGCACCGTGGCGCTGGACTCCCTGCGGCTGACGGCGCTGCAGACGGCCGTGGCGATGGCCGTCGCCAGCGGCGCCACCTCGCTGGAGGCCGCGGCGGTCGTCACCGAGGCGCCGGCCCCGGCGGACGCGGACCTGGCGGCCGTGCGCGACCTCGGCGGCCCGGGCACGCCGGTGCTGCTGGCGGCCCCGGACGGTGAGGTGCGCAGCACGACCCGGGCCTGAGGGGGCTCGGGAGACGGCCCGCGCGCGGCGGAGTCCGCACGACCGGCTGACGGGACCGGAACCGCCCCCCTTACGGGGCGTCCCGCTCCGGGCGGAAGCCGATCGTCGGGACCGCTCGGCGCAGCGGCCAGCGGCGGCGGGAGCAGGGCGTGATGCCGTCCAGGAACGCGTAGCGGGCGAGGGCCTGCGGGTTCTGTTCGTCGACGGTGCGTACCCGCTCCCACCAGGCCGCCACCTCCGTCCAGCCCGGCGCCGACTGCGAGCCGCCGAACTCCTGCACCGACAGCGCCGCCGTCAGCCCGGCCAGCGCCAGCCGGTCGGCCAGCGGGTAGCCGGCGAGCGACGTGGCGACGAAGCCGGCGACGAAGACGTCTCCGGCGCCGGTGGTGTCCAGGGCCGCCACGGATATCGCCGGCACCTCGGCGCTCTCCCCCGTGCGGCCGTCCACGGCGTACGCCCCGTCGGCGCCCATCGTGACCACCACCACCGGCACGTGCTCGGCGAGCGCGTGGGCCGCCGCGCGCGGCGAGTCCGTCCCGGTGTAGCGCATGGCCTCGGCGGCGTTCGGCAGGAACGCCTCGCAGTGGGTCAGCTCCGGTATCTCCGCCAGGTCCCAGCGGCCGGTGTCGTCCCAGCCGACGTCGGCGAAGACGCGGCTGCCGTGCAGCGCGGCCTGCTCGATCCACGGCTGCCGGCGGCCCGGGTCGAGGGAGGCGACGGAGGCGCGGCTGGCCGGCGGGCAGCGCGGGGGCTCGTCGGGGGGCGGGGCCTCGTGGCCGTGCGAAACCATGGTGCGCTCGCCGTCGTACGCCATGGAGACGGTGACCGGCGAGTGCCAGCCGCGGCACGTACGCGACAGGGACACGTCGATGCCCTCGCCCTCAAGGGCCTCCTGGCAGTGGTCGCCGTAGACGTCGTCGCCGAAGGCGGCGGACAGCGACGTACGCAGGCCGAGGCGGGCGAGGGCCGTCGCCATGTTCGCCACCCCGCCGGGGCTGGAGCCCATGCCGCGGGCCCAGGACTCCGTGCCGCGGACGGGGGCGCTGTCCAGGCCGGTGAAGACGATGTCCAGGAAGACCGTCCCCGTCAGGTACACATCGATGGCCGGGTCCTCGGGCTCGCGCACGTGCTTCAGCGGGTCTACGGCCGCCGGGGACGACGCAGGCGGGCCGGTGGGCGTGATCACGTGAGCGCCTCCCTCCTGACTCCTGGCGGGATACCTCTATCCCGGCTGAAATCAGTCTGCCCCAGCCCACTGACAACGCCCCCGCACACCGACCCGCCGTCCGCCGTCCGCCGTCCGCCGTTACGGAGGGGCGCGCTCGGAAGCCGCGGTGGCGCGTCAGGGCTTTCGGGCGACGCCGCAGTAGTGCGCGACGTCGGCGCGCTCACCGACCTGCGGAGTCTCCGCCGGGGCCGGGCGCCAGCGCGGGCAGGAGACGACTCCGGGCTCAAGCAGCTCCAGGCCCGCGAAGAGGCTCTCGACCTCGGTGGCCGAGCGGATGACCAGCGGAGAATTGCCCCGGCGGTTCCAGTGGTCGGCCACCTGGCGCATCGCCTCCGTGTCGACCTCCGTGGTGGGGTGGGAGATCACCAGATAGCTGCCCGACGGTACCGCGTCCATCAGCCGGCGGATGACCGCTCGTGCCACCTCGGCGTCGGGCATGTGGTTCACGATGCCCAGCATGGTGACGGCGACCGGCCTGGTGAAGTCCAGCGTGTGCGCCGCGTCCCGCAGGATCTCCTGCGGATCGTGGACGTCGGCGTCGATGTAGGCGGTGGCGCCTTCCGGGGTGCTGGTGAGCAGGGCGCGGGCGTGCGCGAGGACCAGGGGGTCGTTGTCCACGTAGACGATCCGGGCGTCGGGGGCCGCGCGCTGGGCCACCTCGTGGGTGTTGTCGGCGGTGGGCAGGCCGGTGCCGATGTCCAGGAACTGGCGTATCCCCAGCTCGCCGGCGAGCAGCCGGACGGAGCGCATGAGGAAGAGCCGGTCCTCGCGCGCCGACTTGACCAGGGCGGGGGCGAAGGCGAGCATCTCGTCCCCCGCCTGGCGGTCGACCTCGTAGTTGTCCTTGCCGCCGAGCCAGTAGTTCCACACCCGCGCCGAGTGCGGCACGGTGCTGTCCACCCGGGCGTTGGGGTCGAGGGCGTCGTTCGGCGAGGGCTCATTCATCGTGGTGACTTTCCGGGTGTCGTCAAGGAGGTCCCGGAACATACTCGCCGATCGCCCGGGTGCGTGCGGCAGAAGGGGTGTGGGGCGCCGGGGCCGGCCGGCTCGGGGAGACCGCGGGCCGACGTCACCCGACCGTAAGAACTGACGCGCTGCCCTTCCGGGCTCCCGGGGCTATCTTCGCCACCGAGACCGACACCCAGGAGTCCGCCTTGCGCACCCGTACCCTCCTTCCGGCCACGCTGACCGCCGCCGTCCTCGCCCTCGCCGGATGCGCCGGTGAGGACTCCGCACCCGCCGGGGACGCGGGCTCCGCACCCGCGGAGGCGTCCTCCCCCGCTCAGCCGCCCACCGGAGCGGACGACGGCGACGGCGGCGGGGACGGCGGCGGGGCGGCGGAAGCGAAGGTGCCCGAGGCGCTGACGTTCACCGCGAACACGGTGGACGGCAAGCCGTTCGACGCGAAGACGCTCGCGGGCAAGCCCGTCGTGCTGTGGTTCTGGGCCCCGTGGTGCCACGTCTGCCAGGCCCAGGGCGCCGAAACCGCCAAGGTCGCGGCCGAGTTCCAGGACCGGGCCCACGTGATCGGTGTGGCCGGACTCGACAAGCCCGAGGCCATGCAGGACTTCGTCGCCGACACGGAGGTCGGCGCCTTCCCGCACCTGTCCGACGAGGCCGGGGACGTCTGGAAGAAGTTCGGGATCACCGAGCAGAGCGTCTATGTGATCCTCGACGAGGACGGCAAGACCGTCTACGAAGGTGTGCTCCCCGGCGGCGACGGCCTGGCCGAGAAGCTCGGCACCGTCGCCGGCTGAATCGTCATGGCCGACCTGCCGCTCGCCCTCGCGCTCGGCGCCGGGATGCTCGCCGCCGTCAACCCGTGCGGCTTCGCCCTGCTCCCCGCCTACCTCTCCCTCCTCGTCCTCGGCGACGACCCGCCCGGCCGCACCGTCGCCGTCGGTCGCGCCCTCGCCGCCACCGCCGCCATGACCGCCGGCTTCGCCGCCCTCTTCGGCGTCTTCGGCCTCGCCGTCCAGCCCGTCGCCGGACAGGTCCAACAGCACCTGCCCTGGTTCACCATCGCCTTCGGCCTGCTCGTCGCCGCTGCCGGTGCATGGCTGCTCGCCGGCCGCCGGCTGTCCGTCCTCGCCCCGAAACTCCGGCGCGCACCGAAGCTGACCCGCTCTCTGCCCTCGATGGCGCTGTTCGGCATGGCCTACGCCACCGCGTCCCTCGGCTGTACGATCGCTCCCTTCCTCGCCATCGTCGTCTCCGCTTTCCGCAGCGGCAGCACGGCGGAGGGCGTCGCCTTGTTCGCCGCGTACGCCGCCGGGATGGGACTGATCGTCGGTGCCGCCTCGCTGAGCGTCGCGCTCACCCGGACGACCGCCGTCACCCCCCTGCGCCGCCTCGGCGCCTCCACACCCCGGCTCGGCGGCGGGGTGCTCCTCCTCGTCGGCAGCTACGTGGCCTACTACGGCTGGTACGAGATCCGCGCCAGGGACGACCCCGCCACCACCGACCCCGTGATCGAGGCGGCCGGCTCCGTCCAACGCGCCCTCGCCGACGCCGTGGACGCCGCCGGCCCGGCGGTCATCGCCGTGTTCTGCGCCGCGCTGCTCGTGGCGGCCCTGATCATCCGCACCCTGCGCCGCACACGCCGACCCGCCCGGACAGGAACCGACGCGGGGCCGGCCACCGGCCGCTCGGCCTGACCCCGTAGGCGGCGGACACCTCAGCTCACCTCCGGCGCGGAGAAGGGCGGCCAAGCATTCGCTTCCGGGCCCGTGAGCAGCGGTTTCACGGGCGCACCACCGCGCCGCCGCGAAAAGCCGCCGGCCGCCTCACCGCCGCGGCGGCACCGGCACCCGCCCCAGGTCCGTCGCCACCGTCAGCGGCCCCTCGTACCCGGCCTCCCGCGCCTCCCGCGCGAAGTCCGCCGGGTCCGGATAGCGCTGCGAGAAGTGCGTGAGCACCAGGTGCCGTACGCCCGCCGCGACCGCCACCCCCGCCGCCTGAGCCGCCGTCAGATGCCCGTGCGCGACGGCCAGCGCGGTCTCCGCGCCCAGGAAGGTGGACTCGATGACCAGCAGGTCCGCCTCCTCGGCCAGCGCGTACACCCCCTCGCACAGCCCGGTGTCCATGATGAACGCGACCCGCTGCCCGCGGCGCACCTCCGACATCTCCTCCAGCGGCACCCCCCGCAGCGAACCCTCGCGCTGCAGCCGGGAGATGTCCGGCCCCGTGATCCCCGCCCGCGCGAGCCGCTCGGGGAGCATGCGGCGGCCGTCCGGTTCGACGAGGCGGTAGCCGTACGCGTCCACGGGGTGGTTCAGACGGCGCGCCTGGAGGCTGTACGCGGGCGTGGCGGCGACCACGCCGTCCCCGTCGACCGGGCCCGCCTCGACCTTCGCGGTCTCCCGGTACGCGCTCGCGTACCGCAGCCGCTCGTAGAAGTGCCGCCCGCTCGCCGGGAAGTGGACGGTGACGGGGTGCGGGACGCGGTCGAGGTTGACGCGCTGGATGACGCCGGGCAGGCCCAGGCAGTGGTCGCCGTGGAAGTGGGTGACGCAGATCCGGTTCAGGTCGTGCGCGGCCACGCCGGCGCGCAGCATCTGGCGCTGGGTGCCCTCGCCGGGGTCGAAGAGGATGCCGTCGCCGTCCCAGCGCAGCACGTAACCGTTGTGGTTGCGCTGGCGGGTGGGGACCTGGCTGGCGGTGCCGAGGACGACGAGTTCGCGGGCGGACAACGCCGGTCGGCCGGCGCTATCCGGGCGGCCAGTTCAGGCCGCGGCCACCGAGCACGTGCGCGTGTGCGTGGAAGACGGTCTGGCCGGCGCCGGCGCCGGTGTTGAACACGACGCGGTAGCCGGTGGCGTCGATCTTGTCCTCGGCGGCGACCTCGGCGGTCTCGCGCAGCACGTCGGCGATGAGCTGCGGGTCGGCGGCGGCGAGGCTGCCGGCGTCCGCATAGTGGGCCTTGGGGATGACGAGGACGTGGGTGGGCGCCTGCGGGTTGATGTCGCGGAAGGCGATCGTCGTCGCGGTCTCGCGGACGACGGTCGCGGGCACCTCCCCCGCGGTGATCTTGCAGAACAGGCAGTCGGCCTGCGGCTCCCCGGCCATGTTCCCGGCCTCCTTCGTACGAGTCGGGCGGTACGGGCCGCATGGTACCCCGCGGCCGTACCCGGTGGCCGCCGCTACTCCCCCGCCGACGGCTCAGCCGACGACCCCGGAGCAGACCCCGGAGCCGAACCCGGAGCAGATTCCGGTGCAGCCGCCTCCCCCGGCAGCTCCGGCGGCGCCGCCGCCGGACTGCGCTCCAGCGCCTCCAGCGCCAGCCGCACCGCCGTCTCCAGCTGCGGGTCGCGCCCCTGCGCCCAGTCCTCCGGGGTCAGCTGCACGTCCACGTCCGGCTCGACGCCGTGGTTCTCCACGCCCCAGCCCGGGCCCTCCAGCCAGAAGGCGTACTTCGGCTGCGTCACCAGCGTGCCGTCGACCAACCGGTACCGGCTGTCGATGCCGACGACCCCGCCCCAGGTGCGCCGCCCGACGATCGGGCCGATGCCCAGCGCTCTGATCGCGGCGCTGACGATGTCGCCGTCGGAGCCGGAGAACTCGTTGGCCACGGCGACCACCGGCCCGCGCGGGGCGTCCATCGGATAGCTGACGGGCCGTATGCCGCGGCCCGCGTCCCAGCCGACGATGCGCCGCGCCAGCTTCTCCACGACGAGCTGCGAGGTATGCCCGCCGCGGTTGTCGCGGAGGTCGACGACCAGGCCCTCGCGGGCGACCTCGACGCGCAGGTCGCGGTGGAGCTGCGCCCAGCCGGGGCCCTGCATGTCGGGTACGTGGAGGTAGCCGAGGCGGCCGTCGGACGCTTCTCCTACATAGGCGCGTCGGCCGGCGACCCAGGCGTGGTAGCGCAGCGGCTCCTCGTCGGCGATGGGGACGATCACGGCGTAGCGCACGTCGCCGCCGTCGGCGGGCAGCACGCTCAGCTCGACCGGCTTGCCCGCCGAGCCCACCAGCAGCGGCGCGGGCCCGGCCAGCGGGTCCACCGGCCGGCCGTCGACGGCGACGATCGCGTCGCCGGGCCGGACGGCCGCGCCCGGCGCGGCCAGCGGGGAGCGGGCGTCGGGGTCGGAGGTCTCGGACGGCAGTATCCGCTCGACGCGCCAACGGCCGTCGTCCGCCCGGGAGACGTCGGCGCCGAGGAGCCCCTGCCGTCGCTCCGGCGCGCCCATGGGAGTGCTGCCGCCCGGGGGGACGACGTACGCGTGCGACGTGCCCAGCTCGCCCTGCACCTCCCACAGCAGGTCGACGAGGTCGTCGTGGGTGGCGACGCGTGCCAGCACCGGACGGTAGCGTTCCAGCACGCCGTCCCAGTCGACGCCGCCGAGGTCGGCGCGCCAGAAGTGGTCGCGCATCAGCCGGCCGGCCTCGTCGTACATCTGCCGCCACTCCGCGGCCGGGTCGAGCAACTGCCGTACGCGGGTGAGGTCGACGGTGACGTTGTCGCCGTCGCCGTCGTCGGCGTGGCTGGCCTTGCGGTCGGCGGGGACGACCTTCAGCTTGCCGTCGGTGCGCAGCAGGATCCGCTTGCCGTCGCCGGTGACGGTGAAGCCGTCGGCGTCGTCGGCGAGTTCCTCCAGGCGCTGCTTGCCGAGGTCGTAGCGCTCCAGCCGGGTGGCGGGCCCGTCGTCGTCGGGGCCGGCGGCGTCGGCGCCGAGGACGCCGCGCAGCGGGTGGACCAGCCACAGCAGGCCGCCGTCCGCGGCGCGCAGCGTCGAGTAGCGGGCGGCTTCGACGGGGAAGGGCAGGATGCGGTCGGCGAGGCCGTCGAGGTCGATGCGGGTGACCGGCGGGGTGTCCCCGGAGCCGGTGTCGTCGCCGTCGTCGGAGGGGCCGCGCTCCGGCGCCCGGCCGTGGCGCTGCGGGCCGAACGGCGAGGGGGTCTCGGCGGCGAGCGTGATCAGGTGCGGGCGGCAGGCGTACGGGAACGACAGGTCGAAGACGTGGCTGTCGTAGACCGGGTCGAAGGCGCGCTCGGAGAGGAACGCCAGGTGCTTGCCGTCGGCGGTGAACGCCGGGGAGTAGTCACGGAAGCGCGGCGGCGTGGCCTCGGCGACGGCCAGCCCGTCGGTGGTGGCCAGCCGCAGCTGCCGCAGCTCGCCCGGGCCCGGGTGGGACCAGGCCAGCCACGCGGAGTCGGGCGAGAACACCAGCCCGCCGACGTCGCCGTGGTCGCTGGCGTCGACCTCCCGCACCTCGCCGGAGGCGCGTTCGACGAGCAGCACCCGGCCGTCGTGCGCGGCGACGGCGACGCGGCTGCCGTCCGGCGCGACGGCCAGCCCGGTGACGCGGCCGAGGCGCCCGGCGGCCACCCGGCGGGGCGTGGCGCCGGCGTCGCGGCCAGCGGCGGGGATGAACTCCAGCGCGTCCTCGCCCTCGGCGTCGGTCACCCACACGACGTGCTCGGCGCCCTCGGCGCGGAACACCCGCGGCATCCGGGCCCGTACGCCCGGCTCGGCGGCCAGCGCGCGGGCGGGGCCCTCGCGGTGGGTCACCCAGTGCAGGGTGCCGCGGATCTCGACGGCGCTGCCGCGGCCGGTGTGGTCGGGGCGGGCGGCGCCGAGGTTGCGGCGGGCGCGCAGCGGCCGGGGGCGCAGGTCGGTGCGCTGGCCACCGAGGCGGACGTCGACGCGGCGCGGCTCGGTGCCCTCGTCGAGGTCGTCGAGGAGCCAGAGTTCGCCGGCGCTGGCGTAGACGACGCGGGTGCCGTCGGTGGCGGCGTGGCGGGCGTAGAAGCCGCCGAGGGTGGAGTGCCGGCGCGGCGCGGCGAAGGCGTCGGGGTCCGCAAGGTCCGCGGAGTACAGCGCGCCGGTGCCCTCGTGGTCGGAGAGGAACGCGAGCCGCCCGCCGGCCCACAGCGGGCACTCGGCGTTGCCGAGGAGGGCGTCGAGGTCCGCGGGCCGGGTGAACTCGGCGTCGGCCGCGGTACGCAGCCAGAGCCGGCCGGCGGTGCCGCCGCGGTAGCGCTTCCAGTACGCCGCCTCCCGGCCCATGGTCGCCGTGAGCAGCGCGACGCGGCCCTCCGGCCCGTACGCGACGTCGCCCACGGGCCCGAACGGCAGCGTGCGCGCGGGGCCGCCGTCGGGCGGCACGGCGCGCGCCCAGGTGCGGCGCAGCGAGTACTGGCCGTGGGTGCTGAGGGCCAGCACGTCGCCGTCGGGCGTCCAGCCGCGTACGGAGGTCTTGCCGCTGCCCCAGTACGTCAGGCGCACGGGTGCGCCGCCGTCGAGGGGCGCGGTGAGGACCTCGGGGGCGCCGTCGCGGGTGGAGGTCCAGGCGACGTGCGCGCCGTCGGGGGCTATGCGGGGGTGGTCGACCGGCATATTGTCGGCGCTCACCCGCCAGGCGCGGCCGCCGTCGAGGGGCGCGGCCCAGACGTCGTCCTCTGCCGTGAAGGTGATCAAGTCGCCGTGCAGGTGCGGGAATCGCAGGTACGCAGGCTGAGTCACGTCGATCATCCCATCATGCGGAGGCCGCGCTCACCACCGCTTTGCGGTGCGGTGTGACGTTCGTCCTGTACCCATTCCGTCCACGGGTGGAACAAACCGGGTCGTACCGGCGAACACCCCGGGAAAGCCCCGGATGCCGGCGTACGGAACGTCCGGATCCGGGCGTACGGGACCGCCGGATCCGGGCGGTCAGGACCACCGTCCGGTCGCCGCGAGCACCACCGCGCCCGCCGCGGTGCCGGCGGTGGAGGCGCGCAGCACGGTCGGCCCCAGTCGGTATGCCCGGGCGCCCGCCTCCTCGAACGCGGCCAGCTCCTCCGGCGCGACCCCGCCCTCGGGGCCGACCACCAGCACGATCTCCCCCGGCTCCGGTCCCGACTCCGACTCCGACCCTGACCCCGGCCGCGACTCCGACCCCCGCCCCGGCAGCGCCGCACCGGCCAGCGGCGCGGCGCCCTCCTCGTGCAGCACGGCGGCGAACGCCGCGCCCGCCAGCAGCGGCAGCAGCTCCTTCGTCGAGTGCGGCCCGGCGACTTCCGGGAAGCGCAGCCGGCGGGCCTGCTTGCCCGCCTCGCGGGCGGTGGCGCGCCACTTGGCCAGGGACTTCCGCCCGCGCTCCGCCCGCCACTGCGTCACGCAGCGGGACGCCGCCCACGGCACCACCGCGTCCACCCCGGTCTCCGTCATCATCTCCACGGCCAGCTCGCCGCGGTCGCCCTTCGGCAGGGCCTGCACGACGGTCAACCGCGGCCACGGCGCGGGCTCCTCGCGCACCTCGGCGCACGCCACCAGCAGCCGGTCCCGGCCCTCCGCGCCGGCCACGGTGCCGTACGCGCCACGCCCCGCGCCGTCGGTGAGCACTACGTCCTCGCCGGTGCGCAGCCGCCGTACGGACACCGCGTGCCGCCCCTCCGGCCCGGTCAGGGCCAGCACCGCGCCGGGGCGGGCGGCGTCCAGCACGGCGGGCTCGGCGACGAACACGGGGGCGGTCACAGCAGGCCGCCCGAGGCTTCGCCGGCGGGCTTCGTCGCCCCGCTGAGCGCGTCGGCCAGCTCCCGGGCCAGCACCTCCACCAGCTCGGCGGCGGGCAGTTCACGCGCCAGCCGGTAGCCCTGGCCGGCCCACAGCGCCATGCCCTGCGGGTCGCCGGCGCGGGCGGCGGCGGCGCGCAGCGGGGAGGTCAGGTGGTGGACCTGCGGGTAGGCGGCGGGGGCGTACGGGCCGTGTTCGCGTACGAACCGGTTGACGAGCCCGCGCGCGGGGCGGCCGGAGAAGGCGCGGGTCAGCTCCGTACGCGTGAACACGCCGCCGGTGACGGCCCGTTTGTGCAGCGCGTTGGCGCCCGACTCGGGGCAGACCAGGAACGCGGTGCCGAGCTGCGCGGCGGCGGCGCCGGCGGACAGCACGGCGGCGATCTGCCCGCCGCGCATCAGCCCGCCGGCGGCGATCACCGGGACGTCCACCGCCTCCAGCACCTCGGCGAGCAGCGTGAGCAGCCCGCGGCCGACCCGGTCGTCACGCGGGTCGTTGCGGAAGCCGCCCTGGTGGCCGCCGGCCTCGACGCCCTGCACGCACACGGCGTCGGCGCCGGCGGCCTGCGCCCGGCGTGCCTCGACGACGTTGGTCACGGTGACGACGGTGTACGTACCGGCGCGGGCGAAGGCGTCGAGCACGGCCGGTCTGGGGCAGCCGAAGGTGAACGAGACCAGCGCCACCGGCTCGTCGAGGAGGATGGCCACCTTGGCGTCGAAGGCGTCGTCCGTGCCGGCCTCGGCGTCGCCCAGCTCCGTGCCGTACCACTCGACCTCGCCGGCCAACTGCTGGGCGTACGCCTCTATCTGGGCGGGATCCGGTGGGGAGGGGGGCTGGGGCAGGAACAGGTTGACGCCGAAGGGGCGGTCGGTGACGGCCCGCAGCTGGCGGATCTCCTCATACATCGCCTCCGGCGTCTTGTAACCGGCGGCGAGGAACGCCAGGCCGCCGCCCTCCAGCACGCCGGCGGCGAGCTGCGGGCAGGATGCGCCACCGGCCATGGGCGCCTGCACGATCGGGAAGGTGAACAGATCGTTCAGCTCGGTGGGCATGGCTCAATCCTGTCATGCGGGTCGGACACCGGCGGCCCGGTCCGGATCATGGAATCCGCACGTCTTCACGCGCCTTGGGACGGTGACGTCCCACCCACCACACGCACCCGTCGCGCGGGCCGCAACGGCGGCGGCCCGGCAACGGTCGGCCAGTCCGCGGCTAGCGTCCGCTCCAGGCGTCCTTCAGCCGCGAGAACAGCCCTTGCTGGCCCGGTTTGAACTGGCCCTGGGGCCGCTCCTCGCCGCGCAGCTGGGCGAGTTGGGTCAGGAGCCGCTCCTGCTCGACGTCCAGCTTCTGCGGCGTCTCGACCTCGACGTGGACGACCAGGTCGCCCCGGCCGCCGCCGCGCAGGTGCGTGACGCCGCGCTGGTGCAGCGGAATCGACTGCCCCGACTGCGTACCGGGACGGATGTCGACCTCTTCGAGGCCGTCGAGCGTCTCCAGGTTGACCTTCGTGCCCAGCGCGGCGGCCGTCATCGGGATCGTCACCGTGCAGTGCAGGTCGTCGCCGCGGCGCTGGAAGATCGGGTGCGGCAGCTCGCGGATCTCCACGTACAGGTCGCCCGCCGGGCCGCCGCCCGGGCCGACTTCGCCCTTGCCGGCGTGCTGGATGCGGGTGCCGGTGTCGACGCCCGCGGGGATCTTGACCGTCAGGCTGCGCCGCGAGCGCACCCGGCCGTCGCCCGCGCACTCGGGGCACGGCGTGGGCACCACCGTGCCGAAGCCCTGGCACTGGGGGCAGGGCCGGGAGGTCATGACCTGGCCCAGGAACGAGCGGGTGACCTGGGAGACCTCGCCGCGGCCACGGCACATGTCGCACGTCTGCGCCGACGTGCCGGGCGCCGCGCCCTCGCCGTTGCAGGTGCCGCAGACGACCGCGGTGTCGACCTGGATCTCCTTGCTGCCGCCGAACGCCGCCTCCTCCAGCTCGATTTCGAGCCGGATCATGGCGTCCTGGCCGCGCCGGGTGCGCGAACGCGGCCCGCGCTGGCCCGCGGTGCCGAAGAAGGCGTCCATGATGTCGGAGAGGTTGCCGAAGCCGCCGGCGCCGAAGCCGCCCGCCGCGGCGCCGTTCTGCGACAGCGGGTCGCCGCCGAGGTCGTAGATCTGCTTCTTCTGCGGGTCCGAGAGGACTTCGTAGGCGGCGTTGATCTCCTTGAACCGCTCCTGGGTCTTCGGATCCGGGTTCACGTCCGGGTGCAGCTCGCGCGCGAGCCGGCGGAACGCCTTCTTGATCTCTTCCTGTGAGGCGTCACGTCCGACGCCGAGGACCGCGTAGTAGTCCGTGGCCACTTATGACTCCGCCAGGATCTGTCCGACGTACCGTGCCACTGCGCGTACCGCTCCCATCGTTCCGGGGTAGTCCATGCGGGTAGGTCCGACCACGCCGAGCTTGGCGACCGCTTCGCCGGTGTCGCCGCCAGAACCGTATCCGACGGAGACGACCGAGGTGGAGGTGAGGCCCTCGTGGTCGTTTTCATGGCCGATACGCACCATCACGCCCGGTTCCTTCGCCTCACCGAGCAGCCGCAGGAGCACCACCTGCTCCTCCAGCGCCTCCAGCACCGGCCGGATGGTGAGCGGGAAGTCGTGGTCGAAGCGGGTGAGGTTGGCGGTGCCGCCGATCATCAGCCGTTCCTCGGTCTCCTCCACCAGCGTCTCCAGCAGCACCGACAGCACGGTCTGCACCGTGCCGCGGTCGTCCGCCGGGAAGGAGTCGGCCAGGTCGGCCACCAGCCGCGGCACGTCGCCGAAGCGGCGGCCGACGACGCGGCTGTTGAGCCGGGCTCGCAGGTCGGCGAGGGACTCCTCGCTGTACGGCGCCGCGCAGTCGATCACGCGCTGCTCGACCCGGCCGGTGTCGGTGATGAGAACGAGCATCACGCGCGCGGGGGCGAGTTGGAGTAGCTCGACGTGGCGCACGGTCGAGCGGGTCAGCGACGGGTACTGCACGACCGCCACCTGCCGCGTCAGCTGCGCCAGCAGCCGCACCGTGCGCCCGACGACGTCGTCGAGGTCGACGGCGCCGGACAGGAAGTTCTGGATGGCCCGCCGCTCAGGCGCGCTGAGCGGCTTGACGTCGGCGAGCTTGTCGACGAACAGCCGGTAGCCCTTGTCAGTAGGGATACGGCCGGCGCTGGTGTGCGGCTGGGCGATGTACCCCTCATCCTCCAGGGCGGCCATGTCGTTACGCACCGTGGCCGGGGAGACACCCAGATGATGCCGCTCGGTGAGGGCCTTGGAGCCGACCGGCTCCTCCGTGCCGACGTAGTCCTGGACGATGGCGCGCAGCACTTCGAGCCGACGCTCGCTGAGCATGCTGTCCACCTCCGCACTGGGGGTCCGTCCGGCCGTTCCGCCGCTGGCACTCGACGGCGGGGAGTGCCAGGGTTCGGGGCCAGTGTACGGCCGGGTACGGCAGCTCAGGCAAGGCGGCCGGTCTCGTTATAGCGTCGTGGCATGGGTGGCGGTTGGGAAGAGCCGGCGCCGGACATCGTACGGTGCCGGCTGCCCCGCTGGGACGCGACCGCGGGGGCGGTGGCCGGATCGGCGGGCGTGCTGCTGGTGGACACGGGCGCCTCGCTGCGGGAGGGCGCGGAGCTGCGCCGGGCGGTACGCGAGCGCTTCGGCCGGCCCGTGACGCACATCGCGCTCACGCATCCGCACTTCGACCACGTGCTCGGCACCGCCGCCTTCGCCGGGGCCGAGGTCTACGGCCCGGCGGGCATCGCCGACCGGTTGCGTGGCGAGGGCGCGGACGAGGTGCGCGCGGACGCCGTACGCCACGGGCTGTCCCCCGACGCGGCGGCGGAGGCCGTCGACGTCCTGGTCACCCCGCGGCACGCGGTGTCCGGCACGTACCCGCTGGACCTCGGGGGCGGGCGGGAGGTGCTGCTCGTCGAGCTGGGCGCGGCGCATTCGTCGCACGACCTGGCGGTGTACGTCCCGGGGCGGCCGGCCGTCGTCTTCTGCGGCGACCTGGTGGAGGAGTCGGGCCCCCCGCAGGCGGGCCCGGACGCGGACCGGGCGCGGTGGCCCGCGGCGCTGGACCGGCTGCTGGAGCTGGGCGGACCGGAGGCGGTCTACGTCCCGGGGCACGGCGCGGCGGTGGGTGCGGATTTCGTACGGGCCCAACGGGACGAACTGTCGCGGGGCTTGTCGTAGTCTCGCCCCGTGCGCCGTTACGACTCCGATCTCACGCCCCCCTGGAAGAAGCCGCGGCAGCCCGCCCCCGAGGTGCCGGCGGAGCCGGACCTCGTGGTGGAGGAGGTGGGCACGGGCTTCTGCGGAGCGGTCATCCGTACAGAGAAGACCGCGGAGGGCCCGACGGTGACCCTGGAGGACCGCTTCGGCAAGCACCGGGTGTTCCCGCTGACGCTGGCCGGCTTCATGATCGACGGCAAGGTGGTGACGCTGGTGCCGCCGCGGGCCGCCGCCCCCTCGGGCCCCCTGCTGTCCGCCTCCGGCTCGATCGCGGTCCGCGACCACACCGCGCGCGTGGCCCGCGCCGGCCGCATCTACGTCGAGGGCCGCCACGACGCGGAGCTGGTGGAGCGGGTGTGGGGCCACGACCTGCGGGTCGAGGGCGTGGTGGTGGAGTACCTGGAGGGCGTGGACGACCTGCCGGCGGTGGTGGCCGCCTTCGCGCCGGACGCGGACGCGCGGCTGGGGGTGCTGGTGGACCACCTGGTGCCGGGCACGAAGGAGTGGCGCATCGCGGAGTCGGTGTCGAGCGACCACGCGCTGGTGGTGGGTCACCCGTACGTGGACGTCTGGGAGGCGGTCAAGCCCGCGTCGGTGGGCATCGCGGCGTGGCCGCGGATCCCGCGGGGCGAGGACTGGAAGACGGGCATCTGCCGGGAACTGGGCTGGCCGGCGGACACGGGAGCGGCCTGGCGCCGGATCCTGGGCTCGGTACGGACGTACCGGGACCTGGAGCCGGCGCTGCTGGGGCGGGTGGAGGAGCTGATCGACTTCGTCACGGCCCCGGCGAGCTGAGAGGGGCGGCCCGGGGGTCTGGGGCGGGTCGGGGAACAGCTCCTCAGTCCACCAGGTCCCGCACCACCGCGTCCGCCAGCAGCCGGCCCCGCAGCGTCAGCACCAACCGCCCCGCCTCGTAAGGACCGCGCTCCAGAAGCCCGTCCCTTACCGCCCGCGCAGCCGCCTCCGCCCCCGCCGGCCGCAGCAGCGACCGCGGGCAGCCCGCCGACAGCCGCAGCTCCAGCAGGATCCGCTCCACCCTCCGGTCCTCGGCCGTCAGCACCTCGCGCCCCGCCGCCGGCGACCGCCCCGCCGCCAGCGCCTCCGCATACGGCGCCGGGTGCTTGACGTTCCACCACCGCACCCCGCCCACGTGGCTGTGCGCCCCCGGGCCCGCGCCCCACCAGTCCGCGCCCGTCCAGTACAGCTCGTTGTGCCGGCACCGCGCGCCCGCACCGCCCCCCGACGCCGCCCAGTTCGACACCTCGTACCACTCCATCCCCGCCGCCGACAGCGCCTCCTCCGCCATCAGATACCGGTCCGCATGCACGTCGTCGTCCGTCGGCGGCACCTCGCCCCGCCGGATCCGCCGCGCCAGCTGCGTACCCTCCTCGACGATCAGCGCGTACGCCGACACATGGTCCGGCCCGGCGCCCAGCGCCGCCGCCAGCGACGCCCGCCAGTCCTCGTCGGTCTCGCCCGGCGTGCCGTAGATCAGGTCCAGGTTGACGTGCGCGAAGCCCGCCGCCCGCGCCTCCGCCACGCACGCCTCCGGCCGCCCCGGCGTGTGCGTACGGTCCAGCACCCGCAGCACGTGCTCGCGCGCGCTCTGCATGCCGAACGAGATCCGGTTGAACCCGGCCTCCCGCAGCTCCGCCAGATACGCCGCGTCCACCGACTCCGGGTTGGCCTCCGTCGTCACCTCCGCGCCCGCCGCGAGGCCGAACTCCGAGCGGATCGCCGCCAGCATCCGCCCCAGGTCCGCGGCGGGCAGCAGCGTGGGCGTGCCGCCGCCGAAGAACACGGTCTCGACCTCGCGCGGGTCGTCGCCGAGCACCTTGCGGGCGAGCCGGACCTCCTCGGCGAAGGTGGCGGCGTAGTCGTCGCGGGAGGTGCCGCGCAGCTCGGCGGCGGTGTAGGTGTTGAAGTCGCAGTAGCCGCAGCGGGTGGCGCAGTACGGGACGTGGGCGTAGAAGCCGAGGGGGCGGCCGGCGGCACCGGACAGCGCCTCGGCGGGCAGCGTCCCGTCCGCGGGCGCGGGCTCGCCATCGGGCAGTACGGAGGGCATGGACCCATTGTCCAGCACTCCCGGCGACCCAGGTCCCGCCCAGGAGCCCCGCCCGGAACCCCCGCTCGGAACTCCCGTCCGAGAACCCCGCCCGGGAACCCGCCTCAGCACCCGCCCGTCTCCGTCCCCCGCGCCTGCAGCACCATCATCGCCAGGTCGTCCCGCGGCGGCACCGGCGCGAAGTCGTGCACCGCCGTCCTGATCCGCTCCGCCACCGCCGCCGCCCCGAGCCCCGTGCAGCGGGACAGCGCCGCCGCCAGCCCGTCCCCGTCGTCGAACAGCCGGTCCCCGTACCGCCGCTCCGTCACCCCGTCCGTCACGCACAGCAGCGTGTCGCCCGGCTCCAGGTCGAACGACTGGCTGTAGTACTCCGCGTCGTCCAGCACGCCCAGCAGCAGCTGCGCGTCCGCCGCCGCCCGCACCCCGCCGTCGCTGCGCAGCAGCAGCGGCGGCGGGTGCCCGGCGCTGGCCACGGTGCAGCGGACGCCGCCGCGGTCCTGCTCGTACGGCACCAGCTCCCCGTACAGCAGCGACAGGAACCGCGCCTGCTCCGGCGGCAGCCCGAACGACGTCGCCGCCTCCACCGCCTCGAAGGCGTGCTCCACGAGCGTGCGGTTCAGCCCGCCGAGGACGTCGGCGACGCCGTAGCCCTCCCGGGCCAGCAGCCGCAGCACCGGCCGCGCGAGGCCGGTGACGACCGCCGCCTCGGGGCCCTGGCCGCAGACGTCGCCGAGCGCGAAGCACCAGCGGTCGCTGCCGCTGGGGAACAGGTCGTAGAAGTCGCCGCCCGCGGCGGCGCCCTCGGCCGGTTCGTACACGACGGCCGTGTCCATGGCCGGCATCTCCGCGATGCCGCTGGGCAGCAGCCCGCGCTGCAGCACCTCGCTGATGGTCACCTGGCGCGTGTACTGGCGGGCGGCGGAGACGGCGTGCGCCACGCGGCGGGCGAAGTCCGTGACGACGGCGGCGACGTCGCCGCCGATCCGGGCGACGCCGGCGCGGCCGAGGAGCAGCGTGCCGACGCGCCGGCCGCCGGCGACCAGCGGGCAGGCGAGCGCGGGGCCGCCGAGCCCGTCGTCGGCATCACCCCGGGCGCGGGCGGTGCTCCCGGGCCAGGGCAGGGGTACGGGGCGGGCGTCGGGCGGCGGGAGCGGGTTCTGCTCCAGGGCGCGACGGAGCGGGGAGATCCGCTCCTCGGCGGCGTGCCAGACCTGCGCGAGGCGGGGCTCCGCGCCGTCGGCGCCTTCGAGCCAGACGGCGCTCCAGTCGGCGAGCCGGGGCACGAGGAGCTGGGTGGCGAGGGAGGCGACCATGTCCTCGTCGAACTGCCCGGCGAGCATGTCGGAGGTCTCGGCGAGGAACGAGAAGGCGCCGACGCCGGCCCAGGCGCCGCCGGCGCGCAGCTCGGGGTCGGTGGCGCTGCGCGGGGTGTGCGCGGTGGCCTGGCTGGGCAGCCGGAGCGCGGCGGTACGGGCGACGTGCGCGTCGGCGAGGTCGTCGTCCGCGACGTCGTGCGCGCCGCGCACCGCCGCGCCGCCGGAGCCGTCCGCGTGGTGCGCCAGGCCGCGGCCGTGGGTCCCGTCGTCGGGTACGCCGTAGGCGCCCGCCTCGTCGTCTCCGCCCGCCGGAACCGCTGCCGGATCCGCGCCGGGATCCGCGGCCGGATCCGCGTCGGGGACGGCGCCGGCCTGGCCATCGGCCCCGGTTCGGGCCGGATCCGCGCCGTCCGCTGCCTCCGCGTCGTCCGCGACCTCGCGCAGCGGGCCCATCCGGAACCAGACCGTCTTCTCGCTGCGCCGGTGCTCGACGCCCCAGGCGTCGGCCAGCGCGGCGACGAGCTGCAGGCCGTAGCCGTACGACTCCTCCGGCGCCGGCAGCGGCATCACCCGGGCCGCGTGCCCGTCCGTGACCTCCACCAGCAGCGTCGGCTCCGCGGCCGGCCCGCCGTCCGCCCCGTCCCGCGCCAGCCCGGCGGCGGTGGCGTCCTCGGCCACGAGCCGGCAGCGCACCCGCACGTCGGTGCCCGCGTGCACCACGGCGTTCGTGACCAGTTCGCTGGTCAGCAGTTCGGCGTCGTCGACCTCGGGCCCGGCGCGCCCGGCCAGCAGCTCGCGTACGAACCGGCGGGCCGCCGCGGCGGCGGGCATGCCGGCGGCGAGGGTCAGCGCGACGTCCGTCACGTCCTGCGGCCCACCGGGCGTCTCGTCGCACGGGGCCGTCCGGTACGCACCGGGGGCACCGCCGCGGTCGCGGGACTCCCCGCCGTGTGGCGCCACGTCGTCGGCGCCGTCCGTACCGTCCGCGTCGTCGGCACCTCCCGTGCCGCCTCCGCCGCCCTCACCGCCCCCGCCGTCCCCGCCGCTCCGGCCGTCCCCGCCGCCCGGCTCCGCGGGCTCTCTTCGCACCACCGAAACCACGGTGGATCGACGTACGGCCTGCACTGCGAAGGTCGTCCCCACTGTCCTCTCCCGGCCAAAATCCGGCATACGGGCGTTCCCCAGGTAGCCAGGGTGACAGACTGAGCTCGCCCAGATGCACCAAGTGACACAACTGGTGAGCGGATATGGCCCATCCGACCCCGTCAGGCCACCCGGATTACCCCCTCCGGCCACCCCCGCCCGGCCCGCCGCGCCGGCCGCGCGCGCCGCCGGGCCGGTTCCGTACACGAGACGAACGCGCAGCTCATCGCGGTGGACACGCGTGCGTACGAGACGTGCCCAGCCGCCGGGACGGCCCTTCCGGCACCCGGCCGAGGGGGCGGCGGCCGTCGTCAACCGGATCGCGGGACGCACCCGCGGGAAGGGCGCGACCGGCGGCGTTCACGCCGCCCACGTACCCCTGAACGCCCCGCCCCGTATGCCGTGCCCGTACGCCGTGCCTACGCCGTGGTCCGGACGCCGTGTCCGGCGCCTCAGTCCTCCCTGGCGCCCGCGTACATGTCCTCGATCAGGCCCTTGTACTCCCGCTCCACCACCGGCCGCTTCAGCTTCAGGCTCGGCGTCAGCTCCCCGTGCTCGACGTCGAGGTCCCGCGGCAGGATCCGGAACTTCTTGATCGTCTGCCAGCGCTGCAGCCGCTCGTTGAGCTGCGTGACGTACCCCTCGATCAGCGCCCGCGCCTCGGTGGAGGCGACCAGCTCCGCGTACGACCGGTCCTCCAGCCCGTTCTCCTTCGCCCAGCCGGTCAGCGCCACCTCGTCGAGCGAGATCAGCGCGGTGCAGAAGTTGCGGTCGGCGCCGACGACGAGGATCGAGCCGACGTACGGGCAGACGGCCTTGAACTGGCCCTCGACCTCGCTCGGCGCGATGTACTTGCCGCCGGAGGTCTTGATCAGGTCCTTCTTGCGGTCGGTGATGCGCAGGAAGCCGTCGTCGGACAGCTCGCCTATGTCGCCGGTGTGGAACCAGCCGTCGTCCTCCAGCACCTCGGCGGTCTTCTCCGGCAGCCCGTGGTAGCCCTGCATGATGCCCGGGCCGCGCAGCATGATCTCGCCGTCGTCGGCGATCCGCACCTCGCAGCCGGGGAGCGGCTTGCCGACGGTGCCGGTGCGGTAGGTGTCCTCGCGGTTGCAGAAGCTGGCGGCGGCGGACTCGGTGAGGCCGTAGCCCTCCAGGATGGGCACGCCCGCGCCGTCGAAGAAATAGCCGATCTCGGGGGCGAGGGCGGCGGAACCGGAGACCATGCCGCGCATCCGGCCGCCGAAGGCGGCGCGGAACTTGCCGTAGACGAGCTTGTCGGCGAGGGCGTGCTTGGCGGTCAGGCCGGCGGGCGCGGTGCGCTTCCCGGTCCGGCGGTGGTTGTCCTGGGTGACGCGCGCGTACTCGCGGGCGACCTCGGCCGCCCACAGGAAGATCTTGTACTTTGCACCGCCGCCGGCCTTCGCCTTGGCGGCCACGCCGTTGTAGACCTTCTCGAAGATCCGCGGCACGCCGCACATCTTCATGGGCCGGACGACCGGCAAGTTCTCGATGATCTTGTCGATCCGGCCGTCGACGGCCATCACGTGCCCGATCTTGATGTGCCCGGCGATCAGCACCTTGCCGAAGACGTGCGCCAGCGGCAGCCACAGGTACTGCACGTCGTCCGGCCTGAGCAGCTCGATGCCCTCGATGGCGTGGCCCATGTACGACCAGGCGTCGTGCGCCAGCCGTACGCCCTTGGGGCGGCCGGTGGTGCCGGAGGTGTAGATGAGGGTGGCGAGCTGGTCGGGGCGCAGGGCCCGGATCTGCTCGCGTACCGCGTCGGGGTTCTTCTCCAGGTAGTCGGCGCCGCGCCGCTCCAGCTCGGCGAGGGAAAGCACCCAGCCCTCGGGGTCGCCCTCGGCGGCCACGGCATCGGCGGCCTCGACCACGACCACGTGCGCCAGGTCGGGCAGCTCCGCCCGCATCTCGCGCGCCTTGGCGAGCTGGGCGGCGTCCTCTGCGACGAGGACGCGGCTGCCGGAGTCGGCGAGGATGAACGCGGTCTCCCCGGCGTTGGTGCTGGGGTAGACGGTGGTGTTGGCGCCGCCGGCGCAGAGGATGCCGAGGTCGGTGAGGATCCACTCCAGCCGGGTGTTGCAGGCGAGCGCCACCCGCTCCTCCGGCTGCAGGCCGAGGTCGATCAGCCCGGCGGCGATCGCGAACACCCGCTCGGCGGACTGCGCCCAGGTCAGCGACCGCCACTCGTCCGCTCCGGACTCCCCGCCGGAACCGGGCACGGGGTACTGGAACGCCTCCCCGTCCGGGGTGGACTCGACCCGGTCAAGGAAGAGCGTGGCGACGGACGGCGGGCGGCTGTCCAGCTTCCTCTGGGTTTCGGTCTCGGTCACTGCATCCTCCGGCCCTGCTCTTCGCTGGTAACTGGCGAGTAACCAGCAGATTAGAGCCTGACCGCGGACGGCGTAAGGGTCTGCAAGGCTCGGATAGGTCTCGAAGCCGGGCCGGCGGGCGCTCCCGCGCCGGCCCGGTGCGCAGGATTCCGCTTCCCGGCCGCCGACCGGGCCGGCGCCGCGGCTACTTCTTCTACTTCTTCTACTTCTTCTACTTCTTCTACTTCTTGGTCTTGCTGTCGCCGTCATCCGAGGACAGCACGGCGATGAACGCCTCCTGCGGGACCTCCACGCTGCCGACCATCTTCATCCGCTTCTTGCCTTCCTTCTGCTTCTCCAGCAGCTTCCGCTTGCGGGAGATGTCACCGCCGTAGCACTTGGCGAGGACGTCCTTGCGGATGGCGCGGATGGTCTCGCGGGCGATGACCCGGGAGCCGATCGCCGCCTGGATGGGCACCTCGAACGCCTGCCGCGGGATCAGCTCCTTCAGCTTGGCGACGAGCCGCACGCCGTAGGCGTACGCCTTGTCCTTGTGCGTGATCGCGGAGAAGGCGTCGACCTTGTCGCCGTGCAGGAGGATGTCGACCTTGACCAGCTGGCTGCTCTGCTCGCCGGTGGGCTCGTAGTCGAGGGAGGCGTAGCCGCGGGTCTTGGACTTCAGCTGGTCGAAGAAGTCGAACACGACCTCGGCGAGGGGCAGCGTGTAGCGGATCTCGACGCGCTCCTCGGAGAGGTAGTCCATGCCGAGCAGCGTGCCGCGGCGGTTCTGGCACAGCTCCATGACCGAGCCGATGTACTCGCTGGGGGTGAGGATCGTCGCCCGTACGACCGGCTCGTAGACCTCCTCGATCTTGCCGACCGGGAACTCGCTGGGATTGGTCACGACGTGCTCGGTGCGGTCCTCCAGCACGACGCGGTAGATCACGTTGGGCGCGGTGGCGATCAGGTCGAGGCCGAACTCGCGCTCCAGCCGCTCCCGGATCACCTCCAGGTGCAGCAGCCCGAGGAAGCCGACGCGGAAGCCGAAGCCGAGCGCCGCCGAGGTCTCCGGCTCGTACACCAGCGCGGCGTCGTTGAGCTGCAGCTTGTCCAGCGCGTCGCGCAGCTCCGGGTAGTCGGAGCCGTCGACCGGGTAGAGCCCGGAGAACACCATCGGCTTGGGGTCCTTGTAGCCGCCGAGCGGCTCGGTGGCGCCCTTGCTGAGCCGGGTGACGGTGTCGCCGACCTTGGACTGGCGTACGTCCTTCACGCCCGTGATCAGATAGCCCACCTCGCCGACGGAGAGGCCGTCGGCCGGGGTCATCTCGGGCGAGTTCGTACCGATCTCCAGCAGCTCGTGCTGGGCGCCGGTCGACATCATCTTGATCCGCTCGCGCCTGCCGAGCACGCCGTCGACGACCTTCACGTACGTCACGACGCCGCGGTACGAGTCGTAGACCGAGTCGAAGATCATCGCGCGGGCGGGGGCGTCCTTCACCCCGACCGGCGCCGGCACCTGCCGCACCACCTCGTCGAGCAGCTCCGCGACGCCCTCGCCGGTCTTCGCCGAGACGCGCAGCACGTCGGCGGGGTCGCAGCCGATGAGCCCGGCCAGCTCGGCGGCGAACTTCTCCGGCTGCGCGGCGGGCAGGTCGATCTTGTTCAGCACCGGGATGATCGTGAGGTCGTTCTCCATCGCGAGGTAGAGGTTCGCGAGGGTCTGCGCCTCGATGCCCTGGGCGGCGTCCACCAGCAGGATGCAGCCCTCGCAGGCGGCGAGGGAGCGGGAGACCTCGTATGTGAAGTCGACGTGCCCGGGGGTGTCGATCATGTTGAGGATGTGCGCCGCGCCGTCGCTCTCACCCGCCGAGGGGGACCACGGCATGCGCACGGCCTGGGACTTGATCGTGATGCCGCGCTCACGCTCGATGTCCATGCGGTCGAGGTACTGCTCGCGCATCTGGCGCTGCTCGACGACTCCGGTGATCTGGAGCATCCGGTCGGCCAGCGTCGACTTGCCGTGGTCGATGTGCGCGATGATGCAGAAATTGCGGATCAACGCGGGCTCGGTACGGCTGGGCTGCGGCACGGTGGTTTCGGTCGCGGGCACCTAGGGGTCCTGTCGGGAGGGAGGGGCGTGTCTGCACTCGTCGCCCCCATGGTCCCATGCGCGGGAGGCCGGGGACGGTTTGGGCGGCCGTCCCGGCTGCTGGTAGCCTGAGCCACTGTGTCTGGACCCGGTGAGGTCCGGCAGTTCAGGTCCCACAGGACGATTTCCGAACATCTTCAAGAGGCAGCTACGTGGCGAACATCAAGTCCCAGATCAAGCGGATCAAGACCAACGAGAAGGCCCGGCTGCGCAACAAGGCCGTGAAGTCCGAGCTGCGCACCGCGATCCGCCGTACCCGCGAGGCCGTCGAGGCCGGGGACGCCGACAAGGCCGTGGAGGCGCAGCGCGCCGCCGCCCGCAAGCTGGACAAGGCCGTCAGCAAGGGCGTCATCCACAAGAACCAGGCGGCCAACAAGAAGGCCGCGCTGGCCAAGCGCGTCCAGGCCCTCCAGGGCTGACAGCAGCACCGAGAAGACTTCGCGCCGTACGCGACCTGCGACCCGCACGCCGCAGTGAGCGCCGGTCTTCTCTCCGTGACACCGGCCGGGCCCTCTACCCCGGCTCGCGGACAGACCTCGTAGTACGCCACGCTACGTCGATGCCCCCGGACCCACTCCGGGGGCATCGCTGTGTCCGGAGCTGGAGCCGGAGTCGGAGTTGGAGTTGGAGTTGGAGTTGGAGCCGGAGTCAGCCGGGGCGGGCGGCGGTGGCGATGGCGACGACCGCCTTCTCCAGGGCGTAGGCCGGGTCGTCGGAGCCGCCCTTGACGTCCGCGTCCGCCCGCGCCACCGCGCGCAGCGCCGTGGCCACGCCGTCCGCGGTCCAGCCGCGCATCTGCTGGCGGACCCGGTCCACCTTCCACGGCGGCATGCCCAGCTCGCGGGCCAGGTCGGCGGGGCGCATGCCGCGGGGGGCGGAGGCGAGGCGGCCGATCGAGCGGACGCCCTGGGCGAGCGCGCTGGTGAGCAGCACGGGGGCGACGCCCGTGGCCAGGGCCCAGCGCAGGGCTTCCAGGGCCTCGGCCGTACGGCCCTCGACCGCCCGGTCGGCCACCTCGAAGCCGGAGGTCTCGGCGCGTCCCGTGTAGTACCGCGCGACGACGGCGTCGTCGATCGTGCCCTCCACGTCGGCGGCGAGCTGCGCGCAGGCGCTCGCCATCTCCCGTAGATCGGAACCGATGGCGTCGACCAGCGCCTGGCACGCGGACGGGGACGCGGTACGGCCCGCGGCCCGGAACTCGGCCTTCACGAACGCCAGTCGGTCCGCGGGCCGGGTGATCCTGGCGCAGTCGACCTCCCGGGCGCCGGCCTTGCGGGCCGCGTCCAGCAGGCCCTTGCCCTTGGCGGCGCCGGCGTGCGCCAGCACCAGCGTGATCTCGTCGGCGGGAGCGGCCACGTACGCCTTGACGTCCTTGACGGCGTCCGCGCCGAGGTCCTGCGCGCCCCGTACGACCACGACCTTGCGCTCGGCGAAGAGCGACGGGCTGGTCAGCTCGGCGAGCGTGCCGGGCTGGAGGGCGTCGTGGGTCAGCTCGCGCACGTCGGTGTCGGGGTCGGCGGCGCGGGCGGCGGCCACGACCTCCCGCACGGCGCGGTCGACCAGCAGGTCCTCCTGGCCCACGGCGAGCGTGACGGGGGTGAGCGGGTCGCCGCCGGCGGCGCCGCCCTTGCCGGTCCTGGGGGTACGGGTCGTCGCAGCCATCGCCGTACAGCATCCCACGCCCGTACGACACCGCCGGCCGCCGCGGGCACAATGGCGGCGTGAGCGACCTGACGTACGTACTCGTGCTGCCCGACCGCGACGCCGCGGCGGAGGTGGCCGGGCTGGCCGTCGAGCGCTTCGGCCTCGCCGGGGAGCCGCAGTTGATCCGCGACGCGCTGGCCGGGGAGGACGACGCGGAGGACGCGCAGTGGCTCGTCGTCGTCGAGGACGCGCGGGAGCCGGTGGCGGCGGAGCTGGCGGAGCTGGCCGAGTCGTACGACGGATGGCTGGAGGGCTCCGCCACCGTCCCGGACGGCCCGGCGGAGTAGGCCTGTCGGCGGCTTCGCCGCCCCGGTTGCGGCAATTGCTTCCGGCGGGCGGAGCAGATAGGGCAGTCGAACTTGTCGACGGTGTGGCGGGGACGGCCACCATTCCGAGACCGTGGGTCGATTTGCCCGTTTAAGACCATTTGATCCCTATTTCTCCCCCCGACGGGTGACCACCGCGCCGCCTTCGCGACTCACCACCGGCAGATCAACAAGACTGCCCACGTTCCCGGTGGTCGGGAGCACCCCTTCGGCATCACAAGAATGAGGAATCCATGAAGAACCTCGCACGTGCGGCGGTCACTCTGAGCGCGATCATCGGCATGGCCGGGATGGCCGCCCCGGTGGCCTCCGCGGACTCGACGACCCCGGAGCCCAGCCCCGCGGCCTCGATGGCTCCGGAGACCACCCCCGTGACCTCGGACGTTCCGGAGACCGCCCCCGCGACCTCCGACGTTCCGGAGACCGCCCCCGCGACCTCGAACGTCCCGGAGACCGCCCCCGCGACCTCCGACGTCCCGGAGACCGCCCCCGCAGCCTCCGACGCACCGGAGACCACCCCCGCAGCCTCCGACGCTCCCGCAGCCGCCCCGCAGGTGGCTCCGCAGGGCGCCCCCGCGACCTCCGACGCACCGGAGACCACCCCCGCGACCTCCGACGCTCCCGCAGCCGCCCCGCAGGAGGCTCCGCAGGGCGCCCCGAAGAAGGGCGACCACATCACGATCTACTACTTCAAGGGCGACGCGCTGCTGGCGCAGGAGTACGGCCCGGGCGACCAGGCCAACTACCTGACCAAGAACTCCAAGGGCTTCAGCCAGCCCGCGCAGAACGAGCTCATCAAGACCGGCGACATCAAGCCGACGGTCGTGGGCAAGAAGAACGTGGTGCCCGTCGAGGTCGAGGGCTCCGAGCAGGACCAGAGCAAGGGTCACTGACGCTGGGCGGCCCGTCCTGGTGTCCGCGTGTCGTCGGGCACCAGGACCGCTCCTCGCTTGGCCTGACCAGCTCGTGCATGGTTGACGGTAGCGCGTCGAGACCTTGATCGCCGATCATGATCTGTGTGACGGGGAATCGGACGCGCGTGGCAGTCGTCCGTAGCCAACGGTCCAGCGGCTGACGCCCGAGGTGGTGCACTTCCGCAAACGGTGCCACGCGACATGCTGGTCTGCTGGTTCTGCGTCGATCGCGCAATCATGACGCGTGTGATCGGCGAAGTGCGGCCCCCGCTCCCCGAGCGGGGGCCGCGCCGTCGCGCCCGGCCTCACGCCTGCGTTCCGGGTGGTCCAGGGTGCGGAACCGGCGATGAGCACTGGTGCAGGCCGCTGCGCTACCCCGCCGCTACCACCTGGATGTCCAGCTCGATCTGGATGCTGGAGCCCACGACGGCGATGCCGCGGGCGAGCATGTGCTGCCAGTTGAGCGTGAAGTCCTCGCGGTGCAGTTCGACGGTGGCCCGGCAGGCGGCGCGCAGCTCGCCCTCCATGCCGTAGCCGGTGCCGAGGTAGCGGGTGTCGAGCGCGACGGTGCGGCTCACGCCGTGGATGGACAGCGCGCCGGTGACGGACCAGCGGGCGCCGCCGCGGTGGAGGAAGCGGTCGCTGGCGAACTCGATCGCCGGGTAGCGCTCGACGTCGAGGAAGTCCGGGGAGCGCAGGTGGTCGTCGCGCATCTTGATGTTGGTGTCGATGCTGGCGGCCTCGATGGCCACGCGCATCGACGAGTCCTCCATGCGCTGCCCGATGCGCAGGGCGCCGGCGAAGGTGTTGAACCGGCCGCGCACCCGCGCCATGCCGATGTGCTGCGCGACGAACGCGACGGTGGTGTGCGCCGGGTCGATCTCCCAGTCGCCGGGCGGCGGGAGCTGCGGCAGCGGGGAGGAGCCGAGCGCGAGGTCGCCGAGGGAGCGGTGGGCGCCCTCGGCGACCTCGACCTCGCCGCGGTACGGGGTGAAGCCCTCGGCGTTGACGGAGAGCCGGTAGGTACCGGCCGGGACCGCGACGACGAAGGTGCCGAACGGATCGCTCTCCCCGCTGACGACCCTGCGCCCGGCGGCGTCGGCGAGCACGACCTCCGCCTGCGGCAGCGGCTGGTCGACCGGGTCGAGCACGCGGCAGCTCACCACCCCCGCGTGCGTGGGAACCCGCAGGCCGACCAGTCCGGCGCCGCGGCGGGTTGCCGTGGCCGGGGATCTGCGTCGTAGGCGACCGATCATGGAGCATCCACCCCCGTGGAATTTCAGTGTCTCGGGCACTCATTCGAGCACTGGTGTTGTTTAGATGCAAACCGGGGGTTCACCGCCGGGTTGTGACGGCTGGTGCGGTGTTGGGTCAAGTGCCGGAGTTCATCGGTCCGTTTGATCACCCGTCCGCGTTCGGGGCGGTATCTCCCGGACGGTGTCTCCCGGGCGGTGTCTCCCGGACGGGCGGTCGGGCCGGGTCCGCGGGCGGAGGCGGACGGAACGGAGGACGTACGACCCGGTCGGGCGGCGGGTGGGGCGGCGGGGGCGGCGGCGCTACGGCTTTCCGCCGAGGGTGGCGGCGGGGGTGCCGTCCTCGTCGTCACCTGGGGCGGTGAGGGCGATGGGGCCGTGCTGGTCGGTGCGCAGCACCGCAGCGCCCTGGGCGCGCAGGGCGGCGATGGTACGGGGCGAGGGGTGGCCGTAGGGGTTGTCGGTGCCCGCGCTGACGATCGCGACGCGGGGGTCGAGGCGGCGTAGCAGTTCGTGGTCCTGGTAGGCGGAGCCGTGGTGCGGGACCTTCAGGGCGTCGACGCGGGGCAGTCGCGGGGCCGCGGTGAGCAGGGCGCGCTGGGCGGGCGGCTCCAGGTCGCCGGGCAGGAGCACGGTGAGGCCCGCGGTGCGGACGAGGAGGGTGACGCTGGCGTCGTTCGGCTCCGCCGCGGGCGGTGCCCCGGCCGCGGGCCACACCACCTGCCACGACAGCCCGCCCACCCGGCGCCGCTCCCCCGGCCGGGCGCGGATCATCGGCACGCCCGCTGCTTCGGCCGTACGGCGCACGGCGGCGGCCTGGCCGGGCGGTTCGTCGAGGCCGCCGACCTGGATGGCGCCGACGGCCCGGCCGCGCAGGACGCCCGGCAGACCCGACACGTGATCGGCGTGGAAATGGGTGAGGACGAGCAGCGGGATGCGGCGGACGCCGAGGTCGCGCAGGCAGCGGTCGACCAGCGCGGGGTCGGGGCCGGTGTCGACGACGACCGCCGCCCCGTCGCCGGCGGCCAGCGCGAGCGCGTCTCCCTGGCCGACATCGCAGGCCACGAGGCGCCAGCCGGCGGGCGGCCAGCCGGTGAGGACCCGGGTGAGGGGGACGGGGCGGAGCACGGCGAGCAGCACCAGCACGGCGCAGCCGGCGCCGAGCCACCGGCGGCGGGCCACGCGGCGGAGGCCGAGCAGCAGCGGCGGGGTGACGGCGGCCAGGGCCAGCCCGCCGTACCACCCGCCGGGCCACGCGTACGTGGCGCCGGGCAGCGCGGCGCCGGTCCTGGCGACGCCGGCGATCCACTCCGCCGCCCAGCCCGCGGGCATCGCCAGCAACTCGGCCACCGGCATCGCCGGCAGGGCGGCGGCGAGCGCGGCGAACCCCAGGACGGTGGCGGGCGCGACGGCGAACTCGGCGAGCAGGTTGCACGGGATCGCGACCAGGCTGACCCGGGCCGCGAGCACGGCGACGACGGGCGCGCACACCGCCTGCGCGGCGCCGGCCGCAGCCAGCGCCTCGGCGAGCCGCGGCGGCACGCGGCGGGCGCGGAGCGCCTCGCTCCAGCGGGGGGCGAGGGTGAGCAGGGCGGCGGTGGCCAGCACGGAGAGGAGAAAGCCGAAGTCGCGGGCGAGCCACGGGTCGTAGAGGACGAGCAGCAGGACGGCGCCGGCGAGGGTGGGCAGCAGGGAACGGCGCCGTCCGGTGCCGAGGGCGAGGAGGGTGATCAGGCCGCAGACCGCCGCCCGCAGGACGCTCGGCTCGGGGCGGCAGACGACGACGAAGCCGAGGGTGATCAGGCCGCCGAGGAGCGCGGTGGCGCGCAGGGAAATGCCGAGCCGCGGCGCGAGGCCGCGGCGCTCGGCCCGGGCGGCGAGGTGGGACGGGCCGACGAGGAGGGCGAGGACGATCGTGAGGTTGGCTCCGGAGACGGCGAGGAGGTGGGTGAGGTCGGTGGCGTGGAAGGCGTCCTGTAGGTCGGCGGGGATGCGGGAGGTGTCGCCGACGACGAGCCCGGGCAGCAGCGCGCGGGCGTCGGCGGAGAGCCCGTCGGTGGCGGCGCGCAGCCCGGCCCGCAGCGCACCGGCGGCACGCTGCAGGTCGCCGGGGCCGCGCACGACGGCCGGCGGCCCGTCGGCGTCGGCGCGGAGCACGGCGCCTACGGCGCGGGCGCCGCCGGAGTCCGGCGAGACCCGCGCCTCGACCCGCACCCGGGTCGAGGGCAGCAGGCGCAGCCAGGCCCGCCGCGCGGTGGAGTCTCGTGGCTGCACGATGACCAGCACGGGGGTCCGTACGCGGGTGGTCTGCGGGCTGCCGGCGGAGGTCGCGGGTGCGGGTGCGGGTGCGGGTGACGCCGGGGCGGGGCGGGCGGCCGGGTCCGGGATGGCGGGAGCGGGCGCCGGCGGACCGGCAGACCCGGCCCGGGCCGGGTCCGGGGCTTCCGGTGCGGTGCCGGGGGAGGACGCGCGGGGTGCGGTGCCCGTGCCGGTCGGGGACGCGGGCGGCGGGCCGTACGCGGTGGGCGGGCGGGTGGTGACGAGCCGGGCCTCGGCTCTGATGAGCACGGCGGCCGGGGCGGCGGTCGTGCCGCGGACCTGCGGGCGGGTGAGACGGGGGTCGGTGGTCAGCTCCACCTCGACGGTGGCCTGACCGTACCGCTCGGCGACCGCGGGCAGCGGACCGCGGTGGAGGTCGGCGCCGTGCAACGCCGCGGCCCCCGCCCCCGCGGCACCGCACAGCAGCGCGGCGGCCCCTGCCACGAGGACCCGCGACCCGGTCGCGGTCGAGCCGACCGGGGCCGGTACCGAAGGACGAGTGGTCGATGCCGTCGTATCCGACGGTCGAGGGCATCGACGGCTTGACCTCCGCGGTGGCCGACTCGACGGCGTCGAGGTCGACCCGGCCGCGGGGACGGGGCGTTGGACGGGGCGTTGGCCGGCGCGCGGGCGGTGCCGCCCGCGGCGGAGGTGGGCCGCCGCGAGCAGCGCCAGCGCGGTGGCCGTGGCCAGCATGCACGCCACCGGCACCGCGGCGCCGTCCCGTCCCAGCGCCAGGGCCGCCGCCGCCCAGGCGGCCAAGGCCGGTGGCACCAGCCGCAGATCGGCCGGCCCCTCCGCGCGTGCTCCCGCCGCACCGGACGAGACCGCCGCCCCGCTCCCCCGTGGTGCGTCCGCCGCCCCGCCCCGGGCTCCGCGACGTTCCCGTGGCGCCGGAGAGCGCCCGGGTGCCGCGGCGGTGACCGTGGCGGAGGTCGTAGCTGAGGTCGTAGCTGAGGTCGTAGCGGTGGCAGTGGTCGTGGCGGGGGCGGCGTCACGGCTGGACATGGGGACGGAGGTCCGCGAAGCGGCTGTCGCCGATGCCGTTCACGTCGCGGAGCTGCTCGATGTCGGTGAAGCCGCCGTTCTGGTCGCGGTAGTCGATGATGTGCTGGGCCAGCACGGGGCCGATGCCGGGCAGCGTGTCCAGCTGATCCACCGTCGCCGAGTTGAGGCTCACGACCGCCGCAGGTCCGGTCGTCGGCGAGCCGCCCGCCGCCGGTGGGCTCGCGCCGCCGGCCGGTGCCGCGGGCGGTGCGCCCGGGGCCGCCGGTGGCGGCTCGCCGACGACGATCTGCTCACCGTCGACCAGCGGGCGGGCCCGGTTGAGCCCGTCCGCCTCCGCGCCGGCGCGGACGCCGCCGGCGGCGCGTAAGGCGTCCTCGACCCGCGACCCTTCGGGCAGCCGGTGGACACCGGGCTCGCGCACCTTGCCGACGACGTCCACCACCACCTCCGCCGCCGCACCGGTGCCGGTGCCGGTGCCGGACTCCGGCGCGTCCGCGGCCCCGGTGACCGGCGGTGGCAGGGAGCCGTGTGCCTCCGGCGCCGGTACGGGCTGGGGCCGGCCGGACCAGAAGTGGTACGCGGCGAGAGCCACCCCGGCGACGAGCACCAGCACCAGGGCGGCGCACGTCGCGGGCTCCAGCCCGCACCGCAGTCGGATCCACACCGGCAGCCGCTCCCGCACCGCCGTCCGCCACCGCTCCCGCCGCCCCATCTCCCCCTCGCCCCCGGCCGGTTCGCCCTCGGCCTCCCGCCGGGAGGAGGTGGAGCCGGAGGCCGGCACCGAGACAGGGACGGGCACCGACGCGGGAGCGCTCGCAGCGCCGGGGCCGGCCACGTACACGGTGGCGGGAGCGGGCTCGGCGACACGGGCCGACGGGGCGGCAGGCACCGCCCGGCGCAGCTCCCCCGTCGCGGGCCCGCCAAAGCGCACCGCGCCGCCCCGGCGTCCCCCCGGGCCACCCGCACCACGCCGGCCCGACTCAGGCGGCGCAGGCGGGCCCCCGGGCTCCGGCCCGTACGGCTCGGCCACCGCGCGCGGCGCCGAGCCACGCACTCTACTGCGCCCCGCCTCCGGCGACGGGACCGGGCCCGGGAGCAGGAGCGCAGGCGCCAACCCGCGCCGCTCTACCTCCGCACGCCGTCCCGAGCCTCCCGCACCACCCCGGCCCGGCTCCGCCGCCCCCGCGTCCTCACCCGCCCCCCTCCGCGGAAACCGCGGTAGGTCCTGGCTCGACCAGCGCAGCGGCGGGGCCGGGCCGTCCGGCGGGTGGCGGGATCGCGGGGGCGGTGGCGTGAACATCGTCGTGGCTCTGGCTCGCAGGCGCTCCCGCGGCGTTCGTGCGGCCCGCGGGCTCTCACCCGCCGCCACCGCCCGCCGCCGCGCCCGCTCCGGGCCTCCCCCGGCCGCGCTCCCGCGCAGCCGGCGCCTCCGCAGCTCGTGCCGACCCGGTCCCCTGGTCTCCGTCCGTGCGCTCATGACCCGAAGGTACGAGCCCCGCCCCCACCCCCGGCTGATCACCGTCAATTCCTGTGGATAACCCGCCGGTTGTGGACAACTCGCGACAACCCGCGACCCCGCGGGCCTACGCACCCCGCCGCGACACCACCGCTCCCAGCAGCCCTGGCCCCGTGTGCGCCCCGATCACCGCACCGACCTCGCTCAGGTGCAGCTCCCCCACCCCCGGCACCCGCTCCCGCAGCCGGTCCGCCAGCTCCGCCGCCCGCTCCGCCGCCGCCAGATGGTGGACCGCGACGTCCACCGGGCCCGCCGCCGCCCGGTCGAGCACCAGCTCCTCCAGCCGCAGGATCGCCCGGCCCGCCGTACGGACCTTCTCCAGCAACTCGATCCGCCCGCCGTCCAGCCGCAGCAGCGGCTTGACCGCCAGCGCCGAGCCCAGCAGCGCCTGGGCGGTCCCGATCCGGCCGCCCCGCCGCAGGTAGTCCAGGGTGTCGACGTAGAAGAACGCCGACGTCCCCGCCGCCCGCCGCTCCGCCGCCGCCACCGCGTCGTCCACCGAACCGCCCGCCTCCGCCGCCTCCGCGGCGGCGATCGCGCAGAAGCCGAGGGCCATCGCCACCATCCGGGTGTCCACCACCCGCACCGGCACCGGCGCCTCCTTCGCCGCCAGCACCGCCGCGTCGTACGTCCCGGAGAACTCCGCCGACAGGTGCAGCGACACGATGCCCCGCGCGCCCGCCTCCGCCGCCTTCCGGTACGTCTCCGCGAACCGCGCCGGGCTCGGCCGCGACGTCGTGACCGGGTTCCGTTTGCGCAGCGCCTCCGCCAGCGACCGGGCGGAGACCTCGGTGCCCTCCTCCAGCGCCCGGTCGCCGAGTACGACGGTCAGCGGGACGGAGATGATGCCGTGCCGCCGCATCGCCTCGGGCGGCAGATAGGCCGTGGAATCGGCGACGATCGCGACATCGGGGGACATGCCCAAGACACTACTGGGCACGCCGAACACCCCGCAGCCGAGGGCCCGCACGGCGCGTACGGGCTAGGGAGTCCGCCGAGGTCAAGCGAGGTGCACCGGGGGGCGGTACGCCCTACGCCGACTCCGGTTTGCGCAGCTTCTCGATCTTCGACAGCAGCGCCTGGAAGGCGTCCTGCCCCTCCGGACTCCCGCCGGACGAGAACGCCGGCTGCTGCTTCGGGGACCGGGTCGCGCCACCCGCCGGCCGCGCCTCTTCGCCGGACGCCGCCGCGGCAGCTCCCGTGGAGTCCGTGGAGTCCGTGGAGTTCGTGGAGTTCGCAGTGCCCGTGGAGTCCGCCTTCCGCTCCTCCGCCGGCGTCCAGTGCCGCAGTGCCCCCGTCTCCAGGTCGATCTGCGTCGTCAGCGCGTCCAGCCCGTCGCCGTCCGCCGCCGTGTGCCGCGCGCGGTCCTGCGCCGCCCAGCGCAGCGAGTTCGCCGACTGCGCGATCCGCTCCGCCCGGCTCCGCAGCTCCGGCAGCCGCTCCGCGACGCGCGACTTGTCCGGCTCCCGCTCCAGGTGCCGCAGTTCGCCGTCGACCTGGCGCGCGTACTCGTGGAGGCGGTCCAGCAGGCCGATCGACTCGCGCAGCCCGGGGTCGACCTGCACGGCGTGCTCCAGCTCGCGGCGGGTGGCGTCGATCGCGTTCCGCAGGGAGAGCCGCAGGCCCGCGATGTCACCGGCCGCGCCCGGCTGCACCGCGCGACGGGCCTTGAGCGTGGTCTCCTGGACCGTTCTGCGGGTGTCGGCCACCGTACGTTCGACGCCGCGCTTCACCGCCCGCGTCGCCTTCACGGTCAGGACCACGCCCGCAGCGACACAGAGCACGAAGAACAGCGCCAGCAGAGCGACGACGACGTCCATCCTCCCCCTCCTCCTTCGGTGGGAATCCCCGCCTTCAGGCGGGGAGAAAACCGATCCTGAGATCGGGCGGCGCGGAGCGTAGCAACTCCGCTACAGTGTGTGCCCTGCCCCCGGGCAGCGGTCAGGGCTTGGCCGTCATGAGGCTCCACCGAGCCAAGTGAGAAGCCACCTCGTTCACGGGGTGGAGGAGTCACGAGGTCTGCATCCCTCCATGGGCTACGCAGGCCGGGGCGGCCAGGGCAGGCGGTCTCCCCTCTAGCCTACGGGCACGGAGAAGGCCGGGAGCGCCCCATCGCCCCGGCCCTCCCCGGAATCGTCCCTTAGGGAACGCCTTCAGTTGACTGCGCTCATCTGCGGAGTCCTTCAGATGACCACGTTCACCAGCTTCGGCGCCCGTACGATCACCTTCCGGATCGGCGCCCCGCCCAGCGCACGCCGCACCGCCTCGTCCGCCAGCGCCGCCGCCTCCAGCTCCGCTTCCGCGATGTCGGGCGACACCTCCAGCCGGGCCTTGACCTTGCCCTTGACCTGCACCACGCACGTCACCGTCTCGTCGACCACGTACCGCGGGTCGGCGACCGGGAACGCCTCGTAGACCACCGTCGTCCCGTGCCCCAGCCGGCGCCACAGCTCCTCGGCGACGTGCGGCGCCAGCGGCGCGACCAGCTTCACCAGCGACTCGGCGACGCTCCGCGGCACCGCGCGCAGCTTGGTGACGTGGTTGTTCAGCTCCGTCACCTTCGCGATGGCGGTGTTGAAGCGCAGCCCCGCCATGTCCCTGGTGACCCCGTCGACGGCCTTGTGCACCGCCCGCAGCGTCTCCTCGTCCGGCTCCTCGTCCACGACGGTGACGGCGCCGGTCGCCTCGTCGACGACGTTGCGCCACAGCCGCTGCAGCAGCCGGTACTGCCCGACGACCGCGCGGGTGTCCCAGGGCCGGGAGACGTCCAGCGGGCCCATCGCCATCTCGTACAGCCGCAGCGTGTCGGCCCCGTACTCGGCGCAGATCTCGTCCGGCGTGACGGCGTTCTTCAGGGACTTGCCCATCTTGCCCAGCTCGCGCCTGACCTGCTCGCCGCCGTACCAGTAGCCGCCGTCGCGCTCCTCGACCTCCGCCGCGGGCACCGGGAAGCCGCGGCCGTCGCGGTAGACGTACGCCTGGATCATGCCCTGGTTGAACAGCTTGTGGAACGGCTCGGCGGAGGACACATGCCCCAGGTCGTACAGCACCTTGGACCAGAAGCGGGCGTACAGCAGGTGCAGCACGGCGTGCTCGGCGCCGCCGACGTACAGGTCGACGCCGCCGTGCGGCCTGCCCTCGGCCGGGCCCATCCAGGCGCGCTCGACCGCTGGGTCGACCAGCCGCCCGGCGTTGTGCGGGTCCAGGTAGCGCAGCTCATACCAGCAGGAACCGGCCCAGTTGGGCATGGTGTTGGTCTCGCGCCGGTAGCGCTGCGGGCCGGCGCCGTCACCCAGGTCCAGGGTGACGTTCACCCAGTCGGCGTTGCGCGACAGCGGGGTCTCGGGGCGGCTGTCGGCGTCGTCCGGGTCGAAGGTGCGCGGAGAGTAGTCCTCGACCTCAGGCAGCTCCAGCGGCAGCATCGACTCCGGCAGGGCGTGGGCGACGTCGTTCTCGTCGTAGACGACGGGGAAGGGCTCGCCCCAGTAGCGCTGGCGGCTGAACAGCCAGTCGCGCAGCCGGAAGCTGACGGTGCCCTCGCCGGCGCCGTGGTCCTCCAGCCAGGCGATGATCTTCCGCTTCGCCTCGGCCACCTCCAGCCCGTTCAGGTCGACGCCCGGCCCGGCGGAGTTGATCGCGGGGCCGTCGCCGGGGTACGCCTTGCCGTCCCAGTCCGCCGGCGGCTGCACGGTGCGGATGATGGGCAGTTCGAAGACCTCGGAGAACGCCCAGTCGCGCGCGTCCTGTCCGGGTACGGCCATGATGGCGCCGGTGCCGTAGCCCATCAGGACGTAGTCGGCGATGAAGACGGGGATGCGCTCGCCGTTGACGGGGTTCAGCGCGTACGCGCCGGTGAACACACCGGTCTTTTCCTTGGCTTCGGCCTGCCGCTCGACGTCGGACTTGGCGGCGGCCTGTACGCGGTACGTCGCCACCGCCTCCGCGGGCGTGGCGTGCCCGCCGGTCCACACCTCGTGCGTGCCCTGCGGCCAGCCGCCCGGGGTGATCTCGTCGACCAGCGGGTGCTCGGGCGCCAGCACCATGTAGGTGGCGCCGAACAGGGTGTCGGGACGGGTGGTGAAGACGGAGATCTCGGCGTTCTCGTGGCTCTCGACGGGGAAGCCGACGCGGGCGCCCTCGCTGCGGCCGATCCAGTTGCGCTGCTGCAGCTTGATGGCCTCGGGCCAGTCCAGCTCGTCCAGGTCGGCCAGCAGCCGGTCGGCGTAGGCGGTGATACGCATCATCCACTGGCGCAGGTTCGCCTTGAAGACGGGGAAGTTGCCGCGCTCGGAGCGGCCGTCGGCGGTGACCTCCTCGTTGGCCAGCACGGTCCCCAGGCCGGGGCACCAGTTGACCGGCGAGTCGGAGGCGTACGCCAGGCGGTGGCCGCTCAGCACCTCGGCGCGCTCCTGGTCCGACAGCGCGGCCCAAGGGCGCCCGTCGGGCGTCTCGCGCTTGCCGGTCTCGAACTGCTCGACCAGGGTGGCGATCGGGCGGGCGGCGTCGGCCTCCTCGTCGTACCAGGACTCGAAGATCTGCAGGAAGATCCACTGGGTCCACTTGTAGTAGTCCGGGTCGATCGTGGCGAACGACCGGTCCGTGTCGTGCCCCAGGCCCAGCCGGCCCAGCTGGCGGCGCATGGAGGCGATGTTCGCCTCGGTGGTGACGCGCGGGTGGGTGCCGGTCTGCACGGCGTACTGCTCGGCGGGCAGGCCGAAGGCGTCGAAGCCCATGGTGTGCAGCACGTCGTGGCCCGTCATGCGCTCGTAGCGGGCGTAGACGTCGGTGGCGATGTACCCCAGCGGGTGGCCCACGTGCAGGCCCGCGCCCGAGGGGTACGGGAACATGTCCATGATGAACTTCCGGGGCCGGTCGGACGGCGCGGCCGTGTCCACCGCGTACGTGCCCTCGCGCTCCCAGAAGTCCTGCCAGCGTGCCTCGATCTCCGCGGCCAGGGCAGCGGTGTAGCGGTGCGGTGCCGTCGCCGGCACTGACTCGGTGGCGGCGGCGGTCGTCGTCTCGCTGCTCATCGTCCTCAAAGCTCCTGGTGGTATCTGCCCGCGGTCGGATGCGGAAACGAAAAATCCCCTCGCACAGGAGGGGACGCCGCGCTGAGTGTTTCCTGCCGTCAGCGCGGCCCGCTAAGCAGAAGGCGTCGGGCACGCATGGGGTCAGGGTATCGCAGACGCCAGGGGAGCCGAAGCGCCCTTTTCGATGCCGGTGCAACGCCGGGCGAGCAGGTCGAACGCCTCGGCGAACGTCGTTCTCCGACGTACGTCCGTGACGTGTGAGTGGAGCTAAGGAGAATCGAACTCCTGACCTCTTGCATGCCATGCAAGCGCTCTACCAACTGAGCTATAGCCCCCAGGGCGCGGCTCACCCTACCCCACCGGCGACCGCGGGCGGTCAGGCCGTCGCGAAGGAGTAGAAGCGCTTGAGCGTGCAGTGCTCGTCCAGCAGCCGGCCGTAGATCGGCTCCCCCTCCAGCTCGCGGTACGTCTCGATGGGGTCGCCTTTTATGATCAGCGCCCGCGCGCACTCCTCGCACCAGTACTGGTAGTCGGGGTTGAGGGGCTCCATGTCGCGCACGATGGGGGTGCCGTTTCCGCACCAGTCGCACTTCCGGCTGTGTGCTCCCATCACTCAGCTCCAGCTGTGGCCGCAGGCCGTGCACACATAGGACACTCCGCCGTTGTCACCGAGGACCTGCGCGACGTGCGACGAACCGCAGGCCGGGCAGTGCAGGGCGGAGGCACGGTACCCTCCCGGCCGGCGGGTCCCGGCCGCCGGCCGCCTCCCGGTGGCGCACGAAGGCATCTCGCAGCCCTCCCTTCGGCTTCCGCCCTGTGAGGATGCTGTGATTCTGCCACGCGCCGCCGAGGTGGTCAGCGCCGATACCGGTACCGGACCCCCGCGAGCAGCCCCAGCACCCCCGCGGCGGCCAGCGCGAGAGAGGCGTCCCACACCGCGTCCGCTGACGACTGCAGGGTCAGCGTGCCCGCACGCTCCAGATACAGGGTGCCGATCGTCGCCACGCCGACCAGGCCGCCGAGCTGTGCCGTGGTGGTCATCAGGCCGCTGGCGTGCGGCGCGTCCTCGGGGCGTACGAGGGCGAGCGCGCCGGTCAGGTTGGGGCTGAAGGCCAGCGCCAGGCCGGCGCCGACGCCGGTCAGCCCGGCGTAGAAGCCGGGGCCGCCCTCGCCGCCGTCGCGCATCGCGAGCCCGACGGCCAGGAACGACACCGTGGTCGTCAGGAAACCGGCCGGCACCAGCGCCGGGCGCAGCCGCTCGGGCAGCCGCTGCCAGGTCAGGCCGGCGACCCCGAAGGCGACGGCGGTCGGCACGAAGGTCAGGCCCGCGCGCAGCGCGCCGAAGCCGAGCCCGGCCTGCAGATGCAGCGCCATGACGAACATGAACGCGCCGTTGAGCACCATGGCGAGCAGGGAGCGCACGATCGCCACGGGCATCCCCGGCGCACGCACCACGCGCGGCGGGAACAGCGGGACGCCCCCGCGCCGGGCCAGGCTCGGCTCGTACGTGGCGAAGGCCCCCGCCGCCACGACGCTGCCGGCCAGCATGGCCCAGCCCCACAGGGGCCAGTCCAGCTCCTGGCCGAGCACCAGCGGCACGGTGAACAGGGTGACCGCGGCGGCCAGCAGCACCAGCCCGCCGCGGTCGATGGCGCCGCCGGACGGGGCACCGCCCGCCGCGGCACGCGGCTCGTCGCGCGGCAGCAGCCGGGCGCCGAGCACGAGCAGGGGTATGCCCACGACCACGTTCACCAGGAACACCGGGCGCCAGGTCCAGCCGAAGACGTCGGCGCTGACCAGCACGCCGCCCACGATCTGCCCGGCGGCGGCGCCGGTGGCCAGGACGGCCGCGTAGACGCCGAGGGCCCGGACGCGCTCGGTGCCCCGGAAGTGGTGCTGGATGAGGCTGAGCACCTGCGGGATCATCGCCGCCGCGCCCACGCCCTGCACGAGCCGGAACGCGATCAGCTGGCCGGAGGTGGCGGCCAGCCCGCAGGCGAGCGAGGCGGCGGTGAAGAGCGCCAGCCCGCCGAGGTACATGCGGCGGTGACCGAGCAGGCCGCCGAGCCGGGCGCCGGTGATCAGCAGCACGGCGTACGAGATGGTGTACCCGGCGATGATCAGCTGCAGCTCGGCGCCGGAGGTGCCCAGCTCGGTGCGCATGGTGGGGGCGGCGACGTTGACGATGAAGACGTCGAGCACCGCCAAGAACTGACCGGCCAGGACGATGCCGAGGAGCCAGCCGGTGCGTACCGCGGGCGCGTTGTCGGTGCCGGGCGCTTTACTGGAGGTGTCGGCGGTGCCTGACGCGGGGCCGCGGCGGGGGGAGGTCGTGGTCGAGTCTCGCATGACGACAGCATCTCCCCCGCGCTGTACTGGTAATGAGAGCCTGCCGATGCTGGTACTGACAGCACCTGGCACGGCGGGCCGACAGCCCTGACCCTGGGGGAATGAGTATGGCGACGGTGGCGAACGGGCCACGCAGGCCGGAGCTGGCCGCATTCCTGCGCAGCCGCCGGGCGCGCATCACCCCGGCGGACGTCGGCATGCCGCCGGGCCTGCGGCGGCGTACGCCCGGGCTGCGCCGCGAGGAGGTCGCGCAGCTCTCCGGCGTCGGCGTGACCTGGTACACGTGGCTGGAGCAGGGCCGGCGCATCAACGCCAGCCCGCAGGTGCTCGACGCGGTGGCGCGCACGCTGCGGCTGGACGGGGTGGAGCGCGAGCACCTGTACCACCTGGCCGAGGTGCCGTACGCGCCGGAGCCGACCGCCGCCGCCCGGTCTGTCGGACCGGAGGTGCTCGCGATCCTGGCCGCCATGGACCTGCCCGCCGGGGTCTACAACTCGCGGTATGACGTGCTCGCCGCCAACGAACTGTACGAGCGGATGTTCCCCGCCCTCCGCGCCGCGCCGCCCCATCAACGGAACGTGCTGTGGCAGCTCTTCTCCGCACGCGCCTGCTGCTGCGCGATGATCAACCGGGACGAGGAGCTGCCGATGCTGGTGGCGACGTTCCGCGGGGCGTACGGGCGGCACGTCGGCGAGCCCTCGTGGGAGGGGCTGATCCGCAGCCTGTGCGAGGGCAGCGAGGACTTCGCGGAGATGTGGCGCCGGGGGGACGTGGCGCCGCCGGGCTCGCGCATCAAGATCGTGCAGCACGCCTCGGTCGGCGAGCTGCGCTGCATATCGACGTCGCTGACGATCACGGGCATGCCGGAGACCCGGATCGTGGTCTACTCCCCCGCGGACGACGTCAGCAAGAAGCTCCTCGACGGTCTGCGGACCCTGGAGGACCCGCTGATCGGCTGCCCGGCCCACGCCCGCCCGCTGTCAGAGGAGCGGGCCCGCCAGGCCGCCCTGGGAAGCCCGGAAAAGAACGAATCCCGCCCCAGCGGGACGGGATCCTGAGGGTCGATCGCGTGGAGCTAAGGAGAATCGAACTCCTGACCTCTTGCATGCCATGCAAGCGCTCTACCAACTGAGCTATAGCCCCGCTGCCCAGCCGTTCCCGGCGGGCGAACGAGCTAAATCTTAGCGGGAAGGCGCCCGGAAACAAAAATCGGTTTCCCGGCCGCAGACCGCAGACCTCCGCCCGCCGCCCCGGCGGCTCACGTGTCGTCGCCGAGCACCGGCTCCGGCAGGCTGCCCGCATTGTGCTCCAGCAGCCGCCAGCCGACCACGGACTCACCGAGCACCGACCAGCTGCAGTTCGACAGCCCGCCCAGCGCCTCCCAGTTCCGCGGCTCCAGGCCCAGCAGCCGCCCGATCGTCGTCCGGATCGTGCCGCCGTGGCTGACCACCACCAGCGTGCCGACGTCCGACAGCTTGTCGGCGTGCGCCAGCACCACCGGCGCCGCCCGGTCCGCGACCTCGGTCTCCAGCTCGCCGCCCCCGCGCCGCACCGGCTCGCCGCGCTTCCACGCCGCGTACTGCTCGCCGTGCCGCGCGATGATCTCGTCGTGCGTCAGCCCCTGCCAGACGCCCGCGTACGTCTCCCGCAGCGCGCTGTCGTACGTCACGTCGAGGCCCGTCAGCGACGCCAGCTCCGTCGCCGTGGCGCGCGTGCGCAGCAGGTCGGAGGAGATCATCGCGTCCGGCCGCAGCGCCGTCAGCAGCCGGGCGGCGCGCCGCGCCTGCAGCACGCCCGCCTCGGTCAGGTCGATGTCGGTCTGGCCCTGGAAGCGCCGCTCCAGGTTCCAGGCCGTCTGGCCGTGCCGCCAGAGGACGATCCGGCGGTCACGCATCCCGACGGGACCCGTCGCCGTTCGCCTCCGCGTACTCCGCGGCGCGCCCGCGGGTGGCCACCGCGTCCGGCGGCAGGTCCAGCTCCGGGCAGTCCTTCCAGAGCCGCTCCAGCGCGTAGAACACCCGCTCCTCGGAGTGCTGCACGTGGACCACGATGTCCGAGAAGTCCAGCAGGACCCAGCGGCCGTCCCGCTCGCCCTCGCGCCGCACCGGCTTGGCGCCGCGCTCTTTCAGCAGCGCCTCCTCGATGCCGTCCACGATCGCCTTGACCTGGCGGTCGTTGGGCGCCGAGGCGAGCAGGAAGGCGTCGGTGATGGCGAGGACGTCGCTGACGTCGTACGCGACGATGTCGTGTGCGAGCTTGTCGGCGGCGGCCTGCGCCGCGGTGCTGACCAGGTCGATGGAGCGGTCCGTTGCGGTCACGGGCGGGGCTGTCCACTTCTGTCGGGAGCTATCTGTCAGGAACTAGGGGTATCGCTGTGGATACGCATTCCAGGATCTCACGCCTGTACGACAGCGCCGCGGCTCGCGGCATCGTCACCCCTCGTAGTCCTGCCCGAGGACGACCGCCACATCCGCGTTCGCCGGCGTCTTGCCCTCCGCCACCGCCTTCTCGTCCAGCCCCAGCGTCTTCGCGACCTGCACGGCCTGCTCCTTCGCCGCCGCGTCCGCGTAGCGCACCTCGGACGTCGCCGCCGGCTCCGCCGCCTGGCCGCCGTCGACGAACGTGAACCCGCCGTTGACCAGCGCGACCTTCGCCGTCTCCGCCGGCTTCGCGCTCCCGGCGCCGTTCTGCACGCTGACCCGCGCGGCCGTGGCGCCCTCCGGGCTCTTGACGGTGCCGCCGAGCACGTCCTCGACGACCTTCTGCGTGGCCTGCTCGCTGGGCCGCCCGTCGGCGCCGACGTCCAGCGTCTCGGTCGCGTACGCGCCCTCCTTGGCCAGCTCCGACAGCGAGGCCAGGGACGCGGCCAGCTCGGCTTCGGAGAGCGATGGGTCGAGCACCATGCCCATGGACTTGACCAGGCTCTTCGCCCCGGCCGTGTCGCTCGGCAGGTTCTTCAGCACCGCCTGCATGACCTGCCCGAACCGCCCCAGCTGGGCCGTCTGCGGCTCGCCGTCCGCCAGGTGGGTGGCGTAGGCGATGGCCTGCTCGCCGTTGAGGCGGCGCTGCTGGCCCTTCTCGACCAGCGGGTCGTCGCCCTTCTTCAGGCCGGGCACGGTCGCGTCGGCGTCGACGACGATGCCGCCGACGCCCTCCACGAGGATCTCCAGGTACGGGGTGTCCAGCCGCCAGCTGCCCTTGATCTGCGAGCCCAGCAGCGCGTCGATCGAGTCCCGGGTGGCGCCCGCGCCCTGCTCGTCGACGGACTGGCCGAGGGTGGTGGCGGTGCCGTCGTCGCCGGAGACGGCGAGGTCGTTGGGGAGCAGCACGGTGGTGCCCTTGCCGGTGGTGGCGTTGTTCACGAGCAGCGCCGTGGCGCTGCCGCCGCCGTCGGTGTTGTGCAGGTGCACCACGAGGGTGTCGCGCTGCTCCTCACCCGCCGCCGCGGGCCCGGACTCCTCGCCGACGAAGGGGAGCCGGTCGGTGGCCCACAGGTAACCGCTGCCGCCGAGCACGGCGAGGACCATGACCACCAGCAGCGCGACCCGGCGGTTGCGGCCGCGGCGCTTGGCCTCCTCGCGGCGCTCGGTGCGGCTCTCGGTGAACTTCAGCCAGTCGATGACGTCTTCGGAGGACTCTGTCTCGTCCTCTACAAAGGAGAACTGCTCGGTGGCGTACTCGCGCGGCTCGTGCTCCGGCGGGCGCTGGTGCGGGACGCGCCCCCAGTCGCCGTCGGGCGGCGCGGACGTCACGGGCTGCTCGCCGGAGTGGGCGGCGGGGCCGTAGGGGTCGTAGTCGTAGTCGTACCCGACGGCCGGGGGCGGGGCGTGCGGGGCGTGGTGCTGCTGCGCCCGGGGGTGGGGGGCCTGGGGGTGGGGGGCCTGGGCCGGATAGTGCTGCTGCGCCTGGGGGTGGGGGGCCTGCTGCGGGGGCTGCTGCTGGGTGTACGGGTCGTAGTCGTACCCGTAGCCGGAGGACGGGTCCGGGTAGCCCTGACCGCCCGGGTCCTGGGAGGCCCCCTGCTGGGCCTCCTGCTGGTCGTAGGCATAGCCCTGCTGGCCGTACGGGTCGTAGCCGCGGGCGTAGGGGTCCTGGTACGGGTCGTGGCCCTGCGGGCCGCGGTATCCGTCGTTCACTGGTGCCCCTTCCATAATGGGCGTCCCCCGCCCATGGTCCCCCGTGCTTACCCTTCGCTCCCCGTGCGGCCCCCGCCGCCTTCTCGATCCTGCGCGTCAGTCCCCGTCGCGGTAAAGCCTTCGCTTGTTGATGTAGCGCACTACCCCATCTGGCACCAAATACCAGACGGGTTCGTCGCGGGCCACCCGTTCCCGGCAATCCGTGGACGAGATGGCGAGCGCCGGGACCTCGATCAGGAACATCCTGCCTTCCGGCAGCCCGGGGTCGTGCAAGCGGTGTCCCGGCCTGGTCACGCCGATGAAATGGGCCAGCGCGAACAGTTCCTCGGCGCCCCGCCAGGTGAAGATCTGGGAGAGCGCGTCCGCGCCCGTGATGAAGAACAGCTCGGCCTCCGGTTCGAGCCCGTGCAGCTCCCGGAGCGTGTCGATCGTGTAGGTCGGACCCTCGCGGTCGATGTCGATGCGGCTGACAGAGAACTGCGGGTTCGACGCCGTGGCGATCACGGTCATCAGATAGCGGTCCTCGCGCGGCGAGACCACCTTGTCGCCCTTCTGCCAGGGCTCCCCCGTGGGCACGAAGATCACCTCGTCGAGGTGGAAGCGGGCCGCCACCTCGCTCGCCGCCACCAGGTGCCCGTGGTGGATGGGATCGAACGTCCCGCCCATCACCCCCAGCCTGCGCTTCACCGCCGTCAGCGGTCCCGGTTGAAGCGGGTGGTGATGAACAGCAGGAGCAGCAGGATGAACAGTGCGCTCCCGCCGACGAAGTACGGGTTGAGGGCGGAGTCGTCGCTCCCGTGCTCACCGCCGCCACCGCCCCCGGAGGAGGAGGCGAGGTTCACGGCGAGGTCGTGGGCGGCGGTCAGAGCGCTCATGGTCACTGTGGCCAATCCGTGTCGTCGGGTGGGCGTGCCTCGACATCGTAAGCGGGTCCGCGGCACACCCCCACGGCGGCTCCGCCATCGGGGGGGCGCCGGCCGGGGTCGCCGCGGGCGGCGGCCGAGGTCACGGCCGGGTACGGATGCCGTGACGAACCTGCTACGGAACTCCCGGCCGCGCCGGCCCGTTGTCGCACTAGCCTTGGGGGTCAGACGTACGGGGAGGGGACGGACAGCATGCCTGAACTCAACAAGAACGTGCCAAGCCGAGAACGCAAGAGGTTCCCGGGAATCTCCTCGCGGGCGTACGAACACCCGGCCGACCGCTCCGCGCTCGTCTCGCTGCGCAAGCTCACCGGCTTCGACAAGGTCTTCAAGGCGATCTCCGGCATGCTGCCGGAGCGCTCGCTGCGGCTGCTGTTCCTCTCCGACTCGGTGCGGGTCGGCGACCAGCAGTTCCAGCACCTGCACGACATGCTGCGCGACGCCTGTTACATCCTGGACCTGGAGAAGGTCCCGCAGATGTACGTCAAGCAGGACCCCCAGCCGAACGCGATGTGCATCGGCATGGACGAGCCGATCATCGTGGTCACCACCGGCCTCGTCGAGCTCCTCGACGAGGAGGAGATGCGGGCCGTCGTCGGGCACGAGGTGGGCCACGCCCTCTCCGGCCACTCGGTGTACCGCACGATCATGCTCTTCCTGACCAACCTCGCCCTCGCGCTCGCCTGGATCCCGCTGGGCGCCCTGGCGATCCGGGCCATCATCGCGGCACTGCTGGAGTGGTTCCGCAAGTCGGAGCTGTCCGCGGACCGCGCCGGGCTGCTCGTCGGGCAGGACCTGGAGGCGTCGATGCGCGGGCTGATGAAGCTCGCCGGCGGCAACCACCTGCACGAGATGAACGTCGACGCGTTCCTCGCACAGGCCGAGGAGTACGACCGCGGCGGCGACGTCCGCGACTCCGTCCTGAAGATCCTCAACGTGCTGCCGCGCAGCCACCCGTTCACCACCATCCGCGCCGCCGAGCTGAAGAAGTGGTCGGAGAGCCGCGACTACCAGCGGATCATGGACGGCCACTACCCGCGGCGCGACGAGGACAAGGACGCCTCCGCGCGCGAGTCCTTCCGCGAGTCGGCCAGCAGCTACGCGGACACGGTGAAGAGCAGCAAGGACCCGCTGCTGCGGCTCGTGAACGACATCGCGGGCGGCACCGCCGACATTGGCGGCAAGCTGCGGGACCGCTTCAACAGCCGCGGCTCCGGCGGCTCCGGCCCGTCGGACGGCGCCGGCCCCTCGGACCCCTCGCCCAACTGAGCACCGTCCCCCCTCCGCACAGCACGCGCGCCCGCCGTACGCCGTAGCCGAGAACGCCGTCGCCGCCCCGTCGTCCCGGGGCGGCGGCGGCGTTCCGGCGTGCCGTCGCGGTGCGTCCCGTCGTACGAGTCGTACGAGGAGTCCCCGCGCCCGGTCCGTACGGTCCGCGGGCCGCACGCACTACGACGTGTGCGTCGCCTGCCCCGTGTCCAGCACGCCGCACAGCGACCCGCTCAACTGCCCCGGCGTCGCGAACGGGTTCGTGCCGTGCGGCGCCTTCTGCGGGTCCCGCTCGCCGGCCAGCAGCGGCCGCAGATACGCCGAGGCGTCCGCCGTGCACGCCAGCGGCCCGGCGGTCAGCGAGGTCTCGGCCAGCTCCAGCTGGCGGTCGCGCAGGTCGTCGTGGTCGAAGCGGATACGCACCTGGCGGCGCACGGTGAACAGCGACGCCTCCTCGGCCGCCGCCGCGGACGCCTTGGCCGGGCTCAGCGCGTAGACGAAGACGTGGTCGGCGCTGACCTCCAGCTCCTGGTCGCCGACCTCCGCGTACGTCACCGCGCCGTCGACCCGTACGTTCCGGTCGGCCAGCCGCACGTGCTCGGGGTCGAAGCGGATCATCCAGCCGGTCGCGGCGTGCCGGCCGTCGTCGGCGGGGCGGGCGATGCTCTGGTCGAACTGCCCGTGCTGCTGCGGGTCGAGCTGGATGCGTACGTCGCGCACGTTGTCGCCGGTCAGCGTGCGGACGTCGACCGCGGAGGTGACGAGGTAGTCCTTGCTGGCGGTGAGCGCCTGGACCACCTGCTCCTCGGTGAAGTGCCGGGTCGACCCCGGATCCGGCAGCTCGATGCCGGAGGCGCCGGTGCCGAAGTCCGCGGCCGGGCTGTCCGCGATCAGCTCCGCCGGCTCGCCGCCGGGCACCGGGCCCTCGGGCGTCAGCGGCACGACGGTGCTGCGCAGCGGCGCCGCGGCGGGGACGCCGGGCTGCCGGTAGGGGTGGCGTACGCCCATGTAGATGGCGGTGCCGAAGGCGAGCGCGATGAGCAGCACGAGCACGAGGGCCTGCCGGGACGCACCGGGGCGCTGGGGGCGGCGGCTGCGTACGGCGGGGGTGTGGTCGCCGACGCGCTCGCGGGCGGAGTACTCCTCCAGCCGGGCAGCCTTGACGAACGCCTCATCGAAGACGATGGAGCGGTATTCGTCGTCTCCGCCTCCCGGGGCGCGCTCGGGTGTCCCGTCGGGCGGGCCTTCGTGCCCGGCCATATACAGAAGAGTAGGTCCGCCGCGCCCCGCGTAAACCGCCGCGTCAACGCCAACTTCCCGCCGCGCCGTGGGGGTACGGCCCACGCCCGCGGGGCGTAGGGGGAGGGTGAGGACCAATCGGGCGGAAGCGGTTGCCGCCCGGTGTCGTACCGGTGCCGGCGCCCGCCGGGCGCGCGGTTCAGCGCGGGGTCAGGGACGGCTCGCGGGCGTCCGCGCCGGTCGTCGCCGACGGGCTGGAGCCGCCGGGGGGCGGGGCGTCCTCCCGGCCGCCGGGGCCGGAGCGGTAGACGGCGGCGAAGGACAGGGCGACGATGCCGACGCCCAGGAGGAGGGCGAGCAGCAGGGCGACGGGGCGCTGCCAGTGCCCGTGGCCGCGGTACGGGCGCAGGGCGCCGCCGTAGGGGCCGTACGGGTCGGGGGCGTCCGGATCGTCCCAGCCGTCGTACAACCGCTCGTCCAGCGCGGCGTCGCCGAGGACGGCCTCGGCCTGGGCCCGCGCCTCCGCGGCGCCGACCATGCGCTCCACGGCGCTGGGCTCGTGGAAGTGGGCCGAACGGACGAAGTCCTCGTCGAGGACCACGGCGGCGAACTCCTCGTCCGCTCCTCCGTGGTGGTGGCTGTCGGGCTCGTCGCCGTCGGCGTACGGCCTGCCCCCCACATCGTCCGGCACCCGACCAGCGTAAACCGCGACGGCCGGGATGCGCCAGGCGGCGGGTGACTCGGCCGGCCGATCCCGGCCATCCGTGCGAAACGGTCGTACGGGCCGCCCCCGCGGCCGGGAAACGCCTCGGGACTGCCCGGGAAAGCCCGGGGAACGCCCCGGGAAAGGCCCGGGAAAGCCGCTGAGCGGCCTCTCACGGCCCCGGCGCCGCCGCTGTGGCCCCACGGCGGGGCCCAGGGCCCGCCGGCGGCGGGGCGACCGGCTACCGGCCCGCTACCCGCCCTTCAGCTGACCGTCGCCCGTGACGACGTACTTCGTCGACGTCAGCTCCGGCAGCCCCATCGGGCCGCGCGCGTGCAGCTTCTGCGTGGAGATGCCGATCTCCGCGCCGAAGCCGAACTCCGCGCCGTCGGTGAACCGGGTGGAGGCGTTGACCATGACCGCCGCGGAGTCCACGAGGGCGGTGAAGCGGCGGGCCGCGCCGGTGTCGCGGGTGACGATCGCCTCGGTGTGCCCGGAGGACCAGCGGCGGATGTGCCCCACGGCGTCGTCCAGGGAGCGGACCACCGCCGCGGCGATGTCGTACGACAGGTACTCCGTGGCCCAGTCGGCGTCGTCGGCGAGCGGCACGTGCACGCCGGCCGCGGCGCCCGCCTTCACCCAGGCGTCGTCACCGTGCACGGTGACGCCCGCGGCCCCCAGGGCCGCGAGGGCGCGGGGCAGGAAGACGTCGGCGACGGCCTGGTGCACCAGGACGGTCTCGGCGGCGTTGCACACGCTGGGCCGCTGCGCCTTGGAGTTGACGAGGATCTTCTCGGCGAGGTCGAGGTCGGCGTGCTCGTCCACGTACACATGGCAGTTGCCCGTGCCGGTCTCGATCACCGGGACCGTGGACTCCTCGACGACGGTACGGATGAGGCCGGCGCCGCCGCGCGGGATCAGCACGTCGACCAGGCCGCGGGCGCGCATCAGCTCGTGCACCGACTCCCGGCTCTGCCCGGGCACCAGCCGCACCGCGTCCGGCGGCAGCCCGGCGGCGGCGAGGGCGTCGCGCAGCACGGCGACGAGCGCGGCGTTCGAGGCGTACGCAGAGGAGGAGCCGCGCAGCAGCACCGCGTTGCCCGACTTGAGGCAGAGCGCGGCGGCGTCCACGGTGACGTTGGGCCGGCCCTCGTAGATGATGCCGACGACGCCGAGCGGCACCCGCAGTTGGCGCAGCTCCAGCCCGTTCGGCAGCGTGGAGCCGCGGACCACCTCGCCGACCGGGTCCGGCAGCCCGGCGACGTCCCGGACGTCGGAGGCGATGCCGGCGATCCGCTCCTCGGTCAGCGTCAGCCGGTCCACCATCGCGTCGGAGACCCCGTCGGCCCGGGCCCGGGCGACGTCCTCGGCGTTGGCCGCGACGACCTCCGCGGCGCGCGCCCGCAGCGCGTCGGCGACGGCCAGCAGGGCGCCGTCCTTGGCCGCCCGCGGCAGCGGGGCGATCATCGCCGCCGCCGTGCGCGCACGCTGGGCGGCCTCGCGGACCAGGGACTGGGTTTCGCTGCTCATGCCGAGCAGCGTAGCCGCCGGCGCCGACATCGCGGACAGGCCGTATCACTCCGCGAGACGTCGGCACGGACAGGTGCGTACTCCCGCGCGGCGCCCCGTGCGCGTACGCGGGTAGCCGCCCCAGGGCGTGAGCCCGTCGCACGCGCCGGGTCGTACGCCCCCCCCGTACGGACCCGCGACGCCCCGGAAAACCCTCCGCCTCAGCCGCTCAGAACGGGTGCACCCCCACCGGGACCGCCGGAGCCGGCCCGTATCCGTCGGCGATGCGCTGGTGGTACGTCTCCCGCGCGATCACCTCCAGGCCGACGATCTCCCACGGCGGCAGCTGTGCCGACGCCCGGTGCTCCCCCCAGAGCCGCAGCGCCACGGCCGCCGCGTCGTGCAGGTCGCGGGCCTCTTCCCAGTAGCGGATCTCGGCGTGATCGTTGGCGTAGCGGCTGGTCAGCAGGAAGGGGTGGTCGTGTGCCAGCCGCTCCAGGCCGCGCCTGATCTCCTTCAGCGGGGCCTCGGGGCCGGCGACGCTCAGCGTGACGTGCCACAGCCGGTGGGCACCGTCCGCGTCGGGCCCCTCGCCGTCCGCCGGCTCTTCCGCCGTGCCCGTACGCACACCTCCGATCCCCCTGACGCTGGTCAGCGTCCGCTGTGCCGTTCCCCGGGGCAGCGCCCCTGGACGCCCTTGTGTCACGGGCGGCCTCCTGAATACGAGTCTGCAACGGGCTGCACGCCGCGGCAGCCCCATACAACAAAGTTGACCAGCCGACGCGCCCGCCCGTGGTGCTTTTACCCAAGGTCTCTGGTCCAACCGCGTTTTTCCGCGCGCCGCGCGCCGGTCTCACGCGGGGTGCGTCACCCCTCGCGCGTCACGTGCCGCACTGACGCAAGGGGGTCCCGCACGTCACGTGTCGAGCACCACGAGGTCGTCCCGGTGCACAACCTCGCGCTCGTACGCCGGCCCCAGCTCCCTGGCCAGCTCGCGGGTGGAACGGCCCAGCAGCCGCGGCAGCTCCTCGGCGTCGAAGGCGACGAGGCCGCGGGCGACCGCCCGCCCCGCGGTGTCCCGCAGCTCCACCGGGTCGCCCGCGATGAACCTGCCCTCCACCTCCTTGATCCCCGCCGGCAGCAGCGACGTGCGCCGCTCGGTGACGGCCCGTACCGCGCCGTCGTCCAGCACCAGCGCCCCCTGCGGGGTCGATGCGTGCGCCAGCCACAGCAGCCGGCCGCGGGCGCGCCGCCCGGTGGGGTGGAAGTACGTGCCCGTGAGCTGCCCGGTCAGCGCCGCGTCGGCGTGCACGGCGGAGGTCAGCACGACGGGCACGCCCTCGCCGGTGGCGATCCGGGCGGCCTCCACCTTGGTCACCATGCCGCCCGTGCCCACCCCGGCCCGCCCCGCGGGGCCGAGCCGGACGCCGGCCAGCTCGCTCCGGTCGCGTACCTCGGCGATGCGGGAGGTGCCGGGGGCGGTGGGCAGGCCGTCGTAGAGGCCGTCCACGTCGGAGAGGAGGACCAGGAGGTCGGCGCGGGCCAGATGGGCGACGAGGGCGGCGAGGCGGTCGTTGTCGCCGAAGCGGATCTCCTCGGTCGCCACGGTGTCGTTCTCGTTGACGACGGGCACGGCGCCCATGGCGAACAGCTGCTCCAGAGTGCGCTGCGCGTTGCGGTAGTGGGTGCGGCGGCTCATGTCGTCGGTGGTCAGCAGCACCTGCCCGACGCGCTTGCCGTAGCGGGCGTACGAGGCGGTGTAGCGGGCCATCAGCAGCCCCTGCCCGACGCTGGCCGCCGCCTGCTGCCGGGCCAGGTCGCGGGGCCGCTTGCCGAGGCCGAGCGGCGCCAGCCCGGCGGCGATGGCCCCGGAGCTGACCAGCACGATCTCCCGGTCGCCGTGCTTGGCGAGCGCGTCCACCAGCGCGTCGACCCGGTCCGCGTCCAGCCCTCCGGCCGCGGTGGTCAGCGAGGACGACCCCACCTTCACGACCACCCTGCGGGCCCTCGCCGCGGCTTCCCGACTCGCCCCTGCCACCTGTACCCCTGCGCTTTCCCGGCCTGCGGCCCGTCCGTACGGAACTGCGAACCTACGCCACCGCCGGGCCGCCCGGCCGCGCCGTCCCACGGTTCGGACACCCGGTGCGCCTACGGGCATTTCCGCCGGTCCCACAAACGAAAAGGACGACAAGGCCCGCTACGCGCATTTGGGCCCGATTGGCGGCCCATACCGGGTGGAGAATTGTCTCCTGGCCCATGACCGTCATACGGTCTGGGGTCAACTCCGTATCACCCCCGGAACCACGCGGTTCACGGGAACATCCCTCACGACGTTCCTGCCAGGAGTCAGCACCGTGCCTTTCGCCGGTATCGCCCCCCGTCGCGCCGTGCAGCTCATGGCGCTGGCAGCGCTACTAGCAGCGTATTGCGCGCAGCTCATCGGCGCGCTCAAGCCCAACGTGCCCCTGCTCGTCATCGCGGCCGCGGGCGGCCTCGCCCTCGACCTCTACCTGCAGCACCAGCAGCCCGGGCTGCTCTCCCTGCTCAGCAGAGTCCGCTTCGACGTCATGGTCCGCCAGCTGCTGCGCGACATGCTCATCCTCTTCGGCCTGCTGCAGATCGACGGCATCGAGCCGCTGAAGGAGCAGTCGCCGCTGACGGTCATGCTGCTGTCGACGTACCTGCTGCACTTCGTCATCCAGGGCGTCACGATCATGGTGCGCCGGGACCGCACCCTGCCGGTCGTCACCCGCAACGTCGACGTCTCCGCGCTGGGCCTGGCGCCCGCGCCGCCGCGGATCCTCGCCCGCCGCTCCAGCCACCGGCTGCTGTACCTCTCCGTGCCGGTGACGGTCGGGCTGCTCACCACCGCCGCCACCGCGGACGCGCTGTGGGGCGTGCTGGGCCTCGCCGTCTCGCTGGCGCTGAGCGCGGGCGGCGCGCTGTATCTGGCGACCTGGCTGCTGCCCGGCAAGCGCACCGCCGACGACGAGCGGGTCCGCGAGTGGTTCGCCGAATGGCTGCAGGGGTACGGCCCGACCGTCGGCCTCTACTTCTCCGGCGGCGCCACGTCCGCGTACCAGGCCAACATGTGGGTCTCCACGCTGGCCGCGCTCGACGGCAAGCCGCTGATCGTGCTCCGCGAACGCTTCATGGTGCAGAAGATCACCGCCACCGACGTGCCGATCGTGTGCCTGCCGAAGGTCGCCGACCTGATGGTGCTGGAGCACTCGACGCTGAAGATGCTGCTGCACCCGGCGAACTCCGGGAAGACCTCGCAGGTACTGCGCATCCCCACGATCAAGCACGCCTTCACCAACCACGGCGAGAGCGACAAGCTGTCCAGCTGCAACCCGTACGCCAAGGCGTACGACGAGGTGTGGGTCGCCGGCCCCGCCGCCCGCGAGCGCTACCAGCTCGCCGACATCGGCGTCGACGACCGCGACGTCGTGGAGGTCGGCCGCCCCCAGCTCGCGCCGATCCGGCCGTACGCCGGCCCGCCGCCCGCCGACGGCCTGACCACCGTGCTGTACGCCCCCACCTGGGAGGGCTGGGACGGCAACCCCGGCAACACCTCCGTCGTGCTGGCCGGCGAGAACATCGTGCGCGAGCTGCTCGCCGACCCCAAGGTGCGGCTGCTCTACAAGCCGCACCCGCTGACCGGCTCGGTCGACCCGCGCGCGGGCGAGGCCAACAAGCGGATGCAGGCCATGATCGCCGAGGCGAACGCCGCGATGGTCGCCGCGGCAGCCGGCGGCGGCGACGACCGGGGCGCCGAGCGGCCCGGCCCGGAGGCCGCCGCCGAACTGGTCCGGATGCAGGTGGAGCTGGACGCGCTGGCCACCACGTCCTTCCGTACCGGCGCCGACGAGGTCGAGCGCATGCTCATGCAGTCCTCCCCCGAGGCCGGCCGGGCGGAGGCCGTACAGGCCGCGACCGCCGCCTGGGAGGAGGCGTACTGGGCCTCGCTGCCCGACTGGGAGCACCAGATCATCACCGACTCCCGCCCCGGCATCTACGCCTGCTTCAACGTCGCGGACGTGCTGATCAGCGATGTGTCCAGCGTCATCTCGGACTACCTGACCAGTGAGAAGCCGTACGCGGTCGCCAACACCAGCGGCCTGACCGAGGAGGGCTTCAAGGCGGAGTTCCCGACCGTGCGGGCCGGCACCGTCCTCGCGCCGGAGGCGGAGCAGATCCCCGCCCTGCTGCGGGCCGTCCGCGAACCGGAGCACGACACCCTGGTACGGGCCCGCGCCGAGCTGAAGGAGCACCTGCTCGGGCCCTCCGACCCGCCGTCGCTGGTGCGCTTCAACGCCGCCGCGGTGGCGCTGTGCGCCAGGGCGGACGCGCGCGCGGCGCGCATAGAGGCGCGAGGGGAGTCCGATATCCCTTCACCACGTGGGGACGCGGCCGAGGAGCTGGAGCTGGAGCCGGAGGAGCCGGCCGGCGTCTAGGCCGCGTCCCCGACCCGGATCCGTTGCCGGACGAGAACGAGGACGCAGCCGCGGCGACAGCGGCGGCGGCGGCCTTCGACCCGGAGGCGGACCCGGACCTGGAGGCGTGAACGGCGGCGGCCCGCGGGAGCACATCCCGCGGGCCGCCGCCGTCGTCGTTCCGTGTCACGTGCTACGGGGCACGCGCGTCACGCGTACGCGTCACGCGAAGGGATCGAAGTCCTCGTACTCCTCCTCCGCACGCTCCGCCTCCCGCTCCCGGCGGCGCTGCACGGCCGGGCGCGGGGCGTCGAAGCGATGGTCCTCGCCGCGCCGGCCCAGCATCTCGGCGCCGGACGCCATGGCGGGCTCCCAGTCGAAGACGACGGCGTCCTCGCCGGCGCCGATGACGACGTCGTCGCCGGGCTTCGCCCCGGCCTTGCGCAGCCTGTCCTCCACGCCCAGCCGGTTCAGCCGGTCGCCGAGGTAGCCGACGGCCTCGTCGTTGCCGAAATCGGTCTGCCGCACCCAGCGCTCCGGCTTCTCGCCGGTGATACGGAACAGCGCCCCGTCCCCGTCGCCGCCCTCGCGGGCGACGGTGAAGCCGGCCTCGTCGACGGCATGCGGGCGGATGACGATCCGGGTCGGCTCCTGCCTGGGCCGCGCCGCGCGCGCCGCGGCGACGATGCCGGCGAGCCCGTACGACAGCTCCTTCAGGCCCGTACGCGCGACCGCGGAGACCTCGTAGACCGTGAAGCCGCGCTCCTCCAGGTCCGGGCGCACCATCTCGGCCAGGTCGTGGCCGTCGGGGATGTCGATCTTGTTGAGGACCACCACGCGCGGCCGGTCGTCCAGGCCGCCGTACGCGCGCAGTTCCTCCTCGATGACGTCGAGGTCGCTGACCGGATCGCGGTCGCACTCCAGGGTCGCGGTGTCCAGCACGTGCACGAGCACCGAGCAGCGCTCGACGTGCCGCAGGAACGCCAGCCCCAGGCCGCGGCCCTCGCTGGCGCCGGGGATGAGGCCGGGGACGTCGGCGATCGTGTACGTCACGGCGCCGGCGGTGACGACGCCGAGGTTGGGCACGAGGGTGGTGAAGGGATAGTCGGCGATCTTGGGCTTGGCCGCGGACAGGACGCTGATCAGGGACGACTTCCCGGCGCTCGGGTAGCCGACGAGCGCCACGTCGGCGACGGTCTTCAGCTCCAGCACGATGTCGCGCGCGGCGCCCGGCTCGCCGAGCAGCGCGAAGCCGGGGGCCTTGCGGCGCTGGGAGGCGAGCGCCGCGTTGCCCAGGCCGCCGCGCCCGCCCTGGGCGGCGACGAAGGTGGTGCCCTGCCCGACGAGGTCGGCGAGGACCTCGCCGTCCCCGGTGAGGACGACCGTACCGTCCGGCACCGACAGGACCAGGTCCTTGCCGTTGGCGCCCGCGCGGTCACCGCCCTCGCCCGGCTTGCCGTTGGTGGCCTTGCGGTGGGGGGTGTGGTGGTAGTCGATCAGGGTGGTGATGTTCTGGTCGACGGTGAGGATCACGTCCCCGCCGTGGCCGCCGTTGCCGCCGTCGGGGCCGCCGAGGGGCCGGAACTTCTCGCGGTGTACGGAGGCGCAGCCGTGTCCCCCGTTGCCCGCGGCCACGTGCAGGGTGACGCGGTCCACGAAGGTGGTCATGAGGGTGTGCCTCCCGGCGGTGAGGAGCGTCGTGCGTCACGGGTCGTCGGCGCCGTACGGGACGCTCGTGCCGTACGACGTCGTTGGAACGCGCCGAGGGCGGCCCTGCTTCCGCACGTCGTCCGTGGCACGTGCGGAGCGGCGGACCGCCCTCGGATCAGGTGTGTGGTGTCCGGAGCCGGTGTTACTCGGCGGCCGGGACGATGTTCACGACCCTGCGCCCGCGGCTGGTGCCGAACTGCACCGAGCCGGGGATCAGCGCGAACAGCGTGTCGTCGCCTCCGCGGCCCACGCCCGTGCCGGCGTGGAACTTGGTGCCGCGCTGGCGGATGATGATCTCGCCGGCGCCGACGACCTGACCGCCGAAGCGCTTGACGCCGAGCCGCTGGGAGTTGGAGTCGCGACCGTTCCGAGTGGACGATGCGCCCTTCTTGTGTGCCATCTCTCCTCAGTCCTTACTTCGCGGCCGGCGCCGGAATCTCGGTGATCTTCAGCGCGGTGTGCAGCTGGCGGTGACCGATCCGCTTGCGATAACCGGTCTTGTTCTTGTACTTCAGGATGTCGATCTTGTCGCCCTTGTGGTGGTCCACGACCTCGGCCTGGACCTTCACGCCGTCCAGGACCCAGGGGTCGCTGGTCACGGTCTCGCCGTCGACGACGAGCAGAGCGGAGAGCTCGACGCTGTCGCCGACGCTCTTGCTGGACATCCGGTCAACCTCGATGACGTCGCCCACAGAAACCTTCTGCTGGCGGCCGCCCGTGCGCACGATCGCGTACACGCGCTTCAGCTCTCTTTCTCAGTCGCGACGGAGACCCCTGATGCCAGCCGCCCGGGTGGGGCACATGGGATGAGCGGCCTCTCCCGACGCTCACGAGGAGGTTTCAGGAGGGAGTTGCTCAGGAGCCTGGCGTGCCTTGCAGACACACCGGCGTTCAAGGTTACGGGCCCCTTGACCGCCTGGTCAAACCGGTCTGGCGGAGCGGGCGCTCGCCGTCCTGGGGCAGGGTCTTCACGCCCTGACACAGGCGACTCGGGGTGCCGGTAAGAATGCTGTCACCAGCCGCAAACGGCGGTGATCTTGCGGGGCGTCACCCGCAACGCCTCCCACCCCACCTACGCGGCGATGCTGGATGTCGGCCGCGCCCAGAAGACCATCTTCGTGGCCCGCTACCTGCGGCTGCGGGAGCTTCAGCGGGAGGTCGAGGAGGGCCTGAACGTGATGGATCAACGGTGTGTTGGCTCAGGTACGGCAGGAGGACGGTGACTGAACCGGTGCAGACTGTCGCTACTGGAAAGCCATGCCGTCGAGGATCTTTTGGAGGACGTGGTCACTGCTGACTGAGTCGGCGGCGGGGGCATACTCCGTGACCCCCATGCCGGCGAAGTTGAAGCGTTTGGTCAGCGCGGACAGGGCGGCGCGCAGCTGGTCGGGGTGCAGACCTCCGGTTTCCGGGCAAGACAGGCTGGTGAAGTGCTCGGGGTCCAGCACGTCCAGGTCCAGGTGGATGTAGACGTGGCTGGCTCCTGTACCTGCCACCGCAGAAACCAGTTGGCCCGGGTCCCGAAGAGCCTGAACGGACAGAACTCGGATTCCTTCGGACGCGATGAAGTCCAGCTCCGCGGAATCGAGGGCACGAGCGCCCGCGAGCACGATCTGCCGGGTGGAGAGGCGCTCCTCCGGCCTGGGCAACAGTTGTGACGGCCCCTGGCCGAGCAGGGTGCGCAGCACCATTCCGTGGAAGCCCCCCGAGGGAGATGTGTCGGGGGTGTTGAGGTCCGCCTGGGCGTCGAACCAGACGACTGCCAGGCTGTCGCCGTGGCGAGCGACCGCACGGGCGACAGGCGCGAACTCATCGGCTCCCGCCTCGACGACCGGGACATCGCCGCCCTCCGCCGCATCCTGGACAAGGCCACCCGGCCACCCTCAGCCACCAGGAGCCGGTAACACGCGTCGACGACGTCACCTATGGGACGACCCACAACGTCCCCGCACCGGTCTCATTAACGACCTGTGCATCCCACGGCTACTACATGGTTGCGGCCGGCTTCGGAGTGAATGCCTGGAGGAAGGTGTGGACCGCGGCGCGTGCGAGGGTGCGCAGTTCGGTGGTGGGGACCTGGCGAGTGCCGAGGCGTGCTCGTTTGTCCACGGGGCCGGTCAGCAGGGCGAAGAACTGTTCGGCCGCCAGGAGCGGGTCCGGGGTGTGCAGGTGCCCGGTGACGGTGAGGCGCGCGAGTCGGTCGGCCAGGGCTTCGGTGACGCGGTCGACCGCGCGCGTGTGGGTGTCGAGTAGTTCGGGGAACTGGTTGATCTCTGCGGAGAGCAGTCGGCGTAGCGCCCAGGATCGGTCGTCGCAGTAGCACTGGAGCAGCCGGAGGCCGACCCGTTCCAGGGTTGCGCGGAGGTCGTGGCCGCGGTCGGTGAGCCGGTCGACCGCGGCGAGGTTCTCGGCCAGCGCCTGGTCTGCGGAGGCGGCGATGGCCTCGCGAAGCAGGTTCTCCTTGTCGCCGAAGTGGCTGTACACGGTGGCCTTTGCCGCGCCGGCTTGTGCTGCGATCACGTCCACGCCTGCCTGGGCGTATCCCTCTCGGGCGAAAACAGCGAACGCGGCGTCCAGGATGGCCTGCCGCTTGTCGATCCGGCCGCGCGCGGCGAGGGCCCCACTCATGCGGTCACCACCCGGGCGAGCAGTTCGTCGGTGAGGCGGGACAGTCGTTCCGCGTCCGGTGCGGAGAACAGCTCGGTGTGCACGTTCAGCTCGGTGGACAGGTGGAATGCGGTCAACGGCGGCGCCGGCGGATGGTCGAGCAGCCGCAGCAGCGGTGGGACCACGCCGCTTGCGGGTTTCGCCGTCATCCGCTGCTGCTGGAGGTAGGCCGCGGTCTGCGAATCGAACTCCCCCGCGTAACTGGTCGCCGTGGTGCCTGGATGGAAGAGCACATAGCGCACTGGACCTCCACCGTGCCGCTCGGCGAAGCTCACACCGAGCAGATCGTTCAGGCGTCCGGTCATGAACATCGCGTGCACCAGGTCGTACTGTCGGGCGCTCTGCAGATCGTCCCAGGCCACCGGCGTGTCGTGGCCGGGGCCGGCGACGTTCACGATCACCGGCCGGTCCGTCTTCTCCAGCGCGCCGAGCAGCCCGTAGCTGAACAGCAGGCGGCTGAGGTAGAACAGCGCGAAGTTGTCCTCGAATCCGTCAGCGGTCACCGACCGGTGAGACCGCATGAACCGCGCGCACAGCACCACGCCGTCGATGGCCGGGTACTCCTCGGCGAGCATGTCGACAGTGCGGCGTGTGTCCGAGACCAGGCTGAGGTCGGCCCTGACGAACGCCGCGCTTCCCGGCGCCGAGGCGGCCTCGGCCACGAGTCGTTCGCCCTTCTCCGGATTGGTCCCGACCACCACAGCCCGGTCACCCCGGCGGAACAGCGTGCGGGCCACAGCCGCACCGATACCGTCGGTGCCACCGGTGATCACATAGGTCTTCATCAGGTCGGCATCCTCGTCGTTGTGATGGGCGGCTGAACGTGGTGGCCACGGCCCTGCGCCGCGACGGCCCTCCCCCACACTCCGGCCAGCATACGCGATGGTCCGCTAAACCAGACTCGCTGGTCTAAGTCAGGTAGTCGCGCCGGCCATATGCCCATCCACATGAAGACAGCGGGTCCCGACCGGCCGAAGCGCAGTCCCGGGGCCCTTTCGGGCTTACCTCGGCGATCTCCCTACGAGCCGATGTCAAGCGCGCGGGCAAGAGGGACAGAACGCCCCTCGCCCCGCCGGCGGACGGCGGGGCGAGGGGCGTACGGGACCGGCCCGGACGGCGTCAGTCCTCGGTGGTCACGGAGACCGAGGGCGGGGAGCCCTGCTCCGCGGCGGCGGTCTTCTTGACCGATTTCTTGGCCGTCTTCTTCGCCGTGGCCTTGGTCGTGGCCTTGGTCGCCGTCCTGGTGGCGGCGGACTTGGTCGCGGCCTTCTTCGCGGTGGTCTTCGCCGTCTTCTTGGCCGCGGCCTTCTTCGCCGTGGCCTTCTTGGCGGAGGCCCGCTTGGCGGCGGTCTTCTTACGGGCACGGGGCTTGTCGGCGTCGGCGTCGCCGGCCGCATCCACGGCGACCGTCTCGGGCGCCCGGGCGGGCTCCACGGCGTCCACGGGCCCCGCCACGCCCTCCGCCGCCGACTCCACGGCCACGGGCACCGCGCCCGCCCCCGCGTCCGCACCGGCCGGCTCTGCGCCCGCCGGCTCCGCCGCCTTCGGCGAGCCGCCCGGCGACATCGCCTTGCGGGTCACGCGGCGCCGCGTACGGGCCGGGCGCGCCGCCTCCGCGGGCTCGCCGGCCTCGGGCCGCTCCGCCTCGACGGGCTCCGCCGCGGGGGCGCCGCCCGGCTGGGCCGCGGTCCTGGCGTCCTTGCCTTCCCTGACGCCTTCCCTGACGTCCTTCGCTTCCTTGACGTCCTTCGCTTCCTTGCCTTCCTTGGCTTCCTTGCCCTTCTTCTTGCGCTTGCCGCCGCCCGCCCCGGCTGCCGCGGCCTGGTCCATGTGCACGATCACGCCGCGCCCGCTGCAGTGCGCGCACGGCTCGGAGAACGACTCCAGCAGGCCCTGCCCGACCCGCTTACGGGTCATCTGCACCAGGCCCAGCGACGTCACCTCCGCGACCTGGTGCTTCGTACGGTCGCGGCCCAGGCACTCCAGCAGCCGGCGCAGCACCAGGTCCCGGTTGGACTCCAGCACCATGTCGATGAAGTCGATCACGATGATGCCGCCGAGGTCCCGCAGCCGCAGCTGTCGCACGATCTCCTCGGCCGCCTCCAGGTTGTTCCTGGTGACCGTCTCCTCCAGGTTGCCGCCCTGGCCGGTGAACTTGCCGGTGTTGACGTCGACCACGACCATCGCCTCGGTCCTGTCGATCACCAGCGAGCCGCCCGACGGCAGCCAGACCTTGCGGTCCAGCGCCTTCATCAGCTGCTCGTCGATCCGGTACGTGGCGAAGACGTCCACGTCCGACGTCCACTTGGACAGCCGCTCGACGAGGTCCGGGGCCACGTACGAGACGTAGCCGTGGATGGTGTCCCACGCCTTCGCGCCCTCGACGACGACCTTCGAGAAGTCCTCGTTGAAGATGTCGCGGACGACGCGGACGGTCATGTCCGGCTCGCCGTACAGCAGCGTGGGCGCGTTGCCGCTCTTCGCCTTCTTACGGATGTCCTCCCACTGCTTCTGCAGCCGCTCCACGTCCCGGCGTAGCTCGTCCTCGCTGGCGCCCTCGGCGGCCGTACGGACGATGACGCCGGCGTCCTCGGGGACGATCTTCTTAAGGATTGTCTTCAGCCGGGCCCGCTCAGTGTCGGGCAGCTTGCGGCTGATGCCGGTCATCGAGCCCTCGGGCACGTACACGAGGTAGCGGCCGGGCAGCGAGACCTGGCTGGTCAGGCGGGCGCCCTTGTGGCCGATGGGGTCCTTGGTGACCTGGACGAGGACGGACTGGCCGGACTTCAGCGCGTGCTCGATGCGGCGGGGGCTGTGGGCGAGGCCGAGGGCCTCGAAGTTGACCTCGCCGGCGTAGAGGACGGCGTTGCGGCCCTTGCCGATGTCGACGAACGCGGCCTCCATGGAGGGCAGCACGTTCTGCACCTTGCCGAGGTAGACGTTGCCGACGTACGACGCCGACTGCTCCTTGTTGACGTAGTGCTCGACGAGGACGTCGTCCTCCAGCACGCCGATCTGCGTACGGTCGCCGTGCTGGCGCACCACCATGACGCGCTCCACCGCCTCGCGGCGGGCCAGGAACTCGGCCTCGGTGATGATCGGCACCCGCCGGCGGCCCTGCTCGCGGCCCTCGCGGCGGCGCTGCTTCTTCGCCTCCAGGCGGGTGGAGCCCTTGATGGACTGCACCTCGTCGCTGGGCGCGGACTTGGCGCGCGGCTCGCGGACCTTGACGACGGTGCGCTCCGGGTCGTCGGGGGCCCCCTCTGCGCCGTCGGCGCCCTCGGTACGGCGACGGCGACGGCGGCGCCGGCGGCTGCTGGTGCTGCTGCCGGCGGACGGGGAGCCGCCCCTGGCGCGTTCGCCGGACTCGTCGGCGTCGGTGTCCTCGCCGTCGTCGGTGCCCGCGGCGCGGGTGTCGTCGGCGTCGGCCCCGGCGGACTCGTCGCCGCGGTCGCCGTCCTCGGCGCCCTCGCCGCGCCGCCGGCGACGGCCGCCGCGACGGCGCCGGCGGCGGCCGCGGTCCTCGCCGTCGTCGTGGTCGTCCCGGTCGTCGCGGTCCTCCGCGTCGGCGGCCTCGCCGTCGACGCCGGTTTCGGCCCCGGCCTCGACGCCGGTCCCGGGCCCGGTCTCGGTCTCGTCGGTGGTGTCGTCGGCTTCGTCGGCCTCGCCGTGCTCCACGGCCGCCTCGGCGGCGGCGCGCTGCGGCGTCTGGAACGCGGGCTCGGTGAACACGGGCGCCTGGAACAGCGCGAGCGGCGCGGCCCCGTAGCCGGGCGCCGACTGGTCGGCGAGGCCGTCGGAGAACTGGCCGGCGGTGTCGTCCGCGGCCGGCTCGGCGGCGGCGGCGCGGCGGGTGCGGCGGCGGGGCCCGGAGTCGGGCTCGGCCGCGGCGTCGGCGGGCGCGGGCCGGTCACCGGTGGTGGCGGCGGCGCCGGGCTCGGCTCCGGAGGCGGCGGTGCGGCGGGTACGGCGGCGGGGGGCGCCGGAGCCGGAGCCGGACTCGGCGGGGGCCTCCCCGGCCTGCTCGCCGGGCGCCCCGGCGGCGTCGCCCGCCGGGGCGGTGACGCGGCGGGTACGGCGGCGACCGGTGCCGGAGGCCGGCTCGGCGGTGTCGGTGTCGGTGTCCGTGGTCGAGGAGGCGGTGCCGGTTGCGGCGGCGGGCTGCTCCCGGCCGGCTCCGCTCGCGGTGCCGGCCGCTGCCGGAGCGTCCGCGGCGGGCTCGACGTGGGTGGGCTCGCCGGCCGGGGCCGTGACCCGGCGGGCCCGACGCCGCCGCGTGCCCGAGACGGGTTCGGCGTCCTCGCCGGCGGCGGACGCGGCGGCGGTCTGGTCGCCGGAACCGGTGCCGGTGCCGGCCGCGGCCTCCGCGGCCTCGACGGTCTCCGCGGCCTCGGCGGTGGTCGTACGGCGGCGTACGCGACGGGTGCGCGGGGCCGGCTCCTCGGCGGGCGCCGGGGTTTCGGCGGGTGCGGCCTGGGTCGCGTCGCCGGGCGGCGCGGCGGCCGTCGCGGCGGCGGCCGGCTCCGCGGTCTCCGGTGTGCCCGCGCTGCGTACGACGCGGCGGCGCCTGCGGCTCTTGGGGGCGGCGTCGGCGTCCGCTTCCGGCCGGGGCTCCGCGGCTGCGGAGCCGGTCACGGCCTCCGTCGCGGGCTGCGGCGCCGCCTCGGCGGCCAGCGGTGCGACCGGCTCCGGCGCCGTGGTCTGCGACGCCGGCTCGGTGCCGGGCGCCGGGGTGCCCGCGGTGCGGGTCACCCGGCGGCGCCTGCGGCGGGTTCCGGATTCGGCGGAAGCGTCGGCGCCGTCGGCCTCTCGTTCGTTGTCGGCCACGGTCTGGGCTCCCTCGTCGGTGCTGTGGTGGTGGTCTGTGGTGGCCGCGGGGATGGCCGCGGGCTCGGCGGCTCCGGCCGCGGCGGGCTGCCGTACGGGCTCGGCGGCGGCCGTCGGCTGCGGCGTACCCGCATCCCGTACGACCCGCCGCCGCCGCGGCGACGCGACGTCGGCGGGCGGCTCCGCGGCGGCCCCGGCATGCGCGGGGTCGGAGGCCGCGGGCTCGCTGGCCGCAGCATCGGTGGTCGCGGGCCCGGCGGTCGCGGCCTCGGCGGGCGCGAAGCCCGACGGCTCGTTCGTGATCGCCGACACCGGATCCCCGGCAATCGGCTCCGTCGCTCTCTGCGTCACGTCCCCGCCCCACGGCGCGGACGTACTCGGCGACACCTCCCCCGCCAGCTCCGCCGCCGCCGCGTGCCGGCGGCGGAAGGGCAGGCGGTCACTGGGGGTGTCGAGTGGTCCGCCGGTGGCGGCTTCGGCATCGCCGGTGCTGCCCGCGGAAGGCGACTGCGCTGCTTCCGTAGGCTCAATCGGTTCGAGCATGCGGGCGGTTCTCCCGTCACGCCCCCGGGCGCCACCCCCCGTACGGCGGCGGCGCCCGTGCCGTGCACAGGGCCACCGCCCGGGACGTATGCGCCGCGCGAGGGCTCTTGTCTCGCTCGCCGGGCCCGCCTCCTTAGGCGGACCGGCGAAAGTCTGCTGGTCCATGCGCCCGCCGGGCCCGGGGTGGCTCCCTCGTCCACCGGCGGCGCTTCGACACCGTCCCTACCCGGTGCCGTCCCCTGCCGTGGGCGGGGTTCCGCTCGCGGCCTGCGGTGTGGCGGCGAGGGCCTTGGCATCGTCGCGGTCCGGCGCAAGCGGATCGGTCACCGTGCCGGTCTCCGCGTCGAGCGGCCCCTGCGCCAGCCTGGTCACCGCTGCCGGGACCGGCGGCGCCAGGTCAGCCGCGACTCGCAGGCCGGACAGGACGTCGTCGGGTCGTACGGCAGGTGTCAGGTGCCGCACTACCAGGCGCAGTATCGCACAGGGACCCGCCTGCGGACTATCGCCCCCGTTCGGGAGCACGTCGAGCACGGCCACCGCACCGCGCGTGTCGAAGGTCCTCATCCCCTTCTTCGTCTGCCGTTCGACCTCGACTCTCTCCGCGGCGAGGAAGGCGCGGACCGCCTCCCTTGCCGTGGCGGGCGGCACGCCGTCGAGCCGTAGCTCCCACACCGACGCCGCCAGCCGGTCGGCGAGCCCCGCGGAGCGGGCCTCGACGGCGTCGACGACGTCGAGGCCGGCGGGCAGGGACTCGTCGAGCAGTGCGCGCAGCACTTCCGGCTCGCGGGCCTCGGTGAGCGCGATCTCCAGGTACTCGGCCTCGCTCGCGGTGCCCGTAGGGGCGGCGTTCGCGTACGAGACCTTGGGGTGCGGGGTGAAGCCGGCGGAGTACGCCATGGGCACCTCGGCCCGGCGCAGCGCCCGCTCGAACGCGCGCTGGAAGTCGCGGTGGCTGTTGAACCGGAGGCGGCCGCGCTTGGTGTAGCGGAGTCGGATGCGCTGCACCGGGGGTGCGGGCGGCGGGCCTTCGGGCTGTCGCTTGCCCAGGGTCGTTCAGTCCTTCGTTCGTGAGCTTGTCCTGCCACCAGGGTACGTGTACGCCCCTTCGGCGGATCCGCTCCGTCGGCCTTTCCCGTGCGCGGTACGTGCCCCCGCCGGGTCTGCGGGACCGGCGGTCAGCGGTGCCGGCCGCCGCGCCGCGGCTCGTGCTTGGCCAGGTCCACGGCGGGCCCCGGGGCGTCGGCGTCCACCGGCAGCGGGCGCGGCATCGGCTCCGGCAGCGGGTCGGGGGCGTGCGGCGCCGCGTCGGGGGCCGGCTTCGCCGGGGCGCCGAAAAGAGCCGCGCGCAGCTCCATGCGGGTGCGGCGGGCCGTCGCGCGCGCCGCGGCGACGGCGTCCCGCGCGGCGCGCCAGGCGTCGCGGACGGCACGGCCCGCGGGGCGGGCGGTGGCGTTCCAGAGCCAGCGTGTGAAGCGCCCGGCGGCGGCCCACGCGGGAGCGAGGAGGTGGCGCCAAAGGAGGACGAAAGGCAGGAAGAGTGCCCTCAGCACCCAGCCGACGACGGTGACGAGCCCGCGGGCGAGCCAGGCGACGCCGAGGCCGACCGGCTTCAGGACGTACGCGTAGAGCAGCGACACCGGCGCCACGACCAGCCACCGCCACACCCACACCACCGGCGCGACGACCAACCACCGCCACACCCACGCCACCGCCGCCGCAAGGGCCCGCACCAGCCACACCACGCCCCGGCCCACCGGCGCCAGCACGTGCCCGTACAGCCACCGCACCGGCGCCGCGACCAGCCACCGCCACAGCCACGCCGCCCCCGCCGCCGTGCCGCGCGCCGCGGCGGCGATGCCGCGGCCGGTCTGGCGCAGCGTCCACACCGCGCCGTGCCCGACGGGCGTCAGCACCCGGCGGTACGTCCACGACAGCGGCGCCACCACGAGCGTGTACGCCAGCCACCTGCCGCCCGAGCCCGTCGCCCGCCCGCCCGCGGCGACGAGGCGGACCGCGGTGCGGCAGAGCCAGGTCACGGCGGTGCCGGCGGGGCGCAGGACGTAGCGGTGGACGGCGGCGGCGGGGGCGACCACGAGCGCGCGCAGCAGCCAGCGCAGGCCGTGGCCGAGGGGGGTGAGGACGTACGAGTACAGCCAGGACACCGGCGCCACGACCAGCCACCGCCACACCCACACCACCGGCGCGACGACCACCCACCGCCACACCCACGCCACCGCCGCCGCAACGGCCCGCACCAGCCACACCACGACCCGGCCCACCGGCGCCAGCACATGCCCGTACAGCCACCGCACCGGCGCGACCAGCAGCCACTCCCCCAGCCACAGCAGCGCCGCGCCGAGGCCCTTCGCGGCGGCCACGAGCACGTCCCACACGGCCCGCACCGGCACCACGAGGACCAGCACCGTCCACCGGACCGGCACCGCGAGACAGCCCCCTCCGGACCCGCCTGGGGCCACGGCCGACGCCGATCCGTCCCGTTCCCCGATCCGTTCCCGGTCCCGTTCTCCGATCCGCTCCCCGATCCGTTCCCGGTCCGGTTCCCGATCCCGTTCCCACTCCCGGGCCATGGCCCTCATCCCCCCTCGTCCGCGCGGCGAACCCGCCGCCGCCTCCCCGGACGTGCCCCCCGGCACCGCCGAAGCTACGCCTCCGCCGCCCCCGTGGCGACCCAGTACCGCAACTTCAGGCCCCGCCGGTCCTCGAAGACGCCCCCGTTGGCCTCGATGGCCTTCCGCGACCCGACGTTGTCGTGATCGCACGTCACCAGCACTTCCGCCAGCCCCAGGTCCCGGGCCACGGGCAGCGCGTCGCGCAGCATGGCGGTGGCGTGGCCGCGCCGCCGGGCGGTCGGCCGCACGTCGTAACCGATGTGGCCGCCCTGCTCCCTCAGCCACCCGGTGAGCGAGTGCCGGATGGCGATCCGGCCCAGATAGGCGTCCCCGTCCACGTACCAGAGGGTGGTGCAGTGCACCCAGCCCGGGCGGATCATCGGGATCGTCTCGTCGGCCTCGGCGCGCAGCCCCGCGACGTACGACGCGAAGACCGCGGGGTCGTGCCAGCGCCGGCGCCAGCGGCGGAGGTCCTGGCCGATGGACGTGTCGTCGCCGACCGCGCCCCTGCCCTCGGCCTCGAACTCCTTCATGGCGTCGGCGAAGGAGGCGCGAAATCGAACGTGAGGGGTGGTCAGCTGCGGCATCGGGCCATGCTTACGGGATGCGAAGCGCCCGGGCAACCGGATAACCGGAGGTCACACCGTATTCACAAATCAGTTGAGGCGAATGCGCAGGGTGAGGCGTACGGGAGGATTTTCGGGATTCACGGGTTTTGTGGAAGCATAACCGCGAAAGTGTCGTTTCCTCACTGGTGGTGACCATGGGCCAGCACGCCTCCCGAATCCCGACCCGTACGCACCGCGCCCTGCTGCGCGCCGGCCTCGTCGCGGCGGCGGCCGGCTCCGCGCTCGCGGCCGGCGGAGCCGCCGGGGCCGCCGCGGCGGCGCCCGCGGACGGCGCCGTGGACGTCACGGGCACGACGCTGGACACGCTGCACAAGCTGAAGGTCGGCGAGGACAACGAGATCGAGACCGACGAGGTCGCGGCGGCGCTGGCCGGCGTCAAGCAGGGCCTGGAGACGACCAGGGGCACCACCCTCGGCCCGCTGACCGCGCTCCAGCTCAACCCGCTGGCCAAGACCGGCTCCGACCCGCTGGACAACTCGGTCGGCACCGCGATCGGCGAGAACGGCCCGCCGGTGAGCACGGCCGCGGTCACCGGGCCGCTGGCCGAGGGCGCGTCGCTGTCGGAGCTGCCGACGGCCGGCCCGTACGTCGCGCGCCTCGTCGGCTGAGCGCAACCCGCCCGGCAGAGCGGAGAAGACGGCCCGCGGATACGCTCCGCGGGCCGTCTTCGTGCGCCTGGGGCTTCGTGCGCCGGGGGCTTCGTGCGCCTGGGGCCGTGACTCGGGTCGGTCGTCCGCGTCCCGCGTACGTGCAAGGCCCCGGCCCGGGGCGAGTACGCGACTCGCCCCGGGCCGGGTGCCGGGATTTCCCCGTGTGCTGCGGACTCAGCCGGCCTCGTTGCCCGCGCCGTTGCCCGAGAGGATCGGGAAGTCGTCCAGCAGGTGGGACAGCGGGGCGTCGCCCTGGTCCGCGCTGGAGTTCTTGGCGCAGGTCTGGTTCTGGTTCTGGCTCAGGACCTCGGACACGCCGATCTGCGCCCCGCCGAGGACGTTGGTCACGTTCTTCGCGACCTGCGGCAGCGCGATGCAGGGCTCGTTGAACGAGCCGTTGACCAGGGCCATGTTCGGGCTCATGTAGCCGCCCGTCCGGGTGTTGCCGTAGGCCTGCGTCGAGTCGTTGCCGTTGGCGTTGGTGTCGCCGGTGTCGTCGGCGGCCAGCGCCTGCGGGGCGGCCATCGCCGAGGCGCCGACCAGAGTGACGGCAACCGCCGCGGTCTTCAGGTACTTCCTCATGATTTTTTTTCTTTCCTTTTCCGCCTGAGGGAACAACGATGCGGGCACGCTGTACAACTCCGCACCCTTGAGTGAGTTATCCGGAATCGCCGTTCGGACGACCGGATGGTGTCCGGAGCGAAACCGACCGCTCAGGAGCCGCCACGCGACTCCGCGCCGGCGGGCGCCAGGGCGTTCTACGGCAGGGCGCCCTGGATGACCTCGTGCGCCGCTTCGTCGACCGGCCGGGTGAGCTCTCGGACCTGAGGCCCGTCGACCGGCAGGCTGTGCTGAACCAGTTCGGTCGGGGGCGGGTTGACCAGACCCTCCACGGCCTGCTGCGCCGCGGCGTCCAGACTCAGGTCCGGGCTGGTGAGCCCGGGGTCGATGGCGCCCGCCGGGCCGGCAGTGCCGAGCGCCAGGGCGGCACCGCACAGGACCACGGCGGACTTGACGTACTTCACTTGGCATCCTTTCCGCGACGGAGTCTTCGGAGCGATTTCCTTACCGTCGAAGCGACGGCCGTTCTCCCGAAGCCCCACCTTCGCTATTCGCAACGAGGGCGGCGGCGCCGACGACACGGTACGCCGAATAATCGCGTACAAGTCCCCCGCACGGAGCAATGATGCGATTGTCGGCGCACCGCGGAAAAGCGCCTGCGAAATACCATGAAATGCCACCGTGCACGGGCATGGAAAAGGCCCCGGACCGGAATTCCAGTCCGGGGCCACCCGGTTTTCGCCCGCGCGTGCGGGTGTCGTCGACCGGCTCGACCCCCGGCCCGCGTCAGTCCGCGCTTCCGCCCGTCCGGTCGTTGACCACGCTCAGCGGGAGCAGCTTCTTGCCCGTGGGGCCGATCTGGATCTCCGTGTCGAGCTGGGGGCACACGCCGCAGTCGAAGCAGGGGGTCCAGCGGCAGTCCTCGACCTCCGTCTCGTCGAGCGCGTCCTGCCAGTCCTCCCAGAGCCATTCCTTGTCCAGGCCCGAGTCCAGGTGGTCCCAGGGCAGGACCTCCTCGTAGGAGCGTTCGCGCGTCGTGTACCAGTCGACGTCCACGCCGTGCGCCGGGAGGGCCTTCTCCGCGCCGCGCATCCAGCGCTCGTACGAGAAGTGCTCGCGCCAGCCGTCGAAGCGGCCGCCGTCCTCGTAGACGGTGCGGATCACGTCGCCGACGCGGCGGTCGCCGCGGGAGAGGAGGCCCTCGACGATGCCGGGCTTGCCGTCGTGGTAGCGGAAGCCGATGGCGCGGCCGTGGCGCTTGTCGGCGCGGATGCGGTCGCGCAGCTGCTCCAGGCGGGCGTCGGTGTCCTCGGCGGAGAGCTGCGGGGCCCACTGGAAGGGGGTGTGCGGCTTGGGGACGAAGCCGCCGATGGAGACGGTGCAGCGGATGTCGTTGGACCGTGCGACCTCGCGGCCCTTGGCGATGACCTTGGCGGCCATGTCCGCGATCTGCACCACGTCCTCGTCGGTCTCGGTGGGCAGCCCGCACATGAAGTAGAGCTTCACCTGCCGCCAGCCGTTGCCGTACGCGGTGGCGACCGTGCGGATCAGGTCCTCCTCGGAGACCATCTTGTTGATGACCTTGCGGATGCGTTCCGTGGCGCCCTCGGGGGCGAAGGTCAGGCCGGAGCGGCGGCCGTTGCGCGTCAGCTCGTTGGCCAGGTCGATGTTGAAGGCGTCGACCCGGGTGGAGGGGAGCGACAGGCCGACCTTGTCCTCCTCGTAGCGGTCGGCGAGGCCCTTGGCGACGTCGCCGATCTCGCTGTGGTCGGCCGACGACAGCGACAGCAGGCCGACCTCCTCGAAGCCGGTGGCCTTCAGGCCCCGGTCGACCATCTCGCCGATGCCGGTGATGCTGCGCTCCCGTACCGGGCGGGTGATCATGCCGGCCTGGCAGAAGCGGCAGCCGCGGGTGCAGCCGCGGAAGATCTCCACGCTCATCCGCTCGTGCACGGTCTCGGCCATGGGGACGAGCGGCTGCTTCGGGTACGGCCACTCGTCGAGGTCCATGACGGTGTGCTTGGAGACCCGCCACGGCACGCCGGAGCGGTTCGGTACGACGCGGGCGATGCGGCCGTCGGGCAGGTACTCGACGTCGTAGAACGACGGGACGTACACCCCGCCCGTCTTCGCCAGCCGCAGCAGCAGCTCCTCGCGCCCGCCCGGGCGGCCCTCGGCCTTCCACGCCTTGACGATGTCGGTCATCGTCAGCACCGCCTGCTCGCCGTCGCCGATCACCGCGCAGTCCACGAAGTCGGCGATCGGCTCGGGGTTGAACGCGGCGTGGCCGCCGGCGACCACGATCGGGTCGCCGTCGCCGCGGTCGGCGGCGGCCAGCGGGATGCCGGCGAGGTCGAGGGCCGTGAGGAGGTTGGTGTAGCCCAGCTCGGTGGCGAAGGAGACACCGAGGAGGTCGAAGGCGCGCACGGGGCGGTGGCCGTCCACGGTGAACTGCGGCACGTCGTGCGTGCGCATCAGCTCCTCCAGGTCCGGCCACACGCTGTACGTGCGCTCGGCGAGCGTGTCCGCCCGCTCGTTCAGCACCTCGTAGAGGATCATGACGCCCTGGTTGGGCAGGCCGACCTCGTACGCGTCCGGGTACATCAGCGCCCAGTGGACGTCGACCGCGTCCCAGTCCTTCACGGTGGAGTTCAGCTCACCGCCGACGTACTGGATCGGCTTCTGGACGTGCGGCAGCAGGGCTTCCAGGCGGGGGAAGACCGACTCGACGGTGGATGCGGGCACGGGAGTCATCGGGCAGGCTGTCCTCGGCGGTCCTGTGGTACGTACGCGGGTGACCATCCAGCGTAGCGCGAGCCCCGCGCAGGGCCCTCTTCGCGCTGCTCAGAGGTGCTTCCGCGACAGCCGCGGCAGCCGGTCGCGCAGCTCGGCCGCGCGCGCCTCCTCGCGCGCGAAGAGCACGCCGTACGTGAACGAGGGCTCGCCCGCGGCGTGCGCCTGCACCGCGATCTCGCGCAGCGCGGCGCGCGCCAGCACGCCGTCCTGGTAGTCGCCCAGCAGGTCCTGGACCTCCCGCATCAGCGAGGTGACGGTCCTGGCCTCCCGCCCGAGGACGGGGCGGGCTACTTCGGCGGCGTAGCGGGTGCGCTTGGCGGCTTTGCGGGTCGCGTGGATGGCGGTGTCGCGGTCGGGGCCGGGGGCGAGGTCGAAGGTCTGCTGCAGGGAGTCGGCGAAGCGCCGGTACCGGCGGTCGACGGCCTTGCGGAGTACGGGCTCCGCGGGGCGGGCGGCGGCGGCGCGGAGCGGCGGGTGGGCGAGGAGTTCGTCGAGGGCGTCGAGCAGGGCGAGGTAGCGGCGGCCGTCGAGCACGGCGGTGATACGGCGCCGGGAGCCGGTGCGGCGGGCGGTGGACCAGGTGCGCAGCCGGCCGCGTACGGGGCCGAGGACCAGCGGGCGCTCCAGCTCGGCGAGGCCGGCGTGGATGCGCTCGGTGAGTACCTCGCGGTCGCGGTCGACGCCGAGTTCGCCGGCCAGCCAGCGCAGTTCGTCGGCCACGGGGTCGGTGCGGGTGCGGTCGAGCACGGCGCGGAAGCTGCGGAACGTGCTGCGCAGGCGGCGGCTGGCGACCCTCATCTGGTGGACGGCGTCGGGCTGGTCGCGGCGGACGGCGGGGTCCAGCGTTACGAGGGCGGTGACCTGGGCGCGTACGTAGTCGAGGACGAGTTCGCCGGCGGGGCGGGCGGCAGGTTCGACGGCCTTCGGGGGCGTCTTCCCGGCGGGCTTCTTCCCTGCGGGCTTCTTCTTACCGCCCTTGCCGCCCTTGCCGCCCTTGCCGCCCTTGGTCTTCTTCCTGCTCCCGGCCTTCTTGTCGCCCTTCCCCGGCTTCCCCGGCTTCTCGTCCGTCTCCGCCAGCGCGCGCGCCAGCTTCGACGCCGCCGCCGACCGCTGCAGCCCGGTTCCGGTCAGCGCCGCCTCCACCGCGTCCAGCACCGCCGGGTCGCGCCCGGCGCCCAGCTCCACCTCCACCTCGGCCCACCCGGCCGTCGCCCCCGTCTCCGGGCGCTCCGCCGTCACCCGGTCGACGGAGACCTCCGCGACCGGTTCGCCGTCCGCGTCGAGCAGGTGGTGGACGTCCCGCTCCGAGCGGATCCGGACGACGGGCGCCAGCTCGGCATCGCGGACGCGGGAGCGGACCAGGGCCGTCAGGCGGCGCGGGATGCCCTCGCCGAGCGGGGCGCGGACCTCGTCGCGTACGCCGGGGGCCACCGGCAGCTTCAGGTGCCAGCCCGCGTCGTCGCCGCCGGTGCGGCGGCGCAGGGTGATGCCGTCGGCCGCCAGCCGGCGGCTCGCGGTGTCGTAGTAGACGGCATCGAGCCGGACGGTGCCCTGGTCGATCACCGCCGCGACGCCGTCGACACCCGTCAGGTCGGGCAGCGGGGGCAGTTCGCGTCTGCCCGCCGTGGCCTCGTACTTCCGCTCGATCTCGCGCACCGTGTCCACCATGATTCGAATCTAGCCCCGGCCGGGCGGTTGGTCAGGGGGTACGCGGGGCCGGATGTGGGCCGGAGCCCGCGACCGCGCCGGGTGGCGAGGGTCCCGGGGGTGTCCTAGCGTCGCGCCCAGAACGACAAGGAGCTCGCCCATGGCCCAGACGCGCACCATCCCCGTCATCAGCTACGCCGAGGACGTCGCGGAGGGCGCGGCCGGTGCCGACATCGGGCTGCTGGCGCTGCGGGCGGCGGTCGGCGCGGTCATGGCGGGGCACGGGGCGCAGAAGCTCTTCGGCTGGTTCGACGGCGCCGGGTTCGACCCGACGGCCGCGACGCTGGCCGCGGCCGGCTACCCGGCCGAGCGGGTGATGACGTGGGTGCTGGGGCTGAGCGAGATCGTCGGCGGACTCGCGCTGGTCGTCGGCCTCCTCACCCCGTTGGCGGCGGCCTCGGTGATCGGCGTGATGATCAACGCCGTGGCCGTCAAGTGGGGCTTCGACTGGAGCGGTCCGATCGCGGCGGCGGACCCGCGGGGCGTCGAGTACGAGGTCCTGCTCGGCGCCGCGGGCGTGGGGCTCGCGCTGACCGGGGCGGGGCGGGTCTCCGTGGACGGGGCGCTGGGGGCGGGGCGCGGGGGGCGGCCGGCGTGGGGCGTGGCCGCGATGGTGCTCGGGGTGGCCGCCGCGGCGGCGGTGCTGCTCCTGCGCCGGCTGTGACGCGGACGGCGGTACCGTCCCGCACGGCGGTACGGTCCCGGGCGCTCAGGCCGACAGCGGCCGTTGCACCTTGATGGACTGCAGCAGGCCCACCGCGATCCACACCGCGAACATCGACGAGCCGCCGTAGCTGACGAACGGCAGCGGCAGCCCCGCCACCGGCATGATGCCGAGCGTCATCCCGATGTTCTCGAACGCCTGGAACGCGAACCACGCCACCACGCCCGCCGCGACGATCGTGCCGTACAGGTCGCTGGCGCCCCGCGCGATCCGGCACGCCCGCCACAGCAGCACGCCGATCAGCAGCAGGATGAGGCCTGCGCCGACGAAGCCCAGTTCCTCGCCGGCCACCGTGAAGATGAAGTCGGTCTGCTGCTCGGGCACGAACTGGCCCGTCGTCTGGCTGCCCTCGCCCAGCCCCTTGCCGGTCGCCCCGCCGGAGCCGATGGCGATCCGGGCCTGGTTGGTGTTGTAACCGACGCCCGCCGGGTCCAGCGCGGGATTGGCGAAGGCGGCGAAGCGGTTGACCTGGTACTCGTCGAGCATCCCGAGCGAGACGACCAGCGCCGCGCCGCCGACCCCGGCGAGCACCAGCCCCAGCACCCAACGGCCCGCCGCGCCGGAGGCCAGCAGCACGCCCAGCACGATCGTGGTCAGCACCATCGCGGAGCCGAGGTCCGGCATCAGCACGACGATCCCGATCGGCGCCGCGGCCATGCCGAGCGCCTGGACGACGGTGCGGTGGTCGGGGTACTCGCGGTCGCCCGCGTCGACCCGGGCGGCCAGGATCATCGCCATCCCCAGGATGATCGTGATCTTGGTGAACTCGGCCGGCTGGACGGTGAAGCCGCCGCCGAGGTCGAGCCAGGCGCGGGAGCCGTTGATGGTGGTGCCCAGCGGGCTGAGCACCGTGGCGACGAGCACCAGCGACAGGCCGTACAGCAGCGGCACCGCCCCGCGCAGCGTGCGGTGGCCCACCCAGATGGTGGCGGCCATCAGCGCGATGCCGACGGTGGTGAAGATCGCGTGCCGCATCACGAAGTAGTACGGGTCGCCGCCGGTGAGGTCGTCGCGGTTGCGGGTCGCGGACCAGACCAGCGCCGTGCCGACGGCGGACAGCGCGAGCCCGGAGACCATGAGCGTCCAGTCCATCCGGCGCACCAGCGAGTCGCGCGCGGTGAGCCTGCCCCACGTGCCCAGCTCGGGCGTGAAGCGCCGGACGGAGTACCCGTCGGTGGCCGTCACGGTGCCTCGATCCTGCCGTCCGGCGAGATCTTCGGCAGCTTCTTCTGCGGCTTGGGCAGGAGCGCCTTCTTCGGGTCGATGTCGCCGTCCTTGGAGACGCCGTACAGCGCGTCGTAGACCGCGCGGACCGCGGGCGCGGAGGCACCGGAGCCGGTGCCGCCCTGGGACATGGTCATGACGATCGTGTATTCCTCGGTGTACGTCGCGAACCACGACGTCGTCTGTTTGCCGTAGACCTCGGCGGTGCCGGTCTTGGCGTGCATGGGGATCTCGTCCTGCGGCCAGCCGGTGAAGCGCCAGGCGGCGGTGCCGCGGGTCGCGACGCCCGCGAGCGCCTCGTCTATGGCGGCGTGGGTGGCCTTGTCCATCGGCAGCTTGCCGTGCGACTTCGGCTCGATCGTGTCGACCTTCTTGCCGTCGGCGCTGATCACGGCCTTGCCGATGGTGGGGTCGTAGAGCGTGCCGCCGTTGGCGATGGCGCCGTAGACGGTGGCCATCTGGATCGGGGTGACGAGCGTGTCGCCCTGGCCGATGGAGTAGTTGACGGAGTCACCGGCGCGCATGCGCATGCCCTCCAGGCAGTTCTCGTACGCGATGCGCTCGGCGTAGTCGCCGTCCTGCTTCCCCTGCTTGCACCAGGCGTCCTTGTTGGCCCGCCAGTAGTCCTTCTTCCACTGCCGGTCGGGGACCCGGCCGGCGACCTCGTTCGGCAGGTCGACGCCGGTCTCCTCGCCGAGGCCGAACTGGTGGGCGGTCTTGTAGAACCAGTCGTCGGGTTTCTTCTTCGGCTTGTTGCCGCCGTCGTTCAGCCACTCCTGGTGCGCCAGCCGGTAGTAGACCGTGTCGCAGGAGACCTCCAGCGCCCGGCCGAGGTCGATGGCGCCGTAGCTCTGCGACTCGAAGTTCTTGAAGACCTGGCCGCCGATGCTGTAGTCGCTGCTGCACTCGTAGTTGCCGTCGAAGTCGTAGCCGGCGTTGACCGCGGCGGTCGTCGGGATCGGCTTGAAGATCGAGCCGGGGGCCGACTGGCCCTGGGTCGCCCGGTTCAGCAGCGGGTAGTTGGCCTTCTTGCCGGTCAGCTTCTTGTACGTGCCGGCGTCGATGCCGCCGACCCACTCGTTCGGGTCGTACGTCGGGTTGGACGCCATGGCGACGACGCGGCCGGTGTCGGCCTCCATCACCACCATCGCGCCGGAATCCGCCTTGTAGTTCGTGCCGGTGTTGTCGTCGAACTGGGTGCGGGCCACCTCCATCGCCTTGGCCAGCTCCTCCTCGGCCACCGCCTGCACCCGCGAGTCGATGCTCGTGACCAGGTTGGAGCCGGGCACGCCGGGCTGCTTGTCGGCCTCTCCTATCACCCGGCCGAGCTTGTCGACGCGGTAGCTCGTCACGCCGGCCTGGCCGCGCAGCTCGGGGTCGTAGGTGCGTTCGAGGCCGGCGCGGCCGATCTGGTCGGTGCGCAGCAGCGGGTTGTCGCTGCCCTCGGCCTGGGTGATCTCCTCGTCGGTGACCGGGGAGAGGTAGCCCAGGACCTGCGCGGTGTTGGCGTCGTTCGGCGAGCCGTAGCGGCGGACCCCGGTGGGCTCCGCGGTGATGCCGGGGAACTCCTCCTCCTGCTCACGGATCTGCAGCGCCTGGCGGGTCGTGGCCTCGTCGGTGATGGGGATGGGCTGGTACGGGGAGCCGTTCCAGCACGGCTTGGGGGTCTTGGCGTCGCAGAGCCGCACCCGCTCCATGACGGTCTTGGGCTTCATGCCCAGCACCCCGGCGAGCTTCGTGAGGACCGCTTCGCCGTCGTCGTCCATCTTCATCAGGTCGGTGCGGCTGGCGGAGACCACGAGGCGGGTCTCGTTGTCGGCGAGCGGCTCGCCGCGGGAGTCGAGGATGGAGCCGCGTACGGCGGGCTCGATGACCTGCTGGACGTGGTTGCCGGCGGCCTCCTCCTCGTACTGCTCGCCGTTGCGGATCTGCAGGTACCACAGCCGGCCGCCCAGGGTGAGCAGCAGGGAGAGTACGAGCACCTGGATGCCGACCAGCCGGACGGTGACCCTGGTCGACTTGCCGGTCTCCGGAATGTTGGTCACAGCCGCTTCACCCCTTTGATGCGGGTGGCCTTGGCACTCTTGGACTTGGGGCCGAACAGGTTGCCCCGCTGCCGGCCGATGCCGCCGCGTCCGCGGCCGTACGAGCGGGCCCGCTTGACGGCGGCGCGGCTGGCGGTGCCGCCGGCCAGCCAGCGGTACGCGGAGTCGCCCGCGGCCGAGCCGCCGGTGGCGGTCTCGGCGGCCTCGGCGGTGGTGTCGCGGTCGGCCTTACGGGCCAGCGCCATCACAAGCGGCACGGTGAACGGGGCGAGCAGCAGGTCGTAGATCGCGGCGGTGAAGACCAGGTTGCCCAGGCCGACGCCGCGCACCGAGCCCTCGCCGACGAGGGCGCCGACGCCCGCGTACAGCAGCGTGGAGCCGACGGCGGCGCAGCCGACGACCATCATCGGTCCCGCGGCGGTACGCACCTGGCCGGACTCGGGTTTGATGAGCCCGGCGAGATAGCCGATGACGGCGAGCACGAGGGCGTAGCGGCCCACGGCGTGGTCGGCGGGCGGCGCGATGTCGGCGAGCAGGCCGGCGCTGAAGCCGACGAGCGCGCCGCCCACGTGGCCGTAGACCATGGCGAGGGCGAGGACGACGAGCAGCGTCAGGTCGGGTACGGCGCCGGGCAGATGGAGCCGGGCGAGCACGGTGACCTGGAAGACGAGGGCGACCACCACCAGCAGGGCGGAGAGCAGGACGCGGTTCACGTGCCTCATACGGTCAGTTCCCGTCCTCTTCGGCTGCGGGGTCTCCTCCGGCGGGATCGGCGGCATCGGCGGCGGGGTCCTCCGCCGCCGGGTCCCCGGCTCCGGCCCCGGCGTCCGCCTCACCTTCCGCCTCGCCCGCCGCCTCGCCTTCCGCGCCGGGAGTGACCGTGACGGTGACGGTGGGCGTCGGCGTCGCCTTGGGCTCGGGCGGCAGCACCGTGTCGCGCGGGTCGTCGCGGGGCGGCTCGACGACGACGCCGACGATGTCGAGCCGGGTGAACGAGGCGTACGGCTCGACGTACACGGTGCGGGTGACGTCACCCACCGGCTCGACCGACGAGACGACCCCTATGGGCACGCCCGGCACGAACGGCCGCGAGCCGCTGGAGCCGAAGGTCACCAGCCGGTCGCCCTTCTCCACCTTCAGCTTGCCGTTGAGCAGCTCCACCTTCATGGGCCGGTCGCCCTGACCGGTGGCGAAGCCCAGCTCGCTGGTCTTCTCCAGCCGGGTGCCGACGGTGAACTCCGGGTCGTTGGCGAGCAGCACGGTGGCGGTGGACGGGCCGACGGTGGTGACGCGGCCGACGAGGCCGTCGCCGTTGAGTACGGTCATGTCCCGCTCCAGGCCGTCGCGGGAGCCGGCGTCGATGGTCACGGTCCAGGACAGGCCCTGCGCCGCTCCTATGGCGATGACCTGGGCTCCCTTGATGCCGTACCGGCCGGCGCCGGCGGTGTGGAGGATCTTGTCCAGCTCGGCGGCGCGGGCGCGGTTGCGGTCGTCGCTGCCCAGCCGCTGCTTCAGCTCGGCGTTCTGCCGCTCCAGTTCGGCGATGCGGTCGTGTCTGTCGCCCGACTCGCGGACCGCCTCGATCGCGTTGCCCACCGGGTCGACCACCGTCGCGACGCCGTCCTCGACGGGCCCCAGGGCCGTCGCGGCCCCCCGCTTCGTGGCGTCCAGGGGAGAGTCGTCCCCGCCCCGGATGTCGACCGTGATCAGCGCGAACGAGATGGTGATGAGCAGCAGGAGCAGGACCCGGCTCTCTCGTGTGTCCCTCACGTGCTTCCGAAGCGCCTTCCTGGGTGTCCCGGCTGTGGGGTACGGACTTGGGGGGAGCTAACGACGGGGCTGCGCGTCCAGCACCTGCTGCAGTGCCTCGAACTCCTCGACGCACTTGCCGGAGCCGAGCGCGACGGAGTCGAGCGGCTCCTCGGCGAGGTGGATCGGCATCCCCGTCTCGTGCCGCAGCCGCTCGTCGAGGCCGGACAGCAGTGCGCCGCCCCCGGTGAGCACGATGCCGCGGTCCATGATGTCGCCGGAGAGTTCCGGCGGGCACTTGTCGAGCGTCGTCTTGACCGCGTCGACGATCGCGTTGAGCGGCTCCTCCATGGCCTTGCGCACCTCGGCGGAGGAGATCACGACGGTCTTGGGCAACCCGCTGACCAGGTCACGGCCGCGGATCTCGGTGTGCTCGTCCCGGTCGGTGTCGTACGCCGAACCGATGGTGATCTTGATCATCTCGGCGGTGCGCTCACCGAGCAGGAGGCTGTACTCCTTCTTGATGTGCTGGATGATCGCGTTGTCCAGCTCGTCCCCGGCCACCCGGATGGACTGCGCCGTGACGATGCCGCCGAGGGAGATCACCGCGACCTCGGTGGTGCCGCCGCCGATGTCCACGACCATGTTCCCCGTCGCCTCGTGCACCGGGAGCCCGGAGCCGATGGCGGCGGCCATCGGCTCCTCGATGATGTGCACCTGGCGGGCGCCCGCCTGGGTCGAGGCTTCGATGACCGCGCGGCGCTCGACCCCGGTGATGCCCGACGGCACGCAGACCACGACGCGCGGACGGGCGAGGTAGCGGCGCTTGTGGATCTTCAGGATGAAGTAGCGCAGCATGCGCTCGGTGATCTCGAAGTCGGCGATGACGCCGTCCTTCAGCGGACGCACCGCGACGATGTTGCCCGGGGTGCGGCCGATCATCTTCTTCGCCTCGGCACCGACCGCGAGGATCCCGCCGGTGTTGGTGTTGATGGCCACGACCGACGGCTCGTTCAGGACGATGCCCCGGCCTCTGACGTACACCAGCGTGTTGGCGGTCCCAAGGTCGACGGCCATGTCACGGCCGATGAAGCTCATACTGTTCGCCATGGGATACGTCTGGCCTTCCAGGGTGATGGCGGACGGGGGTCGGCAGCAGGGCGGCGCGCGCTACGGCCCGTAGGGGACATCGTAGTCTCGGGAGGTCGTGGAGACAGCGAGGGTGTCGCAGTCAATACGACACCGTGTCGGTTGCACTTTCCCCGTTTTCGCTTGCACATGCCAAGAGGCGACCGAATGATCCGGCCGCCTCTACGGGGGGCGGGCCCGCTGCCGACCTGCGCGGACGTCAGGCGAGGTCGGGGAAGAACAGCTTCAGCTCGCGGGCGGCGGATTCCTCCGAGTCGGAGGCGTGCACGAGGTTCTCGCGGACGATGGTGCCGAAGTCGCCGCGGATGCTGCCGGGCGCGGCGGCGATCGGGTCGGTGGGCCCGGCCAGCGTACGGACTCCCTCGATGACCCGCTCGCCCTCGACGACGAGCGCGACCACGGGCCCGGAGGACATGAACTCCACCAGCGGCTCGTAGAACGGCCGGCCTACGTGCTCGGCGTAGTGCTGCTCCAGGACCGACCGGTCGAGGGTGCGCAGCTCGAGCGCGACGATCGACCAGTCCGCCTTCCGCTCGATCCGGCCGATGATCTCGCCGACCAGCCCGCGGCGTACCGCGTCGGGCTTGAGGAGGACGAGCGTGCGCTGGCTCATGTACGGCTCCTGCGGTGCGTTGCTGGACTCGGGGGAACCTGACCTTACCCGGCCCCCGGCGGACGCTCGCACGCGTCCCGCCCTCCGCCGCCGCTACGCCGGGGCGCCGCCGGTCTCGGCGGTCTCCCCGGCCTCGGCGGCGGCCCGCGCGGCCTTGGCCGCGTCGACGATCCGCCCGTAGTGCACCGACGCCCACCACAGGCCGGCGAAGACCGCGCCCAGGAAGAACATCGACGGCACCACGAACCCGGACGCGATCAGCGCGATCTGCAGCCCCCAGCCGACGTGCACGGCGCCGGGGCGGCCGAGCATGCCGCAGAGCAGCACGCACAGCACCATGGCGGCGCCGCTGACCCCCCAGATCGTGCCGTCGGACAGGTCGGACTGCCGCATCGCGACGAGCCCCGTCAGGCCGATGACGATGATCTCGCCGACCAACGTGCTCGCACAGAGCGTGCGCATTCTGCTCGCCCCTCTACTCCGCGCCCAGCAGCAGCCGGGCCTCTCCGGCGGTGATGACGGATCCGGTGACCAGCACGCCCGCACCGGCGTACTCGTCCTCCTCCTCCGCCAGGGTAATGGCCGCCTCCAGGGCGTCGTCGAGGCGTGGCTCGACCTGCACCCGTTCGCTGCCGAAGACCTCGACGGCGATGGCCGCCAGCTCGTCCGGGTCCATGGCGCGGCTCGTGGAGTTCCGGGTGACGACGACCTCGGCGAAGATCGGCTCGAACGCCTCCAACACGCCGCGTACGTCCTTCTCCCTGCTCGTACCGACGACGCCGATGAGTCGGCTGAAACCGAACGCCTCCTGCACGCCCGCCGCCGTCGCCAGCGCGCCGGCCGGATTGTGCGCGGCGTCGAGGATCACCGGGGGCGAGGTCCGTACGACCTCCAGGCGGCCCGGCGAGGTGACGGTGGCGAACGCGCGCCGGACGGTGTCGGCGTCGAGGCTGCGGGCGTGGGCGGAGCCGACGCCGAAGAACGCCTCGACGGCGGCCAGGGCGACCGCGGCGTTGTGCGCCATGTGCTCGCCGTGCAGCGGCAGGAAGACGTCCGGGTACTCGCCGCCGAGGCCGCGCAGCGTCAGCAACTGCCCGCCGACCGCGACCTCCCGGCTCAGCACGCCGAACTCCATGCCCTCGCGGGCCACCGTCGCGTCCACCTCCACGGCCCGCTTCAGGAGCACCTGCGCGGCGTCGACGGGCTGCTGAGCCATGATCACGACGGTGCCCGGGCCGCCGCCCGCGGACGTCGCGGTCTTCTTCACGATCCCCGCCTTGTCGGCGGCGATTGCCCCGGGGGTGTCCCCGAGCAGCCGGCTGTGGTCGACGGCGATGGGGGTGACGACGGCCACGGCGGCGTCGATGACGTTCGTGCTGTCCCACGTGCCGCCGAGGCCGACCTCGACGACCGCCACGTCCACCGGGGCCTCGGCGAACGCGGCGAAGGCCATCGCGGTCAGCATCTCGAAGAACGACAGCGGATGCTCCTGCCGGGCGTCGACCATCTCCGCGTACGGCTTCAGCTCGCGGTACGTCTCGACGAACCGCTCGGCGTCGATCGGCGCCCCGTCCAGGCCGATCCGCTCCGTGATCGACTGCAGGTGCGGGCTGGTGAAGCGGCCCGTGCGCAGGTCGAACGCCACCAGCAGCGCCTCGATCATGCGGGCCGTGGAGGACTTGCCGTTCGTGCCGGTCAGATGAATCGACGGGTACGCGCGCTGCGGCTCGCCGAGGACGTCGAGCAGCGCCCGGATGCGCTCCAGCGACGGGTCGATCCGCGTCTCCGGCCAGCGCGCCAGCAGCTCCGCCTCGGCCTCGCGCAGCGCGCGGGCCACCTCGGGGTCCGCCGGGCGCGCGGGCACGCCGTCCCCGGCGGGCGGGCCGCCCTGGGTGCGCAGCGTGCGGCTGCCGGCCTCGATGACGGCCAGGTCGGGGTCGCGGTCGGTCTCGGTGCCGACGATCTCGTCGAAGGGGTCGTCTTCCGGGGTGTCCGGGCTGTGGGGGGTCTCGTCCGGGTCGGGACCTGCGGGTTCTTCGCGGGCGCTCACAATGCCAGTCTAGGGTCCGGCTACGACGGATCCCCGCCCGCGGGGGACGCCCGGCAGCTGCCCGGCGGCAGCTCCCGATCGCAGGCCCGACACAGGAGGCGACCGCGTGTCCCAGAACGACCCCCTCGGCGGCGCGGGGCGCCGCCCGCGCGCCCTGTTCGCGATGAGCCCCGACGCCCTCCCGCCGCTGTTCGACGCCGCGACCCGGGAGCGGCTCGCGGCGGTCGCGGACCTCGAACCCGGGCCGGCCGTCGCGGACTTCACCGAGCCGCGGGCCGCCGCCGCGCTGGCCGGTGCCGAGGTGCTCGTCACCTGCTGGGGCTGCCCGCCGCTGGACGAGGCGGTGCTCGCCGCGGCGCCGCGGCTGCGGGCCGTCGTGCACGCCGCGGGGTCCGTCAGGCACCACGTCACGGAGGCGGTGTGGCGGCGCGGGATCGCGGTCTCCTCGGCGGCGTGGGCGAACGCGCTGCCGGTGGCGGAGTACACCGTCGCGGCGGTGCTGTTCGCGGGCAAGCGGGTGCTTCAGGTGCGCGAGGAGTACCGGCGGCGGCGCGGTCCGTACGACTGGTACGCGGACCACCCCGGCGCCGGCAACTACCGGCGCACCGTCGGCGTCGTCGGCGCCTCCCACATCGGCCGGCGGGTGCTGGAGCTGCTGCGCCCGTACGACCTGACGACGCTGGTGTACGACCCGTACGCGGACGAGGGCGAGCTGCGCGCCCTCGGCGCCACGCCCGCCGGTCTGGACGACCTGTGCGCCGTCGCCGACGTCGTCACGGTGCACGCCCCGGAGCTGCCGAGCACCCGGCACCTGATCAGCCGGGACCGGCTCGCGTCGATGCGGGACGGGGCGACGCTCGTCAACACCGCGCGCGGCTCGCTGGTGGATCAGGAGGCGCTGACGGAGGAGCTGGTCGCGGGCCGGCTGTACGCCGTCGTGGACGTGACCGAGCCGGAGTTCCTGCCGGCCGGCTCGCCGCTGTACGAGCTGCCCAACGTGCTGCTGACGCCGCATATCGCGGGGTCGCTGGCGGGCGAGCTGCCGCGGCTGGGCCGGGCCGCGGCGGACGAACTGGCCCGCTACGCCGCGGGGTTGCCCTTCGCGCACCCGGTGCGGCCGGAGACCCTGGGCCACAGCGCGTAGCCGGGGTTACGGGCCCGGGGGCGCCCCCGGGCCCGTAACCCTCGTACGCACTACGCCTGCGGCAGGCGCTCCAGCTGCGCGCCGATGCGGACGATGTCCTCCTCGGCCTTCGCCAGCCGGGTGCGGATCTTCGCCACGACCGGCTCCGGCGCCTTGGCGAGAAAGCCCTCGTTGCCGAGCTTGGCCTCCGCCTGCGTCTTCTCCTTCTCGGCCGCGGCCAGGTCCTTCGCCAGCCGCTTGCGCTCCGCCGCCACATCGATCGTCCCGGACAGGTCCAGCGCGACGGTCGCCCCGGCCACCGGCAGCGACGCGGTGGCGGCGAACGAGTCACCCTCGGGCTGCAGCCGCAGCAGCTGCCGCATGGCGGCCTCGTGTGCCGCCAGGCCGACGCCGGCCAGCTCCACCCGGGCAGGCACGCGCTGGCCCGGCTGCAGGCCCTGGTCGGCGCGGAAGCGGCGGACCTCGGTGACGACCTCCTGGAGCTTCACGATCTCCGCCTCGGCCGCCGCGTCCCGGAAGCCGGAGTCGGCGGGCCAGTCGGCGATCACGAGGGACTCGCGGCCCGTCAGCGTCGTCCACAGCGCCTCGGTGACGAACGGGACCACCGGGTGCAGCAGCCGCAGCGTGACGTCCAGGACCTCGCCGAGGACGCGGCGCGAGGCGTCGGCCGCGGGGCCGCCGGCCGCGAACGTCGTCTTGGACAGCTCCACGTACCAGTCGAAGACCTCGTCCCAGGCGAAGTGGAACAGCACGTCGGAGAGCTTCGCGAACTGGAAGTCGTCGTAGAGCGCGTCGACCTCGGCGACGACCGTGTTCAGCCGGGAGAGGATCCAGCGGTCCGTCGTGGACAGCTCCGCTCCGGCGGGCAGCGGGCCCTCGACCGTGGCGCCGTTCATCAGCGCGAAGCGGGTGGCGTTCCACACCTTGTTCGCGAAGTTGCGCGAGCCCTGGACCCAGTCCTCGCCGATCGGCACGTCGGTGCCGGGGTTGGCGCCGCGGGCGAGGGTGAAGCGGACGGCGTCGGAGCCGTACTTGTCCATCCACTCCAGCGGATCCACCGCGTTTCCGAATGACTTCGACATCTTCTTGCCGAACTGGTCGCGGACCATGCCGTGCAGCGCGATCGTACGGAACGGGATCTCGCCGTCCATCGCGTACAGCCCGAACATCATCATCCGGGCGACCCAGAAGAAGAGGATGTCGTAGCCGGTGACCATGACCGAGTTCGGATAGAACTTCGCCAGGCTCTCGGTCTCCTCCGGCCAGCCGAGCGTGGAGAAGGGCCACAGGCCGGACGAGAACCACGTGTCCAGCACGTCGGGATCCTGGGTCCAGCCCTCACCGCCCGGCGGCTTCTCGTCGGGCCCGACGCACACCGACTCCCCGTTCGGGCCGTGCCAGACCGGGATGCGGTGGCCCCACCAGAGCTGGCGGGAGATGCACCAGTCGTTGAGGTTGTCCACCCAGCCGAAGTAGCGGGACTCCATCTCCTTGGGGTGGATGTCGACCCGGCCGTCGCGCACCGCGTCGCCCGCGGCCTTCGCCAGCGGGCCGACCTTGACCCACCACTGCAGGGACAGCCGCGGCTCGATCGTGGTCTTGCAGCGCGAGCAGTGGCCCACCGAGTGCACGTACGGCCGCTTCTCGGCCACGATCCGGCCCTCGGCGCGCAGCGCGGCGACGATCGCCGAGCGGGCCTCCAGCCGGTCCAGGCCCTGGAAGGGGCCGTGGGCGGTGATGACGGCGTGCTCGTCCATGACGGTGAGCATCGGCAGGCCGTGCCGGCGGCCGATCTCGAAGTCGTTGGGGTCGTGCGCCGGAGTCACCTTCACGGCGCCGGAGCCGAACTCCGGGTCCACGTGCTCGTCGGCGACGACGGGGATGCGGCGGCCGGTGAGCGGCAGCAGGATCTCCGTGCCGACGAGGTGGCGGTAGCGCTCGTCGTCCGGGTGGACCGCGACGGCGGTGTCGCCGAGCATCGTCTCGGCGCGCGTGGTCGCCACGACGAGGGACTGGCCCGCCCGTCGCCCGCCGCCGCCCTCAACGGAGTCGCTGCGCTCCGCCCCCTCGATTTCGCCGTAGCGGATGGAGACCAGTTCGCCGTCGTCCTCCTGGTACTCCACCTCGATGTCGGAGATGGCGGTGAGGCAGCGGGGGCACCAGTTGATGATGCGCTCGGCGCGGTAGATCAACTCGTCGTCGTAGAGCCGCTTGAAGATGGTCTGGACGGCGCGGGACAGGCCCTCGTCCATGGTGAAGCGGTCGCGGCTCCAGTCCACGCCGTCGCCGAGGCGGCGCATCTGGCCGGCGATCTGCCCGCCGGACTCCGCCTTCCATCGCCACACCCGCTCGACGAACGCCTCGCGGCCCAGATCGTGCCGCGAGAGGCCCTCCTTGGCCAGCTCGCGCTCCACGACGTTCTGCGTGGCGATGCCGGCGTGGTCCATGCCGGGCTGCCACAGCGTCTCGTACCCCTGCATGCGCTTGCGGCGGGTGAGGGCGTCGATCAGCGTGTGCTCGAAGGCGTGGCCGAGGTGGAGGCTGCCGGTGACGTTCGGCGGGGGGATGACGATCGTGTACGGCGGCTTGTCGCTCTTGGCGTCCGCCGCGAAGTAACCGCGCTCTACCCAGCCCTCGTACAGCGAGGTCTCGACCTCGCCGGGCGTGTACTGCGTGGGAAGTTCTGCTGCGCTGCGCTGCGGGTTCTCTGCGTCGGTCACGACGGTCAGTCTAGAGCCGCGTCACACCCCGCTGCGAACCACTTGTGGACGGCGTGCGTCCTTGTGGACAACCGCATGGACAACCGCACAGCGGGCCGATCGAGACCCGAGGCAGCGCAACGCGGCGCGATCCGACAGTATGGGCGGAGCAGTCTTAACTCACGGAGGGGACCGTAATGAGTCACAACCAGCCGCCGCCACCCGGACCGTACGGGGGTGGAGGGCAGCAGCCAGGCCCGTACGGGCAGCCCGGTCCCTACGGCCAGCCGCAGCAGCCCCCACAGCAACCGGCGCAGTCGCCCTACTCCCAGCCCGCCCAGCCTGGTCAGCCCGGCCAGCCCGGTCAGCCCGGCTACGGCTACCCGCAGCAGGGCGGCGACCAGGGCTACGGTCAGCAGCAGCAACAGGCCGGCCCGTACGGGCAGCAGCCGGGGGGCTACGGCCAGCAGCAGGCGGGGCCGTACGGGCAGCAGCCCGGGTACAACCAGGCACCGCCTCCGCAGCCGGGCGGCAACAACAACAAGACGCTGTTCATCGTCCTGGCCGCCGTGGTGGCGGTCGCCCTGATCGCCGTCGCCGGGTTCTTCCTGATAGGTGGGGACGACGAGGATGACGGCAAGAAGGACGAGTCGAAGAAGTCGCAGACCGACGGCGGCAGCGGGGGCGACGACGGCGACAGCGGCGAAGACCCGCCGGTCGACAGCGGCGAGAAGTACAAGCTGACGACCCCCGAGACGGTCGCCACCGAATACCAGAAAGACGCGGCGTCCGGCAGCGGCAGCGGACTGTCGTCGAGCGACATGTCCGAGTTGGAGTCGTTCGGCATCTCCGACGCCGAGGACGTGGGCGCCGGCTACAAGGCGGGCGAGAGCCAAACGGCCAAGATGCTGCAGTTCCAGGGCGTCTACGGCACCGTCGATGATCCCGAGTCGGCCCTGGACGCGTTCTTCACGTATCTGGCCGAGGAGGCCGCGGCCGACCCGACCACCGGCGGTGGCGAAAGCGCGAAGCTGGTCGGCAGCCCGGAAGACGTCCAGCCGGAGGGGCTGGAGGAGGGCGCTTCGATGAAGTGCCAGTACGTGGAGTTCGAAACCGGCGACGAGACGGTCGGCGCCTTCAAGTTCCCGACCTGCGCCTGGGCCGACAGCAGCACCGTCGGCTACGTCGCGCTGACGGACCCGGCGCAGATCCTCGTGGGCGGCGAGATGAGCATCGATGACGCCGCGACCACCACCGCGGACGTCCGCAACGACGTCCGGGTGCCGATCGGCTGAGCCGTACCGCACCACACGAAAAGGGGCCGCCCGGCGGGCGGCCCCTTTTCGTGTGGTGCGCAGGGTGCGCCGCGGGCTCAGGCGCTCTCCTGGTGCCGCTGCTCCGGCTCGGCGGCGCGGGAGCGGGGCACCAGCGTCGGGTTGACGTTGGAGTGCACCGCCTCCTCCGTGATGACCACGCGGGCGACGTCCTTGCGGGACGGCACCTCGTACATCACCGACTGCAGCACCTCCTCCATGATGGCGCGCAGCCCGCGGGCGCCGGTGCCGCGGAGGATGGCCTGGTCGGCGATGGCCTCCAGCGCCGGGCGGTCGAAGTCCAGCTCGACGCCGTCGAGTTCGAAGAGGCGCTGGTACTGCTTGACGAGCGCGTTCCGCGGCTCGACGAGGATCTTCAGCAGGGCGGCCCGGTCCAGGTTGTGCACGCTGGTGATGACCGGCAGCCGCCCGATGAACTCGGGGATCATGCCGTACTTCACCAGGTCCTCGGGCATGACCTCCTGGAACGGGTCCTCGTTCTCCAACTCGCGCTTGGAGCGGATGGTGGCGCCGAAGCCGATGCCCTTGGCACCCGCCCGGGACTCGATGAGCTTCTCCAGGCCGGCGAAGGCGCCGCCGACGATGAACAGCACGTTCGTGGTGTCGATCTGGATGAACTCCTGGTGCGGGTGCTTCCGGCCGCCCTGCGGCGGCACGGAGGCCGTGGTGCCCTCCAGGATCTTCAGCAGCGCCTGCTGCACGCCTTCGCCGGAGACGTCACGGGTGATCGACGGGTTCTCACTCTTCCGTGCGACCTTGTCGATCTCGTCGATGTAGATGATGCCGGTCTCGGCCTTCTTGACGTCGTAGTCGGCGGCCTGGATCAGCTTCAGCAGGATGTTCTCGACGTCCTCGCCCACGTACCCCGCCTCGGTGAGGGCGGTGGCGTCGGCGATGGCGAAGGGGACGTTGAGCATCCGGGCCAGGGTCTGCGCCAGCAGCGTCTTGCCGGAACCGGTGGGGCCGAGCAGCAGGATGTTGGACTTCGACAGCTCGATGCCGTCCTCGCGGTTCTGCGCCGCGGCGCCGTTCTCGCCGGCCTGCACCCGCTTGTAGTGGTTGTAGACCGCGACGGAGAGCGCCTTCTTTGCGGCCTCCTGGCCGACGACGTAGCCCTCGAGGAACTCGTAGATCTCGCGGGGCTTGGGCAGTTCCTCCCAGCGCACCTCGGAGCTCTCGGCCAGCTCCTCTTCGATGATCTCGTTACAGAGGTCGATGCACTCGTCGCAGATGTAGACACCGGGTCCTGCGATGAGCTTCTTGACCTGCTTCTGGCTCTTGCCGCAGAACGAGCATTTCAGCAGATCGCCGCCGTCACCGATGCGTGCCACGAGGTGCTTCCCCTTCGCCTGGGATCCGCTCTTGGGGGGCGGAACCTGGTTGCGTATCGACGGTACCTTGCCCGGAGCCCCGAGCGGTCCCCTTGAGCCCAACTCACTGGTTCGCTTCCCAGGGGACCGCTCCACGGGTGGCCCTGTCCAGAGGACATGGGCCCGGACGGAAGGTCCGGCGCCGCGGACACCGAGCCGGGAGCCCGCCGCGGGCCGTCAGCCGCCGATGCCGGCGGACAGCTTGCGGGTGGAGACGATCTGGTCGATCAGCCCGTACTCCAGGGACTCCTCGGCGGTGAGGATCTTGTCCCGCTCGATGTCGTCCTTGATCTTCTCGATCGGCGTCGTCGAGTGCTTGGCCAGCATCTCCTCCAGCTGGTTACGCATCCGGAAGATCTCCCTCGCGGCGATCTCCAGGTCGGAGACCTGGCCGCGGCCGGTCTCGGTGTACGGCTGGTGGATCAGGATGCGGGCGTTCGGCAGAGCCATGCGCTTGCCCTCGGTGCCGGCGGCCAGCAGCACGGCGGCGGCCGAGGCGGCCTGGCCCATGCAGACGGTCTGGATGTCCGGCTTGACGAACTGCATCGTGTCGTAGATGGCGGTGAGTGCCGTGAAGGAGCCGCCGGGGCTGTTGATGTAGACCGAGATGTCCCGGTCGGGGTCCATCGACTCCAGGCACAGGAGTTGGGCCATCACGTCGTTCGCCGAGGCGTCGTCGATCTGCACGCCGAGGAAGATGACCCGCTCCTCGAAGAGCTTCGCGTACGGGTCGTACTCGCGGATGCCCTGCGAGGTGCGCTCGACGAAGCGCGGGATGACATAGCGGGACTCGGCGCCCAGCGAACGACGGGCGTCGGCGGCCTCGTCGGCCGAGCGGTCGTAGAGGCCGCGTCCGGGGAAGTTCTGCATCGTGGTGTTCCGTCCTGGTGGCAGTGCGGCTGTGAAGGGCTGCGCGGGGCTGCGGGGCTGCTTGCGGGTCGGGGCCGGGGCGCCGTGGGCCGGGCCCTCAGGCGCCGGTGCCACCGCCGCCGGGGATCCCCGTGGCCGACGGCATGACCTCGTCGATCAGGCCGTACTCCTTGGCCTCCTCGGCGGAGAACCAGCGGTCGCGGTCGGAGTCGTGGGTGACCTGCTCGACGCTCTGGCCGGTGTGCAGCGCGGTCAGCTCCGCCATCTTCTTCTTCGTACGGATCAGCTGCTCGGCGTGGATCTTGATGTCCGTCGCCGAGCCGGCGAGGCCGGCGGACGGCTGGTGGATCAGGATCTCGGCGTTCGGCAGCGCGAAGCGCTTGCCGGGGGTGCCGGCGCTGAGCAGGAACTGGCCCATGGAGGCCGCGAGGCCCAGAGCGATGGTGACGATGTCGTTCTTGATGAACTGCATCGTGTCGTAGATCGCCATGCCGGCGGTCACGGAGCCGCCCGGGCTGTTGACGTAGAGGTTGATGTCCTTGTCCGGGTCCGCGGCGAGGAGGAGCAGCTGCGCCGTGATCTTGTTGGCGATGTCGTCGTCGACCGGCTGGCCCAGGAAGATGATGCGCTCGTTGAGCAGCCGGTTGTAGACCTGGTCGCCAAGGCCGCCGAAGGACGGCTCGCCCGGGCCGGAAAGCATCGGGTTCGTCACGTGTCCACCTGCTCACTCTGCGACGGCCGACAGAGGCCGTCTGACTGTACGTTCCTGACTTGCCTGACTTGCTTATGGACCCTAACGCGCAGGTAGGCGGGCGCCATCCCGGTTCTGGAACTGTTCGCTGTGAGCGCAGGCCCTCCGGGCGGGGCCGGGGACCCTGCGGTGATGGGCCCCCCGGGTCCGCCGGGCACCCGTCGGCGGGGCTTCGGTCGGGACGGTGCGGCCCGCCGCGGCACGCGGAGCGGGTGCCCTGCGGGGGGCCTGCGGCCGGCACCGCGGGGTGCGCCGGACCGGGGCGGGACGACTCCGCGGCCCGCCCGCACGCGCCCGCAGCGCACGGGGCCCTCCGGGGGCGGTGGGTACCAGGCTCCGCCGCTCCGCCGACCGGTGCGCGACGGGGTACGAACCAGGGCCACGCGGCCACCATGGCGCGCAAGGCGCGCGTGACGAGCCCGGAGTCGCCGCATCCGCGCCGAAGGCCGTGAACGGGGCCGCCCACCGGGCCGAGTACGCCTCCGGCTGCTCGGCCGACGGCCGCCCGCCCGTCGCAGCGCCCGGCGTGCCGCGGGCCCCGCCGCATGTGCGGCAGGGCCCGCCGTGACGCTCGTACACCTCGCCTCAGGCGTCCGCCTTCTCGGCCGGCTCCGCCTCGGCCTCCGGCGCCTTCTCGCCGGCCTCCGCCGTCTCCTCAGCGGAAGGCGTCACCGTTTCACCGGTCTCGTCCTCGTCCGACAGGTCCACGGCCTCGCCGTTCGTGTCGGTGATCGTCGCGGCCTCGACCACGACCGCCAGCGCCTTGCCGCGGGCGACCTCGCCGACCAGCACCGGCACCTGGCCGCCCTCGACGACGGCCTGCGCGAACTGGTCCGGGCTCATGCCGGAGGACTGCGCCCGGCGCATCAGGTGCTCGGTCAGCTCCTCCTGCCCGACGTTCACCTGCTCCTTGCCCACCAGCTCGTCGAGGACGAACTGCGTGCGGATGCCGCGTTCCGCCTGCTCCTTCAGCTCCGCCTCGTGCTCCTCGGCGGTCTTCTCCTGCAGCTTCAGGTAGCCCTCAAGGTTCATCCCCATCTGGGCCAGCTGGTGGTTCTCCAGGTTGTGCTTGCGCGTGGAGATCTCCTCCTCCAGCAGCTTCTCCGGCACCGGGATCTCCACCAGGCCCAGCAGCTCGTCCAGCACCTTCTCCTGGGCCTGCTGCGCCTGGTCGTACCGCTTCATCTGCTCCAGCCGCTGCCGGCTGTCCGCCCGCATCTCCTCAAGCGTGTCGAACTCGCTGGCCATCTGGGCGAACTCGTCGTCCAGCTCGGGCAGCTCGCGCTCGGCGACCTGAGTGACCTCGACCTTGACCTCCGCCGCCTGGCCGGCCGCGGAGCCGCCCTTCAGCTCGGAGGCGAACGTCGCGGAGCCGCCGGCCTCCAGGCCGGTCACGGCCTCGTCGATGCCGTCCAGCAGCTCGCCGGAGCCGATGGTGTACGACACGCCGCTGGCGACGCCGTCCTCCAGCACCTCGCCGTCGACGCTCGCCTCCAGGTCGATGGTGACGACGTCGCCCTCCGCCGCGGCCCGCTCCACCGGCGTGGTGGAGGCGAAGCGCTCGCGCAGCTGCTCGACCGACTTGTCGACGTCCTCGTCCGGCACCTCGATGGCGTCGACCTCGACGCTGATGCCGGAGTAGTCCGGGATCTCGAACTCGGGACGGATGTCGACCTCGGCGGTGAAGGTCAGCGTCTCGTTGTCCTTCAGCTCGGTGATGTCGACCTCGGGCCGACCCAGCGGCTTGAGCTCGCTCTCGTTGACGGCGTCGTCGTAGAGCTTCGGCAGCGCGTCGTTGACGGCCTCCTCCAGGACGGCGCCGCGACCGAACCGCTGGTCGATGATGCGGGCCGGGATCTTGCCCTTACGGAAGCCCGGCACCGTGACCTGCTGGTTGATCTTCTTGTACGCCGCGTCGAGGCTGGGCTTGAGCTCCTCGAAGGGCACCTCGACAGTGAGCCGAACCCGGGTCGGGTTCAGGGTCTCCACGGCGCTCTTCACGGTCGGTCTCCTTGGGATGGCGTCTGGGAAGTGCTGTACTTCTTCTGGACTTCTTGTGGCTGCGTCCGGGCTTCGGCTGAAGCCGGGGAGCGGCCCGGTCCAGGCACGCAGGAACGCAGCTTGCATAGTACCGGTGCCGGGTCCACTCCCCATAAAGGGACCTTCGCGCCGAAGGTCCCCGCCGCGGTCGGGGTGGCCGGATTCGAACCGACGACCTTCCGCTCCCAAAGCGGACGCGCTACCAAGCTGCGCCACACCCCGCTGGTGCGAGCAGTAGGGTACATGCCGCACAGCCGCGCCGCCGCCGATTACGCCCCTGGTGACGCCGTACGCGCCCGGGGCCCGGCCCGTACCGGAGCCGCCTTCGTCCCCGTACCGGACGCGTGGAGGTACGCGCGCGTGTACGCGCCGGTCGGCGCCTCGGGGAAGCGGCGTGCGGGACCGGGGGCGCAGCGGCTACGATGCAGGCGTGCCGCCCGCGCCGGGTGGCGCTTGCGGGTGTAGCTCAATGGTAGAGCTCCAGCCTTCCAAGCTGGCTACGCGGGTTCGATTCCCGTCACCCGCTCGGTGAGCAGACGGCCGGGATCATGGCCGCGCCACGTCGGTCACGACGGGCGCAGGCCGGTGTCCCGGCCGTTGCCGTGTGCACGTCGGCCTGACCCCCGCGGGGGTCAGGTGCCGATGTCGCTGATGCTCTGGGTTATCTCGTCGAGTGCCTCGTTGATGTCCGGAGCGGCGCTGCTGGACGCCAGGAAGAAGCCGAACAGCACGGCCACGATCGCCGGACCTATCTTGACCGAGCCGCCACGGATCAGCACGACCAGGATGATCCCCATCAGCAGCACCATGGACAGTGAGATAGCCACGCCCTGATCACCCCATAGGTTCTCGTTCACCCACCCAGGGCACCCGCCGCCCGCACACCCCGGTGGATCCATCGTGCCACCAAGAGGCGCACGACGGTGCGCGGGATGCCCAACTGGCTGACATCTCGCGCCCCTTACACCGATGTGCGCCTTCGGTGCACGCGGACGCCGTACGGCCTCCGCGCCGGTGGCGCGCCCATGCGGTCCATCCCCGGCGGCGGGCCGCGGGAAACCGCCGGCGAATCCGAATTTCGCGATCCGGCGGCAGGCATATACGCAATGAGCGGTGCGGGGACGGGTGTTGCGGCCGTCACAATTCCCCATTCACGCCGCGCGTGAACGAATCGGAACTGGCCAAAAGAAGACCGCGAGACACGCGGATGGTTCATGCCTCTATGTCCGGTTCATTCAGGACAAAACTGGCATACGGTGATGCCAACTGACCACGCCGACCGTCCCGATGACAATGAAATTCCCGACGCTGACTTCGAATTTACGGGCCAGACACTCGGACGCTATGGTGCCGACGATGTTTCGATCCCCCCTCGACCCCAACCCGCCGGTGCGGTTCCGGGTTCCGCCGCCGGACTCGTACCAGGAGGCTTCGTGACCCACCCGCCGCAGACCGCGGCTCGTCCGGCCGGCGACTCCGGCAAGCCGAAATCCCGCGACCCCTTCTTCGACAACGCAAAGTACCTGGCCATCGTGCTGGTCGCGCTCGGCCACGCCTGGGAGCCGCTGCGCGACGACAGCCGTGCCGCGTCCGCGCTCTACATGCTCGTCTACTCCTTCCACATGCCGGCGTTCATCCTCATCTCCGGCTATATGTCACGCTCGTTCGACCTCGGCCGCCCCGGCCGCGTGCAGCGGCTCGTCACCGGCGTGCTCGTGCCGTACGTGATCTTCGAGACGGCGTACACGTTCTTCAACCGCTGGGCGGGCGAGGTCCCCGACTACCGCATCAGCATCCTCGACCCGTGGTATCTGACGTGGTTCCTCATCGCGCTGTTCGTCTGGCGGATGACGGCACCGCTGTGGAAGGCGGTGCGCTGGCCCGTCCCGCTGGCGCTGCTCATCGCCACCGCCGCGTCCATGAGCGACACCGTCGGCAACGACCTCGACCTGCAGCGGGTGCTGCAGTTCATGCCCTTCTTCGTGCTGGGCCTGATGCTCAAGCCCGAGCACTTCCAGTTGGTGCGGCGGCGCGAGGTGCGGCTGCTGTCCCTGCCGGTGGGCCTGGTGGCCGCGGTGGTCGCGTACTGGGCCGTGCCGCGGATGAACGCCGGCTGGTTCTACCACCGCGACTCCGCACAGGAGTTGGGCGCGCCCATCTGGGCCGGGCCTGCGATGACGTTCGCGATGTTCGGCTGCGCGCTGGTGCTCACGGTGTGCTTCCTGGCCTGGGTGCCGCGGCGCACGATGTGGTTCACCGTGCTGGGCGCCGGCACCCTGTACGGGTACCTGCTGCACGGGTTCCTCGCCAAGGGCTCGCGCTTCTGGGACTGGTACGACCACGACTTCGTGCACACGCCGCTCGGCGCCGTCGTCGTGACGGCCATCGCGGTCGTGATCATCACGGTGCTGTGCACCCCGCCGGTGCGGCAGATGTTCCGGTGGTCCATGGAGCCGAAGATGAACTGGCTGTTCAAGTCGGAATCCGAGGGCGACCGCGGCGGCTCGCCGCGGTCGCGGCCGGTGGCGGAGGAGTACGCCCCGGAACGGGAGCGGGCGACCGCCGACCGCTGAGTCCGGCCCGGAGCACGGCCCGGGCCGCCCCGACGGCGGCAGCCGCCAACTGACCCGGGGGGCCGGGGCGTACGCGCACCACCGCGATGCGCGTACCCCCCGGCCCCGTACCCCCCCGGCCCCGTACGTCCCGGCTCCGCGCGCCCTACTCCCGGCAGATCAGCAGCAGCGCCCGGTCGTCCTTGACGTCCTTCGCCACCTTCTCGATCAGATGCCACGCCGCGCCCCGGAACGTGCTCGACGCGTAGTGGTCGGCCTCGCCTATCAGCCGGTCCATGCCCTCGGTCAGGTCCCGGTCCGGCGCCTCGACCAGGCCGTCCGAGAACAGCATCAGCACGTCCCCGCGGCGCAGCGTCCCCTTCAGCGGGTCGAACTGCGCGCCCTCCACGACGCCGAGCAGCGGCCCCTCCGCGCCCTTCTCCTCCCAGCGGCCCGTGCCGGCGCTGAGCTGCACGCCCGGCACATGGCCCGCCGAGAACAGCTCGTAGTCCCCGGACTCCAGGTCCAGCACTAGGTGCACGGAGGTGGCGAAGCCCTCCTCCCACTCCTGGCGCAGCAGATAGCCGTTGGCGGCCGGCAGGAAGTCGTGCGGCGGCAGCGAGCCGAGCAGCCCGCCGAAGGCGCCGGACAGCAGCAGCGCCCGCGACCCGGCCGACATGCCCTTGCCGGAGACGTCGGTGAGCACGGCCTCCAGGATGTGGCCGCCGTGGGTGCGGGCGGCGACGACGAAGTCGCCGGAGAAGGACTGGCCGCCGGCCGGGCGCAGCGACATCTCGGCGTGCCAGCCGCGCGGCAGCCGCGGCAGCTTGCTCTGCACCCGGATCCGCTCGCGCAGGTCGAAGAGCATCGTGCCGCCGCGCCGCCACGGCACGCCCACGCGGCTGCGGAACTGCGCGACGGTCAGCCCCGTCAGACCCACCGAGGCGATCACGAGCACGGTGCCCGGCGTCACCCGGGCCGGGCCGTCGGCGTACGGGCCGAGGATCATCGCCTCGACGATGAGCGCGGTGGCGGCCACGGCGTACAGCGCAAGGAGGCTGGCCGGCCGCAGCACCAGGCCGCCGACGAAGATCGGCAGCGCCAGCGCGGCCGGTGAGATCCAGGCGGGCGAGTAGACCGTGCCGGCGGCGAGCGCCGGGATGGTCAGCAGCAGGACCGCCAGGGCCAGCCAGTCGGAGCCCTCACCGCGGAAGTAGTCGACACCGGCCCTGCGCACGCCGATCCGGGCCCGGTGCAGCGCCTTGTGCCACCGGGCCGCTTGCGAGGCGGAACCCGCACCTCCGGCCATGCCCCGGGACCCTATCCACCCGCCGCGCCGGGCGTCGATTCACGGCGTGCCGACCGCACCCTTCGGGCGGCACTGCCGGAATCGTATGCGAATTCCCGGAGTTTGGAACGAAGGTGGGCCTGCGCAGACGCAGTTGGGACAAGCGTCACGTGGGCTGGCACGTGGGGCACCAGAAGAGGTTGCGGGCGGCGAGGGTGGCGGCGCGCACGTCGGTGCCGCAGAGGTGGCAGAGCTGCCCGGCGCGGCGGTAGACGTAGACCTCGCTGCCGTGCCTGTCGACGCGCGGCGGGCGGCCCATCGCCTCGGGGAGGTGCTCGGGCCGTACGGTGTCGATGCGCCCGGTGCGTACGCCCTCGCGCATCAGCACCGCGAGGTCCGCCCAGACGGCCTCCCAGGCCGGCCGGCCGAGGTCGCGGCCCGCGCGGTACGGGTCGATGCCGTGCCGGAAGAGGACCTCGGTGCGGTAGATGTTGCCGACGCCGGAGATCACCCGCTGGTCCATGAGCAGCGTGGCGACGGGCGCGCGGCTGCGCGAGATCCGCGCCCAGGACCCTTCGCCGTCGTCGCCGGCGCGCAGCGGGTCGTCGCCGAGCCGGGCGTGGACGGCGTCCTTCTCCTCCTCGGTGACCAGCTCGCACGCCGACGGGCCGCGCAGGTCGGCGTAGCCGGCGCCGGTGGCGAGCCGCAGCCGGACGGCGCCGACGGGTGCGGGGGCGGGGCCGTCGCCGAAGCCGACCTTGCCGTAGATCCCGAGGTGGACGTGGAGGTGGCCGACGGGGCCGAAGCCGAGGAACAGGTGCTTGCCGTGGGCGTCGGTGCCGGTGAGCCGGCAGCCGTCGATGAGCGCGGCGCCGTCCGCGAACTTGCCCTGCGGGCTGGCCGCCCGCACCACCCGGCCGCCGAAGCGGACCCCGTACTCGACGGACAGGCGGTGGATGGTGTGGCCCTCAGGCATACGTCCGGTCCTCTACCGCTGGTCGTGGCCGCTACGGCTGCGGGTGGTGCGCCGGCACGTCGGGGAGCTCGCCGCTCTGCTCGTACCGGCTCAGCATGTCGATCCGCCGCCGGTGGCGCTCCTCCCCGGCGTACGGGGTGGCGAGGAACACCTCGACGAAGCTGGTGGCCTCGTCGCGCGTGTGCATCCGCGCGCCGACACCGAGGACGTTGGCGTCGTTGTGCTCACGCGCCAGCCGGGCCGTCTCCTCGCTCCACGCCAGCGCCGCCCGCACGCCCGCCACCTTGTTGGCGGCGATCTGCTCGCCGTTGCCGGAGCCGCCGATGACGACACCGAGGCTGCCGGGGTCGGCGACCGTGCGCTCGGCGGCGCGCAGGCAGAACGGCGGGTAGTCGTCGGCGGCGTCGTAGATCAACGGGCCGCAGTCGACGGGCTCGTGCCCATGCTCCCGAAGCCAGCCGAGCAGGTGGGTCTTGAGTTCGTATCCGGCATGGTCGCTGCCGAGGTACACGCGCATGGCCCGGAGTCTACGGGCCCCGCCGGGCGCCGGGGCGCCGCGAGTGCGAAGCGTGGCGCCTTCAGGGCCGGGGCGCGGAGGGGCCGTTGGTGCCGGCACGGGAGCGGTTGGCGCGGATCTCGTCGTGGTGGTCGGCCGCCCAGCCGATCAGCTGCTTGACGATCTCGTTCAGGCCGCCGCCGAGCGGGGCGAGCGCGTACTCGACGCGCGGGGGCACCTCCGCGTAGGCGGTACGGCTGATCAACCCGTCCTCGGTGAGTTGGCGAAGGGTGTGGGTCAGCATGCGCTGGGAGATGCCCGGGATCCGGCGCTGCAAGTCGGTGTAGCGCGTCGGGCCGCCCTCCAGGACGGCGATGATCAACATGCTCCACTTGTCGCCCACCCGGTCGAGCACCTGGCGGATGAAGTCCATGTGATCGGCGGGGATGCTCGCGCACGGCCCGACCGAAGCCGCCATCCCTATACCCGCACTGTCCTGCATGGCGCCCGTTCCTCTCCGTCGCGCACACCGATGTGCCTTTTGTATCGCCTTCCATACTGGCTCATCATGGCGTTACGAACAAACAGTAGGAATTGGAGGACAGGCCATGAAGGTAGAGATCTGGTCCGAGATCACCTGCCCCTGGTGCGGTCTGGGCAGCCATCGGTGGGACCGGGCCGTGGAGCGATTCGAGCACGGCGACCACGTAGAGGTGGTCCACCGCTCGTTCCCTCTGGGCAGCGGCCTCCCCGAGGACCGCACGCTCAGCGTCCGCGAATTCGTGCTGGCCAAGTACGGCGCACTCCCCGGGCAGGCCGGCGTACCGGACCTCGAAGGCATGGCCGCCGCCGAGGGCCTGGCCCCCTACCGGGTCCTGGACAACCGGGTCGGAAACACCGACCTGGCCCACGAACTGCTGGCCCACGCCTCCGCCGAAGGCAAGAACGGCGAAGCCTGGAACATGCTCTTCCGCGCCTACTTCGGCAAAGCCGAGTCGCTCTTCACGCTCGACGACCTGCTCGGGTACTCCGACAGGCTCGGCCTGGACCGCGAACAGACCCGCCAGGTGCTCACCGACCGGCGTTACCGCCGTCAGGTACAGGAAGACGCACACCAGGCGCAGCGGCTCGGGGCAACCGGTGCTCCCTTCACCGTCATCGACGGCCGGTACGCCGTTGCGGGAGCGCAGGACACCGAAACCCTGCTCGACATCCTGCGCCAGGTCTGGGCCGAGACCCACCCGACCGTTCTCGGTGCCGGCAACGACGCGGCGATCTGCGGCCCGGACGGCTGCGCGGTTCCCGCCGACCACGCCGCCCACGCCTGATCCACACGCCGGCCGGGCATCCGGTCTCCGCATGTCCCGGCGGTCACCACACGGAGGAGATCTCACTGTGCCCACTCTCGCCATCGTCGGCGCCGGCTCCGGCATGGGCCTGGCCATCGCCCGCACCTTCGGCAGCCGCGGCTTCGACGTCGCCCTGATCGCCCGTACCAAGGAGAAGCTGGAAACGCTGGTCACCCAGCTCGGCCGGGAAGGCATCACGGCCGCCGCGTTCCCCGCCGACGTCCTCGACCGCGCCTCGCTGACCGATGCCCTGGACACGGCCGGGGCCCGCTTCGGCGGCATCGACGTACTGGAGTACTCGCCTGCCCCGCACTCCCCGGTGCCCGGCCTCACCCTGGCCGTTCCCTCGGAGGTCACGGTGGACAATCTGCAGCCGATGATCGAGTACGCCTGCTACGGCGCCATCGCGGCGGCCCGGACGGTACTGCCCGCGATGCGCGAGGCGGGCGCCGGGACTCTGCTGTTCACCACCGGCGGCGGTTCCGTGGACCCTGTGCCGATGTTCGGCAACGTCAACGCGGCCCAGGCGGCTCTGCGCAACTGGGTGATCAACCTGAACAAGGAACTGGCGGGCAGCGGCGTGCACGCCGCCCACGTGGCGATCAACGTCTGGATCGGCGGAGGCGGCCCGGAAGGCAGCCCGACGGCCACGCCCGAGCAGATCGCCCCCCTGTACTGGGACCTGCACGAAAACCGCGACCGCGCCGAGGCCGTCTTCAACGCCTGACGATCTATAGGGGCTTCCGGCCGCCCACCCCGTACTTGTGCTCCAGCGCCGAGGCTGCCGGGGTCGGCAACGGTGCGCTCGGCGGCGCGCAGGCAGAACGGCGGGTAGTCGTCGTCGGCGTCGTAGATCAACGGGCCGCAGTCGACGGGTTCGTGCCCATGCTCCCGGAGCCAGGCGAGGAGATGGTTCTTGAGTTCGTAGCCGGCATGGTCGCTGCCGAGGTACACGCGCATGGCCCGGAGGCTACGGGCCCCGCGAGGCCGCCATGAGTCCCGGCGGCGGAATTCGGTGTCAGGTGACGGGGTCTGCCATGGGCAGATCACGGGGTACGGATTCGCGGACCGTGGGTTCCAGAGCCACGACCCCAAAGCCCAGGACCGCGATCACCATCCCCGAGACCAGGTAGGTTCCCGTGCCGATCCAGTCGGAGAGGAATGGGGCGAGGGCGTATCCGATGGGCAGGAGGGCCACGGACACGAGGTAGTCGTAGCTGAGAATCTGGCCCAGCAGGTCAGAAGGAACCCGCTTCTGCAGGGAAGAGGACCAGAAGACATCCGCGGCACACAGCCCTGCTCCAGAGAGAAAGGCGGCGGCCAGCACGAGGGCGTAGGGCGCGTGCAGACCGATCGCCAGCGCCGCGGCGGCGGCGAGTGTGAGGCCGGTCATGGCGGCCAGCAGAACGCGGCGGGGGCGCAACCGTCCAATGACGAGGCCCGCACACAGGCCGCCCACCCCGAGGGCAGTCTCGACATAGCCCCAGCGTGCTGCCCCGCCGTAGTCCTCACGCATAGATACCGCGCCGAGCACGATGAGCGGCGCCCACACCACCAGGTGCCAGACCGCCGAATAGGCTGTCATGACGGTGAGCCAACGATGCGCACGGAAGTAGCGGTAGCCCGCCCGGATCTGCTGCAGCAGACCGTCGTCGCGTTCCGGAGCACTGCCGTCGGTCGCCACGGCGCGGACGCGGAGACCGCCCAGAGCGAAGAGGGCGGCGGCCGTCAGCCAGGCCGCCCAGAGCGGGGCAAGGGTCGAGCCCGCGGCGGCCAGGGTGGGGCCGGCAATGGAGGACGTCGTGGTGATGACGCTCCGCAGAGCGTTGGCCTCCTGGACGTGTTCGTCGGCCACGGTGGCGGGCAGGAGCGCGCCGTACGCCGGGTAGAGAAGAGCCTGGGTGCCAGCCGACAGGACGGCCGCCGCCACGATGAACCACAGCAGCGAGTGCCCGGTCAGCAGCATGATTCCGACGCCTGCGCACAGCAGTGCGTTGAGCAGATCGCCGGTGAAGACAAGCCCACGGCGCGAGAGTCGGTCGGTGGCGAGTCCGGAGAACAACAGGACGACAAGGGCGGGAAGGGCGCCTACTCCGAGGACCCAGCCGAGTTCCCGGTCGCCCGAAGGGCGATCCAACAGCGTGAAGATCAGCAAGACCGGGGTGGCCGCACCCGCGACAGCCGTCATCAGCCGGGACGAGATGAGGATGCGGAAATCAGCCTCGGGGGGTACGGCAGGAAGGAACTTCATGAGATTCCTCGGTCGGCGGTATGCTGCGCTATGCCTCTGCGCAGTTTCTTGATGTCGCCCTCGGGCACGCCCAGGTGGCGTACGTGCAACTGCCCTCCTAGCGCATCCCAGGTCAGCAGTGCGCCTGGCAGCCTGTCCCGGCGCATGGGACGGCGCGGGGCAAGCTTCAGGTGCATGGGAAACCGGGTAAGCCGGAGCCCGACCGCGTCGCTCCAGCGCAATTTATCGTTGACGATGGGAAGATAACCGAGATCGATCCAGCCGGTGTCCTCGCCCATGGACAGACAACTCCACCCCGCGTATCCGACAGCCTGCCGGAGAATTTCGAGGAAGGCGCGATTGGCGGGGTAGAACTCTGGGGTCAGGCAATAGACCATCCCCACGAGCGATTTATCCAACTCGACTGCTTCACCACCTGGTACGCACAGGCGGCAGAGCGACTCCTCCTGTAGCAGGGCCGCCCCCACGGTCCGCCGCGCCCGGCTCACGACCGCGAGCACACTGCGCCGACCCAACAGCGCCTTGAATTGGGGAAGATTGTGCGTACCGAAAGGGGAGCGCCCGGCAGTGTACAAGTGCCGTACCAGAATAGGGTAATAGACTTCTTCGACGAGCCTCTCGACGCCGTAGTCCTGAGGTGTCGTGAGGGCCAGATGCAGTTCTTCGCGCTGCCAAGCGGCCTGGGAGCGAGCGAGTGTCTGGCGGAGTTTGCGCGGCAGGTGCGATCGGTCGCCCGTCGTACGGTGCAGGCAGTGCAGCCCGTCGACGACGGGGGTGAAGCCGGCGCGGACCAGAACACGGCTGCGTGCCGAGCCGACGGGCACGGAGACTGCCACCTGGCGGCTGGAGGCGAGCAGAAGTGCCGCGGCACAGTCCGCGGCGCCACGGCCCAGGAACAGCGGCCTCACCAGGACACCCCTCGTTCTGCCCGTCCCAGTATCCGGGCGGCGACGTCGGCAGAGACGGCGTACGTCTTCCCGGTCAGCTCGTCTGCCGCCACAAACCGCCGGTCGAGCCGACGGGCCAGAGTGACCGGCCCGCGCAGTTGCTCCGGCGGCGGGGCGTCGGACGGAGAGAGCCCGTAGGGATAGGTGTGCTCGGCAGGGCGCGTGGCGAGAACGTCGAGAAGCGAGGCGATCCCGGACCGTATGAAGTCAGGCAGAGGTTCGGCGGGGACGAACAGCAAGCGCCGGCCGACCGATTCGGCGGTAGGGCAGTCACCGGTGAGGTCGCGGCCGGCCGGCTCCAGATAGGGAGGCGTGACGGGCTGCACCGCGAGCGGCATGCCGTGCGCGACGGCGGCGCGGTGCACATCTCGCGCGCTCAGCGGGTAGTCACGGTCGAGAAGGACCGGGAGCACGGTGCTCACCCCGGTGCCCTCAACGGGCCCTTGCGGGAGTGCCGCCCGCAACATCGGGCAGATGGCGGTCAGTTCGCTGATCGCCCTGGCCTGGGAGTGGCGGCGTTCATTGGCTGAAACGGCCAGGTCGGTGATCGCAACGCCCAGTTGCGTGACGTCTGTCGAACCGGGTACGAGACGAGGGCCGTCAGCGAGCCACATCTGCCCAGACCGGCCGTGGGCGAGATCGAAGCGCAGTGACTCCGCGATCGCAGGGTCGTCGAAGAGGACCAGTCCGCCTCCTCCGGGGCGGTGCAGCGGCTTCCCGGCGCCGAGGCTGATGACGGCGATATCCGGGCCGCGGGTTCCGCCGGGCAGCGGGGCGAATACCCCTACGGACGCGTCCATGATCGTCTGCGGGACCAGTTGTTCGCCCCCGCTCAGCCGGCCGCTCCACGGTGCGACGGTGACGCCGAGCGGGTTCGGCTCACGATCGGGTGGAATGCGTGGACCGAGCGCCGTATCGATGTCGAGGTAGCGGGGCTTGGCCCCAGCCTGGCGTACCGCTGTGGTCAGAGTCCAGCAGGCGAGGGCCGGGACGTCAACGGCACCGGGAGCGCATCCAGCCCTGCGGGCGAGTGCGCGCACTCCCGCCGTCAGCGCTGCGGTGCCCGAGGGGGTGAGGAGCATACGCCCAAAGCCCAGCCACTCATGGAGCGGTTCAGGGGTGGTCTGCAGAGGGCCGGGCGCTGGGTCAGCCACGGTCGTCTCCGCCGTGCCACATGTCGAGAGAGCGGAGTACGAGGTGGATCAGCCGCATGGCATCGGCGCGTCCGCTATCAGGATGGGGAGCGAATTCCATGACGGAGAACTGCCGCACTCTCCTCCCCGAGGTGGCCACCGCCCGCACCGCCTCTAACACCGCTTCGGTGGTCATGCCGTCGGGGACGGGCGCGGTGACGCTCCGCATCAACTCCGGTTCCAGGACATCGACATCGAGACTCACGGCGCAGTCTGTGGTGGGTGCCGCAACAAGCAGCGCATCCAGTTGCCGCAGGTCGACGGCGATGGTGCGACGCTCTCCAGGGAGCTGTGGACGTCCCTGAACCATCCCGCGCATGCCGTACTGGACGATGTAAGGCGCGGAGTGGCGTTCCAGGTGGCTGATGAAGTCGGCGTGATGCGGTCCCGCTCCCTCGCGCACGGGGTGGCCGTCCTCGTGCGCGTCCACGTGGACGAGGACTCCTTCGAAACCCCGGTGGATCCAGTACGACAACGAGTCGTCGCCGCCCAGGACCACGAGCAGCGAGCACGTGGCCCGGAGAGCCGCCAACACATCGGGTAGTCGTTCGAGGTCGGCCGCCGCGTGCAGCGGGTCGACGGTGAGGTCGCCGGCGTCACCGATGCGCAGCCCCTCGCACAGCAGGTGCTGCCCGCGGTAGTCCCACCAGCCCTCTGCCTTCTCTGCAAGAGGGCGCGGGCTGATGATGCGTGAGACCGAGCGGAGCATGCCCGGGCCGAGCGAGGAACGGCTTCCGGACAAGCTCCCCCCGGCGAAGGGCAGACCCACGACAACGACGTCCCAGTGCTCCCCGGCCCTCCACGGGAGCGCATTCAGAAAGCGCTCGGGTACGTTCACCCTACGCATGGGCAACAGGCTCTCCAGCGGTGGTCGAGACGGCTCGACACGCTCGTTTCAAGGCATTCGGCAGCCAGGGGCAGGCGTCGGGAATACTGGCGGAAGGATTGCGCAGCAGTGCCTCCAACACACGGTACGGCGTATGCAGCAGCCAGGTGCCGTGGAGCCGCAGCTTCGTGGCGAGGAGTTGGTCGTCCGTTGCCTCGGCCGATGTTTTGAGCTCGCTGCGCAGCCGCACGACCTCTGGATGCCATCGCCGCCGATATTCACCCAGATACGTCTCACGGATGGTGAGCACATCACGGTCGAGGTAGAGGTCCGTCGTGTCCGGCAGCTCGGCGGGGTCGAACGGCTCACCCCGAAGCTGTTCGTAAAACTCACGCAACGGGGTGCCCTGGTAGAGCACCAACTGGTTGAAGTAGTGATCGTCGACCTCTTCATCCAGGAGCGCTGCGCGTTTGAGGAAAACGAGGTTCTCGGCCAGTGCGGTGAGCGACTGGTGAGGGTAGAACATGATGTAGTCGACACCGATGGCGATGTTGTTGCTTTGCAGCGCACGGGTCGCCTGGACGCTCTGCTGCCATGTGGCAGGCTTGCCGAAGTTCTTCTTGCCCAGGAACTCCAGCTGTTCGTTGGAACCCGCCTCGATGCCCATCTCCACGAGTCTCAGGCCGCATTCGTAAAGACGAGGCAGGTCGTCTTCCAGCCTCAACAGATGCCCTACGGTCGCCGAGGTGCTCCAGGTCAGGTCGGGCAGCGCCGCGTGCATGGCCTCGGCAAAGCCCAGGACGCGCTGCCTGGTCGTGAAGAAGTCCGCGTCCATGAGATACGCATGCTCGAACGGCTCGCAGGCCCACTGCTCCACGAGCCACCCCGTCACCTGCTCGGGAGTCGCGGAGCGGTACTTGTCCGGCATGGCGATGATAGAGCAGAAATAGCAGCGCATGGGACAGCTGCGGCTGGTGGTGCAGGCAACGGCCACGCGGTCCAGGCCGGTCACCGCATCGGTATAGACGAGGGGGGCGGAGCCTTCTGCGGTCACTTTGGCCTTGAACGGATTGGGCCAGGCTTCCGGCTCGATGGTGGGAGCGAGCGGCTCGAGGTAAGGACTGCCATCCACGAGCCGGGCGACGCCGGGGATCTGGGGCTCGTGTAGTGGAAGCTCAGCCAGCCGACGCTGAACGATGCTGGTGAAGGGCCGTTCGCCTTCACCCACTACGACGGCATCGAACAGCTTCGCCTGCGTCTGGGTGAAGTGCTCCCAGACGAGCGTGGCGTGCGGGCCGCCGGCGACGAGCCAGATATCAGGGAAGCGCTCCTTGAGCCAGGCCGCCCAGGACTCCACAGTCTCCAGGTGCGAGGAGTAGACGGAGAATCCGACGACCTCCACGTCGGACCAGTCGATGTGGGCCAGCAGGTTCCGTTCTTCCGGTAAGCGTCCCGAGAAGTCCTGCACTTCGATGTCGATGGCAGGCCCTAGCTGGGACTCGACATAGACGGCGATGTTCATCATGCCCAGTGGCATGATGAGCTGAGGACCTTCGCCGTAGGGCGCGGACAGAAGTACAGCCTTCATCAAGTTCCTGCCTCTCCCGGATGCCACATCGCCGTCCGCACGCTCTCGGTTGCCTCACGCCTGCTCGGGTACCAGGTGAAGAATTGCGAATGCGTTGCTGCAGAGGCCGACAAGCCGCTGTCGGCCTCTGCAGCGAGCAACTCATCGAAAGACTTACCGCTCAGCCGCAGCGTCGAGCCGCCGCTGTCGAGGTAGACGAAACCAAGATCCCGCATGCACAGGACGTCACGCCTGAGTCCGATGAATTGCATCGCTCTTCCTTTACTCAGGTGGCCTGGCTGCGGCCGAGACCCATGGTGAATTCCTGGTTGCCCACGTTGATCTCCTGAATATGGAAGACCTCGTTGTCGGGGTCCTGGAGCTCCAGAATGGCCTCGACGTCGGAGCTGGGGTGTACGGCCACACTGAACTGCATGCCGGTGGTCGGGTCCTTGACCACCTGTGCACCTTCCGCCGCCATCGTTTCCTCGGCTGTCATTCGTGCACCTCCTGTGAAAGCGTGGTGAATTCGGTCACGCCACATTCAAACGTTCTGCGGCGTGAAAGAACGTAACCAAGCCAGCCAACCCAGAGAAAGGGGGCTCAAGCTTCCTACATTTACACTATATATGATGACATACAGAACAGCATGCATCCCTAAAGAGGTGAAATGCGCTGCTACGTCATTACCCTTTGCGGCAATGCCCCCGGCGCTGTGATATAGGACACGTTTGAAGTATTGGCCAGGCACCATAGAACGCGGGTCCTCAGGTAGACACGGCCATGCCCCACGGCGTGGTGTGTGGGACGCGCACCCCGCGGCGTGGCTGTCTCAAGTCCGGGCGCCGATCAGGTGATCGAATTCTCCGGCCTTGACACCGAGCACGAAGGCCCGGAGCTTGTCGCGGCTCGTGGTCACGATGGCTGCGGGGTCGGACACGACGCCCCGTCCCACGGACGCCTCCGCGCCCGTGCCGCCTCTGACATGGGGCCGGAACAACCTACCCGTCCCTAACGCCGCCGCATGGAGCGGCGAGAGTCCCGCTGTCGGCGGTGCGTTGACCGTTCGCGCGGACGGTTCGGGGCTGGCCTAGCGGGATGAGGCGCCCCTCGATCGTGATCGGCACGGTGTGCTGTGGGCGCGGCTCGGCGGGGCGCCCGGGGTGGGGCGGCCCAACTTCCGTTCTTTGCACTCCCATCGGCAGCGGCGCGCCATGCTCGGCATGCTGTGTCAGGTCTGCGGCGCCCCGGCCGGGCGTACGGCACGGGGCTGGCTGTTCCTCCTCCAGCGGCCCGCATCCGGCGAACATGCGGCCAACTGGCCGGAGGGCGCGCTGTCCGCCAAGCCGCCGGTGTGCCCACCGTGCGCTCGCCTGGCCCTCCGGCACTGCCCGCATCTGACCGATCCCCTCGCGGTCCGGGTGCGCAAGCCCCGCGTCTGGGGCGTGTTCGGCGGCCTGATCACCCCGGCCGCCGACGGCACACTTGTCCAGTCACCGACCGACGAATGCCTCCCCTACAGTCACCCGGCCGCTCCCTGGTTCCTCGCGTCCCAGCTCGTCGTCGAACTCCGCCGCTGCCGGGCGGTACAGCATGAAGTCGGCCTCGCGGCGGAGAGGAAGACCGCCCCGTGACCTTGCCTGCCCCAGCGTTGGAGCTGCGCCCTGGCCACGGAAGCCGCCGAGGGGTGGGGGGTGGGCTCGGCTCAGCCGCGGTGCGTGCGGCCGGCGAGGTGCCACGCGGCGGGCAGCGCGCCCATCGCGAGGGCGGCCTTCAGGGCGTCGCCCAGGAGGTACGGCGTGAGGCCGAGCGAGACCGCCTCGGTGAGGGAGAGGTTCAGCGAGAGGGCCAGGTACGGCACGCCCACGGCGTAGATGACGACGCTGCCGAGCACCATCGTGCCCGCCGTGCGCCACACGTCGCGGTCGCCGCCGCGGCGGGCCAGCGCGCCGACCGCCACGGCGGCGAGCAGCATCCCGAGGACGTAGCCGAACGACGGCATGCCCCACCCCGAGGAGCCCTCCGCGAACCACGGCATGCCGGCCACGCCCGCGACCGCGTAGAGCGCGAGCGAGAGGAACGCCCGCCCGGTGCCCAGCGAGGCGCCGACGAGCAGCGCCGCGAACGTCTGCCCGGTGACCGGCACCGGCGAGCCCGGCACGGGTACCGACAGCTGCGCCGCGGCGCCGGTGAGCGCCGCGCCGCCGGCGACGAGGGCGACGTCGCGCAGCCGGGCGCGGGCCGCGGTGGAGGCGGGCAGCACGTCGGCGAGTACGGCGCCGGGGCGGGCCGGGTGCGGGGAGGAGACGGCGGCTGTGCTCATCGGGTTCTCCGGTCTCGGTTCGCGGGTACGTCGTGGGGTCCGTTGTGGGGGTACGTCGTGGGGTCCGTCGTGGGGTACGGGGACGGGGACGCTGCGTACGCTAGCCGACGGCAGGGAACCGATCACCGTGGGAAGGTGCCAATCCGCACCGCACATACCTGTCACTCCCCCACGCTCCCGCCGCCACCGGCCCGGGGGCCGTGATTCCGGCATCCGAGCAGGTCACGTGAGATTCACCACACCGGCTTGAGGTTTCGTCACGGCCCGAACTCCCGGCCGCGCGCCCGAGTCCCGCTGTGGAACCTCTCCAACGCCGCGTCGCGATCGCGGAGCGCCGGAGCGCCGGGCGCGGTGTGCACTCCCCGATGTGGCGCCGTCGCTCGTGGGCCTGGCACGTCAGCACCGCCGCGCGGAACCCGCATGACATGATTTCGCTGTCGGACCTGCGAGAGACGAAGGAGTCCCCCCGTGCCCGGTGAGAACCTGACCCGCGAGGAGGCCCGGGAGCGGGCGGGGCTGCTGGACGTCGAGGCGTACGAGGTCGAGCTGGACCTGCGTGAGGCGGTGGCCCCGGCGCCGGAGTCCTTCCGGTCGGTGACCACGGTGCGGTTCAGCTGCGCGCAGCCGGGCGCGGCGAGCTTCCTCGACCTCATCGCGACGGACGTGACCGCGGTGACCCTCAACGGCCGGGACCTGGACCCCGGGTCGGTCTTCGACGGCTCCCGGATCGAGCTTGCGGATCTGGCGGCGGAGAACGAGGTCGTGGTCGACGCACGCTGCGCGTTCAGCCGTACCGGCGAGGGCATGCACCGCTTCGTCGACCCGGAGGACGGCGAGGTCTACCTCTACACGCAGTACGAGCCGGCCGACGCGCGCCGGGTGTTCGCCACCTTCGAACAGCCCGACCTCAAGGCCCCGTTCACCTTCACCGTGACGGCCCCGGAGCACTGGACCGTGCTCTCCGGCGGCGCGCCGGCCGGCCGGCCGGAGGCGCGCACCGATCCTTCCGGGGCGGCGTCGGCGACCTGGCGGTTCGAGCCGACCAAGCCGATCTCCACGTACATCACGGCCGTCGTGGCCGGCCCGTACGCCCGCGTCGAGGACCGCTACACGCGCACGTTCGACGACGGGCGGGAGCTGGTGGTGCCGCTCGGCGCGCTGTGCCGCAGGTCGCTCGCCCGGCACTTCGATGCCGACGACGTCTTCACCGTCACCAAGCAGGGCCTGGACTTCTTCCACGACCACTTCGACTACCCCTACCCGTGGGGCAAGTACGACCAGGCGTTCGTCCCGGAGTACAACATCGGCGCGATGGAGAACCCCGGTCTCGTCACTTTCCGCGAGGAGTTCGTCTTCCGCGGCAAGGTCACCGACGCCGCGTACGAACGCCGGGCGAACGTCGTGCTGCACGAGATGGCGCACATGTGGTTCGGCGACCTGGTGACCATGGAGTGGTGGGACGACCTGTGGCTCAAGGAGTCGTTCGCCGACTACATGGGCGCGCTGGCGCTGGCCGAGGCCACCCGGTTCACGGGGAGCTGGATCACCTTCGCCAACCGCCGCAAGGCGTGGGCGTACCGGGCCGACCAGCTGCCGACGACGCACCCGATCACGGCCGACATCCAGGACCTGGAGGCGGCCAAGCTCAACTTCGACGGCATCACGTACGCCAAGGGCGCCGCGGTGCTCAAGCAACTCGTGGCGTACGTCGGCCGGGACGCCTTCATGGAGGGCGCCCGGCGCTACTTCAAGCGGCACGCCTTCCGCAACACCCGGCTCGCCGACCTGCTGGCGGCGCTGGCGGAGACCAGCGGGCGGGACATGTCGGCGTGGTCCCGGTCGTGGCTGCAGACCGCCGGCGTCGACACCCTCACGCCGCGGGCGACGTACGACGCGGGCGACCGGATCACCGAGCTGGCGATCCTGCGGGAGGGCCCGGAGACCGGCCCGGGCGCCGCGGCGGGGGCTACGGGCGGGGCGCCGCCGCGACCGCACCGGGTGGCCGTCGGGCTGTACGCGCAGCCGGGCGCGACCGGCGAGCTGGTGCGCTACGCGCGCGCCGAGGTCGACGTCGTCGACGGGCACGCGGTCGTCGCGGAACTGGCCGGGCAGCCGCGGCCGGAGCTGATCCTCGTCAACGACGACGACCTGACCTTCTGCAAGGCCCGCTTCGACGAGGACTCGCTCGACACCGTGCGCGAACGCCTCGGCGACCTCACCGACCCCCTCTCCCGCGCCATCGCCTGGGCCGCCGCCTGGGACCTCACCCGCGACGGCCTCATGCCCGCCCGCGACTACCTCGACCTCGTGCAGCGCTTCGCCGGCCGGGAGACCGACATCGGCGTGCTGCAGGGACTCCACCAGCAGGCCCACTACACCGTCGACCACTACACCGCCCCCGGCCACCGCGACGGGGCCGAACAGCGCCTCGCCGAGGGCGCGCTGCGCGAGCTGCGGCTCGCCCCGCCCGGCAGCGACCACCAGCTGGCCTGGGCCCGCTTCTTCGCCTCCGTCGCCGGTACGGAACAGGACCTGCAGCTGCTCCGCGGCCTCCTCGACGGGCAGGCGAAGATCGACGGGCTGGACGTCGACCAGGAGCTGCGCTGGGACCTGCTGCTCCCGCTCGCCGCCCACGGCGTCGCCGACCAGGCCGCCGTCGACGCCGAACTGGCCCGCGACGACACCGCGTCCGGCAAGCGGCACCAGGTGCGCTGCCTGGCCGCCCGGCCGGACGCGCGGGTCAAGGAGCAGGCGTGGTCGGCGGTCGTCGACACCGACGAGCTGTCCAACGCGATCGTCGAGGCGACCATCTCCGGCTTCACCCGGCCCGGTCAGCGGGAGCTGCTCGCGCCGTACGCGCCGCGGTACTTCGCGTCGATCGAGCGGATCTGGCGGGAGCGGACGATCGAGAGCGCGATGGCGGTCGTACGCGGCCTCTACCCGGCGCTGCAGGCGCACCGGGGCACGCTGGACGCGACGGACGCGTGGCTGCGCGACACCGAGGGCGCGGCGCCGCCGGCGCTGCGGCGGCTGGTGTGGGAGGCGCGCGACGACCTGGCGCGGGCGCTGCGCGCGCAGGCGCGGGACGGTCAGGGCTGATCGTCGGCCGAGCCGTGCCGGCCGGAGCGTGCCTGGACGTGCCCCGAACGGAGCAGTGACCCCCCTGATCGACAGTCGAACGTGTGCACTTTAGCCCTGGCTTGTCCGTATTCTTCGACGGGCATGTAACAGCGGTTAGGCGAGGGCCGGCGGCCGGGAATCCAGCGGCCATGAACACGAACTCGCCCTCCCCCGCACCGCTCAGCCCGCGTCCGCTCAGCCACGCCGCCGGCGCCCGCCGCCAGGTGATGACCGTCCGGCAGCTGCGCGAGCACGGCGTCGCGGCCACCGACGCGGCGCGGCGCTGCCGCCCCGGCGGCCCGTGGCAGCAGCTCCTCCCCGGCGTCTACCTGCTGCACGCGGGGCCACCGACGCCGGACGAGCGGCTGCACGCGGCGCTGCTCTACGCGGGCCGGGCGCCGGCCGGCCGGGCCACGGTGCCGGGCCAGTCCCGGGGCACGCCGCCCACGCCCATCTCGCCCGCGCCCACCTCGCCCACGCCCGCGTCACCCGCGCCCACCTCGCCCGCGCCCACCTCCACGCCAACCGCCGCCACCTCAGCCACCTCCGCGTCCGCCCCGGCGCAGGACGCCGCCCCGGCCCCGTACGGCGACGCGATGATCACCGGGCTGGCGGCGCTCGCGCTGCACGGATTCGCGGCGGCCCCGCCGCTGCTCGCGCTCGACCGGATCGACGTCCTGCTCCCGCGCACCCGCCGGCTGCGCTCCACCGGCCTCGCCCGCCTGATCCGCGCCCACACGCTCCCCCGCCCCGACCGCATCACGGGCCTGCCCGTCGCCCCGGTCCCCCGCGCCCTCGCCGACACCGTCGCGGTGCTCGCCGACGCGGCCGGCGTCCACCGGCTGCTGACGGAGGCGGTCCGCGGCGGCCACTGCGAGGCGGCGGCGGTGGTACGCGAGCTGAGCCAGGCCCGGCTGCTGGGCCGCCCGCACGTGATCGACGCGGTCGACACCCTGATCGCCGAGGGCCGCGCCATGGCCGAGGGCCGCCTCTACGAGATGGTTCACACCCACGCCCTGCCCGACCCCCTCTGGAACGTCGACCTCCGCCTCCCCGGCGGTCCCCACCTCGGCGGCGTCGACGCCTACTGGCCGGACCACGCGGTCGCCCTGGAGATCGACGCCCGCGCCCCCCGCCGTGCCTCCTCCGACGAAGCGGCCCAGTGGTCCGAGTACGCGAAGAAGCGGGAGATCCTGGAGCGCCTGGGCATCACGGTCGTCCACGTCACCCCGCGCAAGCTGCGCGAGTCCCTGGAGCAGCAGGCGGAGGTGGTACGCGCCGCAATGCTGGCGGCGGCGGCCCGTACCCAGCCCGTCCACGTGGTGTGCCTGCCCAGGTGACCGCCCCGCCCCTCCGCCGACTGCCCCACCGCCCCCGACCGGCCGCCAGGCGACGCAACCGCGCCCGGCGACCGGGGCGGAGCGCCACCGGGAGGCGGCCGAAAGCCCGCGCCAGCGGGATCGCGGGCCGGCCCGCCCGAGTTGGACTGACGCGACTACGAGGAGTTCTCACCCTGCTCGGCGCCCTCGTCCGGGTCGAGCCTCGTCCAGATCTCGGCGAGGCTGCGCAGGTGCTCGTCGTCGAGCCGGTCGAAGAAGAGGGTCCGCAGATCACCGTGCTGCTGGCGCCACGCCTTGCGCATGAGCGCCCTCCCCTCGCGGGTGAGGACGGCCTCGAAGCCGCGGCCGTCGCTGGCCGACCGCCGCCTCTCGATCAGCCCCCGGCTCTCGAGCCGATCGGCGAGCCGGGTGAACCCGCCGCTGGTCATCAGGCTTCGCTGGGCGAGGTCTGACATCCGCATCCCGTGCCGGCCGGCCTCGGCGAGCACGGCGAGCACGCCGTACTCGGCCATGCTCACGTTGAGCGGAGCGAGCCCGGCCTCGATCGCACGCCAGATCCGATGATGGGTGAGCAGGAATCCCTGCCACGCCGCGTACTCGAGTTCTCCCAGCTTGTCGGTCGCCATGAGCAGCACGGTAACGGCGGGAGGGCTCCGGAACCAGTCAAAGTATCTGCCTGTGCACGCACTGACCTCGTTGCGTGACCGGCGCGGACCAGGAGCACATCGGACGTCCGCGAGCCCGCCCCGGGCCGCCGTCGGCCCGACCGGACGGAGGGCCTGCCGACGGTGGGAATACTTGCTTGCGCAGACAGGTTAGAGATGGGGAGCAGCCGGACCGGGCGCGCGACGTAGCCGACCGGAGAGAGGAAACCTCATGTCATTCGAGATTGGTGTCATGACCTTTGCCGAGATCACGAAGGACCCGGCCACCGGCGCCCTCCCGTCCCCGCGGCAGCGTGTCCGCGAGACGATCGAGCAGGCGCAGGTCGCCGACCAGGTCGGCCTCGACGTGTTCGGCGTCGGCGGCGTGGGCTTCCCCCTCTCCCGGGCCGCGTTCCTGCCACAGACGTCGCCGTCGGCCGGACTTCTGGTCGGCAGCCCGCAAGAGGTGATCGACAAGCTCCTCGCCTACCACGAGGTGTACGGCCTGAACCGCGTCATCATCCAGATGGGCTTCGGCGGGATGCCGCAGAAGGAACACCTGGCGGCAATCGAGCTGCTCGGCACCGAGGTCGCACCGATCGTGCGCCGCGAGACGGCGATCCGGGAGGGGAAGGCGTCATGACGACACTGCCCGGTATCGGCGCACCCGCTGCCGTCCGCACCACCGGCCCGACGCTCCGGGTCGTGGTCGTCAACGGCAGCCCCAGCCGGCCGTCCAAGACCATGGGGCTCGTCCGCGTGATCCTCGACACGCTCGGAGGCCTGCTTCCGGTCGAGACGTCGCAGATCGACGTCCACCTTCTGGGCCCGGCATTCACCGGCACCGCCGAGCGCGACGAGGCCCCGGAGGAGGTGCAGGCGAAGCTCCGTCTTGCCGAGGAAGCCGATCTGCTCATCGCAGCCGTTCCGGTGTACCGCGGCTCGTACCCCGGTCTGTTCAAGCACTTCTTCGACTTGATCGACCAGTACGCGCTCGCGAACAAGCTCGTCCTCCTCGCCGCGACAGGCGGGGGCGACCATCACGCGCTTGTCCTGGAACATGCCCTGCGGCCACTGTTCGGCATTCTCCAAGCCCTGACGGTCCCGGTGGCGTTCTTCGCGTCCGCGGGGGACTTCGACGGTACGACACTGCTCAATCCCCGCGTCTACGCACGCATCGAGATCGGCCTGACCGACGTGGTGGATCTTCTCCACGCGCGGGCCACGGCCCCGGCGGCAGCCCAGGACGGCGGCCCGGTGCAGGGCAGCCCCTGACACACACCTGCGGGCGGCCTCGATGGCCCGGACCCGTATACCTGTCTGTGCAGCAAGTCCATTCCGGTCTGACGGGTCGACACGCATCACCCATCACGCGATCCGCCCGCCGGTCGGCATGGACATTAATTCCCTGGTGAAAGCCGTGATCAGAGAGGAATCCACGTGCATATAGTTGCTTGCACAGACAGGTTATAAGATCTGGCTCACGGGCGTACGTTGGCAAAAAGTCCTCGCGCATCCGACCGCGAGGTTCCCGACCCCACGACACAGCGAAGGATGATGGCGATGATCCGCAGCTCTCTGCCTCAGCCGGTGAAGCTCGGTGAGCGGGTGACCTACGACGTGCCCGCCGAGCGCGTCGCCCGCGCGACGCTCACCCGGTCCGAAGCCGGCAACCTGGCGGATGTCCACCTCTTCTACGAACTCGACGCCGCGTACCGCCGCGCCGCGGCGGACGACTCGATCTCCGTGTTCGTGCTCGCCGCGGAGGGCGATGACTTCTCGCTCGGGCATGACGTCGAATCGCTGTTCAGCACCGACGGGATGAACCAGGTGACGCTGGAGGGCGGCCTTGGTCTCGGCGGTGTCGAGGGCGACATGGCCTGGGAGACCGAGGTCTTTCTGCAGTTGCACTGGCGCTGGCGCAACTTCCCCAAGCCGACCGTCTCCGCAGTTCAGGGGCGGGTGTTCGCGGGCGGCATGATGCTCATGTGGCCCGCCGACCTCATCGTGGCCAGTGCGGACGCGCGTTTCGCCGACCCGGTCACGGCGTTCGGCATCAGCGCCGTCGAGCTGTTCATGCACCCGTGGGAGTTCGGTCCCCGGCGTGCGAAGGAACTGCTGTTCACCGGAGACGTCCTCACCGCACCCGAGGCGAAGGAGCTGGGGATGGTCAGCCGGGTCGTCCCCCGCGACGAACTGGAGCCGGCCACGCTGGCCCTCGCCGAGCGGATCGCGACCCGCCCCACGGCCGGCCTGAAGATGGCCAAGAAGGCCGTGAACCAGACCCTGGAGATCCAGGGCCAGTGGAACGCGCTGCAGGCCGCCTTCGGCCTGCACACGCTGGGGCACGCGCACAACCGGATCGCGCACGACGGTGCCTACATCGACCCCGCCGGCTTCCCGCTGGTCAGCGACATCTGGGACCTCCCGAAGGAGTGGGAGGAGTCGAACGACGACTCCTGACGGCTCCTGATCCCTGCACAGCGGTCAGTGCCCTGACGGCCGCCCGGCCACACGGGAACGGCCTGCGGAGACCGTCAGGACACAGAAGTTCCCTTCCGGCAGGACCGTCACCGAAGACGAGGCGAGGAAGCTGATCTGACGGCACCTCGCAGGATGCCGTCCCGACGCCCGCCGGGATCAGCTTCCGGAGCCTTCTCCAAGATCATCCATGACCACGCAACCACAGGGGAGCCGCAGCGCCGCCGGCCGTGCCGGAGGTTTACGCGACGCCCGTCATCCCGATGCCCACAAGGCACTCACCGAAGGAAATGCCATGCCTACGACACCTCTCACCCCGCAGAACGCCGCAGTCGTCCTGATCGACCACGAAGTGGGCTTCTCCAACCTCGTCAAGTCCCACAACATCGAGGAGACGGTCAACAACACCGTCGCGCTGGCCAAGACAGCCCAGGTCTTCGATCTGCCGCTCGTGGTCACCGCGGCCCGCGAGAGCGACCCGGCCGGCCCGCTGTACCCGGAACTCAAGAAGGTCCTGGGCGACCACCCCGTCATCCACCGCGCCCCGGTGTTCGACGCGTTCGACAACGAGGAGTTCGCGGCGGCGATCGAGGCGACCGGACGCACGAAGCTGGTCATGGCCGGCATCCAGACCGATGTCTGCCTCGCCTTCACGTCACTGACCGCGCTCAACCGCGGCTACGAGGTCTACATCGTGGTCGACGCCTCGGGTGCCACTACCAGGGAGACCCACGACACCGCCGTCATGCGGCTGGTCCAGGCCGGCGCGGTGCCGGTGAACTGGGTCGCGGTCGCCTCCGAGATCCTGCGCGGTTGGGTCGACCAGCCCCTCGCACCCGCCGTCGGCGAGATCATCTACGAGCACCTGCCCTCATGGAACCACCAGCACACCCTGACGGCCGCGGCGGAGAAGTTCGCAGCCGCGTCGTCCGCGTAGGGCCACAGAGCACGACAGGAGGTGGCCGGCGCACCAGCGCCGGCCACCTCTCGCGCATACGGCAACGGTGTGGTGCCGAACCGCGTCCGGACACCGGCCCGGCAGGTCGTCCAGGATGACGCCGTCGTGGATCTCGGTCACCTCGCCGAGGCAGCGGGTGCGCCGGGGGGGGCGGCCTCGGTGAAGCCGCCCACCCCCGGGGCAGTCGGGTACCGCAGCGGGCCTCGGCAGTCGGGTCAGGAACCGGCGGCTGCGGCGTCGGCTTGTTGGGCGCGGAGGGCGCGTTCTACGCCGGCGCGGGACTCCGTGACCATGCGGCGCAGCGCCGGGGGCGGCTGGGCCTCGGCCAGCCAGGCGTCCGTCGCGTCCAGGGTGGCCTGGGAGACCTGCAGCGCCGGGTAGAGGCCGACGACGATCTGCTGGGCGATCTCGTGGCTGCGGGACTCGAAGACGTCCTTGACCGTGTCGAAGTACTTCGCCGTGAACGGCGCCAGCAGGTCGCGCTGGTCGGTCTGGACGAAGCCGCCGATCACCGCCTCCTGCACCGCGTTGGCGAGGTTGCCCTCCTCAACGACGTCCGTCCACGCCCGCGACTTCGCCGCCGCCGTCGGCTGTGCCGCCCTGGCCGCGGCGGCGTGGCGTTCGCCGGCCGCGGTCTTGTCGCGCTCCAGCTCCGCCGCGACGGCGTCGTCGTCGGCCCGGCCGGTGGCGGCCAGCCGGTGCAGCAGTGCCCAGCGCAGCTCGGTGTCGACGTCGAGGCCGTCGAGGGTGCGGGAGCCGTCGAGCAGGCCGGCGAGCAGGTCCAGCTGGCCGTCCGTGCGGGCGGTGCCCGCGAACGCGCGGGCCCAGGCGAGCTGGTGGTCACCGCCGGGCTCGGCGGCGTGCAGCCGGGTCTCCGCGGCAGCCGACCAGCGGGCCAGCCCGGTCGCGCGCCAGTCGGGCGCGGCGTAGAGGTCGAGGGCCAGCTTCACCTGGCGATGCAGGGACTGCACCACGCCGATGTCGCTCTCCTTCTCGATGCCGGAGAGGACGAGGTCCAGGTAGTCGCGGGTGGCCAGCTCGCCGTCGCGGGTCATGTCCCATGCCGACGCCCAGCACAGCGCCCGCGGCAGCGTGGTCTCGAAGTCGCCGAGGTGCCGGGTCACGACGTCCAGGGAGGCGGGGTCCAGGCGGACCTTGGCGTACGTGAGGTCGTCGTCGTTGAGCAGGACGACCGCCGGCCGGGGCCGGCCCGCCAGCTGCGGCACGTCGGTCAGCTCGCCGTCGATGTCCAGCTCCAGCCGGTCGGTGCGCACCAGCCGGCCGTCCTTCAGCTCGTACAGCCCGACGGCGATGCGGTGCGGACGCAGCACCGGCTCGCCCTTGGCACCGGCGGGCAGCGCGGGGGCCTCCTGGCGGATGGCGAACGACGTGACCACACCGTTGGAGTCGGTCTCCAGCTCGGGCCGCAGCACGTTGATCCCGGCGGTCTCCAGCCACGCCTTGGACCAGGCCGCCAGGTCGCGCCCGCTGGTCTCCTCCAGCGCGCCGAGGAGGTTGGTCAGGCGGGTGTTGCCGAAGGCGTGCCGCTTGAAGTACGCCTGCACGCCGCGGAAGAACTCGTCCTCGCCGACGTACGCCACGAGTTGCTTGAGCACGGAGGCGCCCTTGGCGTACGTGATGCCGTCGAAGTTGACCAGCACGTCCTCGAGATCGGTGATCTCGGCCATGATCGGGTGGGTGGAAGGCAGCTGGTCCTGCCGGTACGCCCACGTCTTCATCTGGTTCGCGAACGACGTCCACGCGTGCGGCCAGCGCGAGCCGGGGGCCTGGGCGAGGCAGGCGGTGGAGGAGTAGGTGGCGAACGACTCGTTCAGCCAGAGGTCGTTCCACCACTCCATGGTCACCAGGTCGCCGAACCACATGTGGGCCAGCTCGTGCAGGATCGTGTCGGCCCGCATCTCGTACGCGGCGTCCGTCACCTTGGAGCGGAACACGTACTGGTCGCGGAAGGTGACCGCGCCCGCGTTCTCCATCGCGCCGGCGTTGAACTCCGGCACGAACAGCTGGTCGTACTTCTCGAAGGGGTACGGGTAGTCGAACCGCTTCTGGAACCAGTCGAAGCCCTGCCGCGTGACCTCGAAGATCGCCTCCGCGTCCAGGAACTCGGCGAGCGAGGGCCGGCAGTACACGCCGAGCGGCACCGTCCGCCCGTCGCCCTCCCAGGTGCCGTGCACCGAGGCGTACGGCCCGGCGATCAGGGCGGTGACGTACGTCGACATCCGCGGCGTGGGCGTAAAGCGCCACACCCCGTCCGCCGGCTCCGGCGTCGGGGAGTTGGAGATGACCTGCCAGCCCTCCGGCGCGGTCACCGTGAAGGCGAACGTCGCCTTGAGGTCCGGCTGCTCGAAGCTCGCGAACACCCGGCGCGCGTCGGGCACCTCGAACTGCGTGTAGAGATACGTCTCCCCGTCCACCGGGTCGACGAAGCGGTGCAGCCCCTCACCCGTATTGGTGTACGCGCAGTCGGCGACGACCCGCAGCTCGTTCTCCCCCGCGCGCAGCCCCGGCAGGGCGATCCGGGAGTCGGCGAAGACCTCGGCGGCGTCGAGCGCGGTGCCGTTGAGCACCACCTCGTGCACCTCGGGGGCGACGAGGTCGGCGAAGGTCTCCGCGCCCTCCTCGGCGGCCGAGAACCGCACCGTCGTCACCGACCGGAAGGTGCCCCCCTCCTCGGCCTCCTTGGCGCCGGAGATGTCGAGGTCGATCTCGTACGCGTCCACCTGCAGCAGGCGCGCGCGCTCCTGCGCCTCTTCCCGGGTCAGATTCGTGCCAGGCACCTGGGCTACTCCTTTACCGTTCCTATGGACTGAGCGGGAGTGGCTCTACTCAGCCGCACGCCCCGAACGGTCTTGAGCGTACTGGTCCCCGGCGTACTCAACCCCGGGGCAGCTACACGGATCCTGTCCGTGGTCCGATCCCGGGAGGCCGGTTCCCTCACGACCTGGCCATATGGGCACGGCCAGAGGCGACGGGGAGGCCCCGAACCATCACTCCGGTGGAGCGGGGGCCCCGCACGCTGGCGCCCTACCCGGCGTCCCAGATCGCACGATCACCGTAGCCCGAACGGCCGAGGACACCGCAAGCCCACAAGCCGACCATCACACGATCGAGTCACACCGCCTCAGCCTCAGGGCCGGTGCTCCGCCGCCACCAGCTCCGCGATCTGCACCGCGTTCAGCGCCGCGCCCTTGCGCAGGTTGTCGCCGGAGAGGAACAGCGCGAGCCCGTTCTCCGCCGTCTCGTCGCGCCGGATGCGGCCCACGTACGACACGTCCCGCCCCGCCGCGCCCAGCGGCGTGGGCACGTCCGCGAGCGCCACGCCCTCCGCACCGGCCAGCACCTCCGCGGCCCGCGCGGGGCTCAGCGGCTCGGCGAAGCGGGCGTTGACCTGCAGCGAGTGCCCGGTGAAGACGGGGACGCGGACGCAGGTGCCGGAGACCTTCAGCGCCGGGATCTCCAGGATCTTGCGCGTCTCGTGGCGCAGCTTCTGCTCCTCGTCGGTCTCGTCGAGCCCGTCGTCGACGAGGGAGCCGGCCATCGGCAGCACGTTGTACGCGATCGGGGCCACGTACTTCGCCGGCTCGGGGAAGTCCACCGCCGAGCCGTCCCGGGTCAGCTTCGGCGCCTCGTCGCCGGCGGCGCGGACCTGCTGGAACAGCTCCTCCACGCCCGCCAGGCCGGAGCCGGAGACCGCCTGGTAGGTGGCGACGACCATGGCGACCAGGCCCGCTTCCCGGTGCAGCGGCTTGAGCACGGGCATGGCGGCCATCGTGGTGCAGTTCGGGTTGGCGATGATGCCCTTGGGGCGGTCGGCCACCGCGTGCGGGTTGACCTCGGAGACCACCAGCGGCACGTCGGGGTCGCGGCGCCACGCGGAGGAGTTGTCGATCACGACCGGACCCTGCGCCGCGACCTTCTCGGCGATCGCCCTGGAGGTGGCCCCGCCGGCGGAGAACAGCACGATGTCGAGCCCGGAGTAGTCGGCGGTGCCGGCGTCCTCGACCGTGACCGTACCGCCGGGAGCGCCCTGCCACGGCAGCGTGCGCCCCGCGGACCTTGCCGACGCGAACAGGCGCAGCTCGTCCACCGGGAAGGCCCGCTCGACGAGGATGTCGCGCATCACTCCGCCGACCTGGCCGGTGGCTCCGACGATTCCGATCTTCATGGCACTCCGTTCACAGGTGCTTGCGGGCTCCGCCCAACCATGATGCCGGGCGCCGGGCGGCGGACTCCAATCGTTTCCCCTGCCCGGCCGCCCGCCCCCGGGCGCACCCGCACAGTGAACTGAGACGCACGCCACAGGGGCGGGACACCGGTGGCCCGGCGTCCCGCCCCCGCGGGTTCCTTCAGGACGTACGTATGGAACACGGCGCCCGCACGGAACGTGTCCGCGCTACGGCACCACCGTCCCGATCCGCACGCTGCCCGCGCCCGCCGTCGTACCGCGGTCGTTCTGCAGCTGCACCTCGCCGAAGAACTCGCGCCCCTCAGGACCGGGCGCCGCCACCGTGACCTCGGCCGCGACCTCCGCGCTCTCGCCGCTGTCCAGCCGCACCGGCTCGTCGCCGACGCTCACCTCACCCAGCGCCGGGGAGAAGTACACGTCGCGGTAGTCGTACTCCGTCGTGCCCGCCGGCACGTCGTAGGCGAAGACCTCCACCGTGTACGTGCCGGGCTCCGGGTCGGCGATCGAGACCGCCTCCTCCGAGTCGGCGTCCGCCGCCTGGCCGACCACCTCGCCGTCGCGGTAGACCGTCAGGTCCAGGTCCGCGTTGGCGTCGGAGGTGGCGCCGATCACCGCGTCCAGCCGGGTGACGCCCTCGGCGACCTCGATCGTCGTGGTGTTCGTCGCGCCCGCCGCGACGGTCGGGCGGTCCGACAGGCCGGAGCCGAGCGCCCCGCCGGCGAGCTTGCCGTTCAGCGGGGCGAACCCGTTGGTCACCGTCCACTCCACCGGGCTGGGCTCGCCGACCTTCGCCTCGTCGATCGTCTGCACCTCGGGGTCGAAGGCCGCGCCGAGCGCGGTCGCCTCGACCGTGAACGGGTTGTCCAGCTCCGGCGAGGTACGCCGCGACTCGACCTCGATCTCCCACACGCCCGGCATCGGGTTCTCGTAGGAGCGCAGGTCGGGTCGGCAGGTGTTGGCCGGGTTGTCGTAGTTGTTGTAGCAGAACGGCGTTGACGAGTCGTCGGCCGGGACGCCCCACGGGTCGATGGCGATCCAGCGGGTCTGGCTCTTGCCCGTGAGCCCGCTCATCGCCACCTCCAGGGTCTTCGCGCCCTCGGGGACCTTCACGAAGTACGAGCGGGTGGAGTTGCGCTGCACCTCGTTCGACACCTGGTAAGCGAACGCCGGCTCCGCCAGCTCCTGCGAGCCGACCACGGTCGTCAGCACCCGGTGGTCGATGCCCTCGGTGCGCTCGCCGTCGACCAGCAGCGCGGCGCTGTGCAGCCCCGCCGACCGCGGCTCGGCCCGCACCTCGACGGTCAGCGGCTTGCCGCGGCGCAGCGTGACGTCGTCGTCGCCGAGCAGCGTGAACGTGCCGTCGTTGCCCTGCCACCGAAGCTCGTGCGGCGTGCCACCGGCCGGACCGGTCGTGCGGGTGAGGGTGATCTCGTACGTCTCGGACTCGCCCCGCGCCGGGCCGCTCTCGCGGTCGTAGACGCCGGTGCCCACGCCGGGGGTGGCGAGGAAGCCGTCGAGCACGGTGTCGACGGGCGCCGCGACCTCGTACTCGTACGCCGTGGCGCCGTCCTCCAGGGAGTCCCAGGCGTCGACGATGTCGATCCGGCCGGCGCCCTCCGCGTAGGTCTGCACGCCGGGGATGTGGTCGGCGGTGGAGGTCAGCGCGGTGCGCAGGGCGTTCGGGGTGACGTCGATGCCCTCCCGCTCGGCGGCGGACAGCAGCAGTGCCGCGGCGCCGGCGGCCTGCGGCGAGGACATCGAGGTGCCCTGCAGCATGCCGTAGCCGGGCGGCAGTTCGTAGCCGGCCTCGGCGACGGGGGAGCCGGGCTGCCAGGTCGGGATGGTGTTGACCGACGCGCCCGGGGCGGTGATCGTCGGGGTGGCGCCGCCGTCCTCGCGCGGGCCGCGGGAGGAGAACGGCATCATCGCGTACGCCTTCTCCACGCGGCTGCCGTAGTTCGCGGCCCAGGTCTCGCGGGAGACGGCCGCGCCGACGCTGATGACGTCGTCGGCCAGCCCGGGGTCGCCGATGGTGTTGGCGCCGGGGCCGTCGTTGCCCGCGGAGATGACGAGCTGTACGCCGTACGTGTCGATGAGCCGGTTGTACAGCTCGGCGCGGGCGTTGTTGCCGTCGTTGAGCGGCGGCAGGCCGCCGATCGACATGTTGACGATGTCGACGTTCCGGTTCGCGACCAGGTCGATCATGCCCTCGGTGAGCGCGACCGCGGTACAGCCGCCGCTCCAGGTGCAGGCCCGGGAGGAGACGATCTTGGCGCCGGGCGCGGCGCCGTCCATCCGGCCGCCGAAGAGGCCGTTGGCGGCGGTGATGCCGGCGACGTGGGTACCGTGCGCGCCCTCGACGACGCCGATGTTGACGAAGTCCTCCTTCTTGCCGATCCAGTCCCCGCCGTACGGGTCCATCGGCACGTCCTTGCGGATCTCCACGACGAACGGGATCGCCTCGGCGATCGCCGTCGCCGGGTCGTCGGCGCCGAAGTAGGCGAACGTGTGGTCCTCGCCGTACGGCGCCATCGGCTTGTCGTTCGTGAAGTCGCCGTCGTCGCCGAGGTCGACGCGGACGGTGCCGGCCTGCGCGTCGTACAGCAGCGCCCAGGAGTCGGTGGTGTCGCCGTCGCGGTTCAGGTCGCCCTGCATCTCGCCGCCCAGCGTGGCGTTCTCGCTGAAGAGGCTGACGGAGTAGGCGCCGCGCGGGGCGGTGTACTCGCGCTCGTTGAAGGTGAAGGACGGGCCGGAGACGTCGGTGACCATGGCCCGCCAGGTGCGGTCGTTGTCCACGATCGGGTCGGTGGCCGTCACCCAGTCGGTGATCTTGCGCTCGCCGGTGGTGGTCGTGCGCAGCGCGGGGTGGGCGAGGTCGACGCCGGAGTCGAGGACGCCGATGGTGATGCCGCGGCCGTCGGCCTTCGGGTGCTGCCTGACGAAGTCGACGGCGCCGGTCTCGTGGGCCGGCTGGTACGGGTTCGTGGCCGGCGTCGAGCGGTCGGGCGCCGGGTACGCGCCCTGCGCGCCGCCGCCGGTGGTCCCCTGGGCACCGGCGTCCGGCCGCGGGTCGGGCAGCTCGATCTCCTCGTTCAGATCGATGCCGTGGACCGCGGACAGCTTCGTGGCCTGCTCGATGGCGGCGTCGGCGCGGCGCGTGGGCACGGTGGCGCGGACGTAGCCGAGCTTGTCGTGCGTACGGCCGACGGAGGCGCCGCGTACGCCGCGGAAGGTGCCGGCGACCTCGGCCGCCTCGCCCGGCTCGACGGCGACCAGCAGCGTGACGTGCTTGTCGCCGTCCGCCTTGGCCTCGGCGAGCAGTTCGGCGTCTTTCGCGCCGAGTTTGTCCGCCGCGGCCTTCGGCCGCTCGGCTTCCGCCGGGCCGTCCGCGGCCTGGGTGGCCGCTGCCATCGACTGGCCCGTCGCGGTGAGCGCGGCGGCCAGCCCGGCCGCCAGGGCTATTCGGGCGGCGGCTCGCGGCCGTCCGCCCCCCGGTATGCGACCGGGTGTGCGTCTGGGAGAGATCGACATCTCTGGTTAACCCCCACCTGTGTGGAAACCGGCATCCGGTGCCGACTGTCCGCATATCTATCAGCAAGTCACACGCGCGCGGGGGGAGTTGCGTGTGGCGGATTGCGGCGTTGGCGCAAAGCCGCCAGGCGGGGGTGTGAGGCACGTTCCCGCCGCGGTGAACCCACGGTGACCGTGGCCACTCGAACGGGCGAGGATCGCGTGTCCATTGCGCGGTGTTTTAAGCCGGTGAAGGTATTTGTGGGCTTCCCGGTCGCCGTCGTTCCGGTTGCGTTAAGTAGCAGGTCACCCGGCGTGCCAAGGCTCCGAGTGTACGGGTGCTGCGCTGCTCTGCACCCGCGTCGAAGCCTCCCGCTCGTCCCCTCAGGAGCGCCGATGCACCGCGAAACCACGTCCACCAGGCCCCCGGGCCCCCGCCGGCGCGCCGTCCTCCTGGGCGCCGCGGGGGCCACGGGCATGGCCGCCGGGCTCGGCCTGGCCCTCGGCCCGGGCCAGCCGCAGGCGACCGCGCGGTCGGCCGGGCCGCCCGCGCTGGCCGCGCGCGCCGGCGGGCGCGGGTTGACGCCCGGCCGGCCGCCGGCGCCGTCGTCGGCGGGCACCACGATCCGTACGACGGCGGCGGCCGTGGGCAGCGAGGGCTACCGGCAGCTGACGGAGGGCGCGGGCTGGCCCCGTGTCGTACGCACCGAACTCGCCCCCGCGGGCCCCCGCCGCGCGGAGCGGCGCACCGCGCTCACCGCCTTCGTGCAGCTCACCGACCTGCACATCGTGGACGTGCAGACGCCGCTGCGCTCGGAGTACTTCCGGGAGCGCGCGGGCGACGGCTGGCGCCCGCAGGAGGCGCTGAGCGTGCCGGGCGCGGTCGCGCTCATCGAACGCGTCAACTCGCTGACCGTCGGGCCCGCGACCGGACTCGCCCTCGGCTGCGCCGTCACCACGGGCGACAACACCGACAACAACAACTCGCTGGAGCTGGAGTGGTTCCTCACCGCGATGAGCGGCGGGCGGATCGTGCCCAACAGCGGTGACCCGGCGTCGTACGAGGGCGTGCAGAACAGCGGCGTCGACCGGTACTGGCACCCGCAGAGCCGGCTGCGCGACGCCGACAAGGCGCTGGGGTTCCCGCGCGTGGACGGCTATCTGGAGGCGGCGATCCGGGAGGTGACGAGCCCGGGGCTGCAGCTGCCGTGGTACTCCACGGTCGGCAACCACGACCTGTTGCCCGGCGGTTGCTACGCGGCCCGGCAGCCGTTCTTCGCGGAGTACGCGGCCGGTGACCGGAAGCTGATGACGCTGCCGGAGTCGATCGCCGGGCCGCTGTTCGACGCCCTGCGGGCGGGCACGGACCCGAAGGGGGAGGCGTTCGCCGACATGCTGCGCACGCAGCGGCACCTGATGCGGACGGTCACGCCGGACGAGCGGCGGGTGCCGTTCACGTCGCACGAGTACGTGGCCGCGCATCTGCAGGAGCGCTTCGCCGGGGCGGGTCCCGTGGGCCACGGCTACACGGAGGCCAACCGCGCGTCGGGCGACCTGTACTACGACTTCGCGCTGAGCGAGACCGGCCCGGGCGTCGTCGGCATCAGCCTGGACACCACCGACCAGGGCGGCGACTACCGCGGCTCGGTGGGCACGGCGCAGCTGCGGTGGCTGGTGCGGAAGCTGGACGAGCACCGGGACGCGTACGTCATCGTCTTCAGCCACCACACCAGCAAGTCGATAAACAACACGACGCCGGACCCCTTCCGGCCGGACGACGAGCGGCACACGGGGGCGGAGCTGCTGGAGGTGCTGCTCGCCCACCGCAACGTGGTCGCCTGGGTGAACGGGCACAGCCACCGCAACGAGATCACCGCGCACGGCGACGCGGGCGGCGGGCTCTGGGAGATCACCACGGCCTCGCACGTGGACTTCCCGCAGCTGGCCCGGGTGGTGGAGCTGGCGGACAACGGCGACGGGACGGTGTCGCTGTTCACGACGCTGATCGAGGCGGCGGCCCCGTACCGCGTGGACCGCGACGAGCTGGGCCGGGCGGGCCTGGCGTCCCTCTACCGCGAACTGGCGCTCAACGCCCCCCACTCGCCGCGCCGCCGCGCCTTGGCGGGCACGGCGACGGACCGCAACACGGAGCTGCTACGCACCCGTTGACCCCGGCGGGGCCCCGGGTCACGCCGGGAACATCGCCGTGGCGTTGACCCAGCTGCCGGTGACCGCGCCCGCGCGGTCGGAGGCGAGGAAGGCCGCCAGGTCCGCGATCTGCTGCAGGCGGGGGGAGGCGGGGAGCATGCGGAGGTTGTCCAGGGTGTCCAGGACGCCCTGGAGGGCGTCCGGGGTCGCCATCGCCGGGTTGACCGCGCCCAGCTTCTCCGGGGTGAGGGTCTCCGGGAAGCCGGCCCCCCAGAGGCCCTCGGCGTAGAACGCGCCCTCCGCGCCCAACAAGCCGACGCCGCAGCCGCCGGGTCCTGACCCCGGCCCCGTTGGCCCGTCCCGGCCGCCCGTGGCCGGGACGGGGGACAAGGTGCTCGCTCAACGCACGCGCCCGAGATGGATGACGCTGACGCGGACCTGCCGGTCGCCGATCTCGTACATCACGCGATAGTTGGCGACGTGGATGCGCAACAGGCCGGCACTGCCGAACGCCCCGCCGGGGCGCGGATCCTCGGCGAGCCGGTCGACGGCGGTGAACACCTGACGTACCCCGTCGGGGTCGTCCTTGGCGAACCGCTCCGCCTGGGCGAGTGCCTCGGGCTCCCAGATGACCTCGTACCTCACGCCTCACCGCCGCCGAACACGCGGCGGTACGCCTCGTCATGAGGGATGCCGGCGTCCTCACCGCGGGCCTGGCGGGCTCGGTAGGCAGCCAGCGCGCGCAGCTCCTGCAGCTCCAGGGCATCGGCGGGGCTGATCAGTACGGCGACGGTATGCCCATGGTCGGTGATGGCGATCGGCTCACGGGTGGCGCTGACCTCGCGGGCGATGGCGCCCAGCCGGGCACGGGCTTCCACAATCGAATACGTCGTCTCCGTCATGCACACCACCTTACGGAAGTGTGCACATCCCGGCCCACCGTTCCCCTGCATCGTCAGGCCCCCGAGGGAAAGGCGAACCTGACGTCGGATTTCCGCCAGCGTCTCCGCCCCGCGGCGCCCAGCCTGGACGCATGACGACGACACTCGCGGCCCCCGCCGCCCACCGTCCCGCCCCCATCCCTCCGGCCGTCCTGGCCCGCCTCCGCACCGCGGACGACGCCGGCCGCCCCGCGCGCCCGTTCGCCGACGACGAGGGCGGCGCCCCGCTGCGCTGCTGCCTGCGCCGCAGCCGGCCCGGCGAGCGGATCGCCCTCGTGTCGTACGCCCCGCTGCGCCGCTGGGCCGCCGAGGCCGGGGCGGACCCCGGGGCGTACGACGAGCAGGGCCCGGTCTTCGTCCACGCCGGCCCCTGCGCCGGCCCCGGCCCCGACCCCGCCGGGCACCCCTTCGCGGAGACCGGCGCGCTGCGGGCGTTCCGGCGCTACGACGCCGGCGGCCGGATCGAAGGCGGCGCCGCACTGCGGCTGCCGGACGACCCGGCGGCGGCGGGGGCGGCGGTGGAGCGGGCGCTGGCGGAGGCGTTCGCGGTGCCGGGGGTGGCACTCGTGCACGTACGGGCCGTGGAGTACGGCTGCTTTCTGTACGAGGTACGCCGCCCTTGACCTCGCCCGGGACCTGTCCCCGGCCCGCGCCTGACCCGTCCGCGCGCGACCTGCGGGCCGCGGCACTAGCGTGAGAAGTGCACAAATCCATGCAATACCCCCAGGCCCCGGCCGCAGAGGAGGCGACCCACCATGACCGCACGCCCCAAAGGCGCACCCTGCTGGGCGGACGCGACCTTCCCCGACCTGGAATCCGCGAAGAGCTTCTACGCCGACGTCTTCGGCTGGACCTTCGAGGACGCCGGTGAGGACGCCGGCCACTACACCCAGGCGTCGTCGGACAGCGGCGTCGCCGCCGGGCTGGCCCCGCCGATGGCGGGCATGCCGGACGACGCACCCGCGGACTGGACGCTGTACTTCGCCACCCCCGACGCCGACGCCACCGCCGGCCAGGTCGGCGAGCACGGCGGACGGGTCGTCACGGGCCCGATGGAGGTCGGCCCGTACGGCACGATGGCCATCGCCGAGGACCCGGACGGCATCCGGTTCGGCCTGTGGCAGTCGGGCAGCCACGAGGGCTTCGCCACGATCGGCGGCGAGCACGGCACCTACTGCTGGGCCGAGGTCGACACGCGCCACCCCGAGCACGCCGACGCCTTCTTCCCCGAGGTCTTCGGCTACCGGGTGCGCAAGATGCAGGACGACAAGATGGACTACGCCGTGTGGAGCGTCGGCGACGGCGACCCGCTGCTCGGCCGGGCCGAGCTGTCCGGGGACGCCTTCCCCGCCGGGACGCCCCCGCACGTGGGCATCTGCTTCGCCGTGGACGACTGCGACCGGGCGGTGGAGACGGCGCGGCGGCGCGGCGGCGAGGTGACGTTCGGGCCGCAGGACTCGCCGTTCGGGCGGATGGCGACGCTGCGGGACCCGCAGGGGGCGGCGTTCACCGTGATCAACGTCCACCGCACGGTCGGGGAGATGCCCGAGTTCGCCTGAGCGGGCCGACGGGCCGCACGGGCCGCACGCGCGCGAAAGGCGCCCGCCCCGGCGTACGGAGCGGGCGCCTGCGCGCGAACGTACGGCCCGGGGCCGTCAGCCCTTCTTCTTCTCGGCGGCGACCACCAGGCCGGCGATCACCGCGAAAGCCACCAGCGGGGTGAGCACGAAGAGACCGAGGGTCTCCGCGACGCTCAGCCCGGGGCCCGGGTCGTCACCGTCGTCGCGGTCGAGCGCGAAGGCGGCGGGGGACGACATCAGCATGATCAGCGCCGTCCCGGCGACAAGTGCACCGGCGCGCAGGGTCTTCTTCCTGTCCACGCTCAAACCGTAGCGAACACCGCCGCCACCCGCGCGCCCGGGGTCTCCTAAGGAGATGCACGCACGAGGAGCGCACACGCGAAGGGCGCACGCGCCTACGGTGCCCGCTCCCCCGCCGTGCTCAGGTGCGCGGCTCCGCGCCGCTTCCGGTCCCCGGCTCGCCGCGTAGCTCGCGCATCACCTCCGTCAGCAGCCGGTGCGTCCGCGGCGAGTCGGCCAGCTCCTCCAGCAGCACCGTGCGGTCGTCCGGATCGGCGATCGGCAGCCGCCAGTTGGGGTACTCCGCGCCCGTGCCCGGCACGTGCTGCGCGCGGCGGTCGCCGGCCGCGTCCGGCAGCCAGACGCCGACGAGCCGCGCCGGGGTGCGGGCGAGGAACCGGTACAGGCCGGTGATGACGGACGCCTCGTCGGTGCGGCCGTCGGGCAGCAGCCGGAGCCGGTCGAGCAGGTCGAGGTACGCGCCGACCTCGACGGCGTCCGCGGCGCGGGCGGCGTGCAGCGGGGCGTCGACGAGGCCCAGCTCGTGGCGGACGGCGAGGTGGGCGCCGCTGAGCCGGGCGGCGGTGGGCGGCAGGTCGTGGGTGGTGACGGTGGCCAGGGTGCCGGCCCGCCAGCGCTCCGGCGGCAGCGGCCGGGGCACGGCGGCGGTGGCCTCCGGCTCCGGTTCGCGCTCGGTCCACAGCACGGACGTGCCCAGCACGCCGCGGGCCGCCAGCGCGTCCCGTACGCCGCGGTCCGCCGGGTCGCCGCCGCCCGGGTCCGCGCCGCCCGGGTCCGCGCCGATCACCGGCGTGCCCGCCCGGTGCGCCTCCAGCGCCAGGACGCCGAGCATCGCCGCCGCGTCGTACGACACGTACGTGCCCTCCGCCGGCGGCCGTCCCGACGGCACCCACCACTGCCGGAACAGCCCGCCGACGTCCCCGACCCGCAGCGCCCCCGCCCGCCGCAGCGCGGCGCGCAGCACCGAGCGGTACGGGCCGTACCCGGTGGCCGCCAGCCGGTCGGGCCGCCACGGCGGCACGCCCAGGTCACCGCCGCGCGCGTCGAGGGCGTCCGGCGGGGTGCCGGCCGTGCAGCCGGCGGCGAGGACGGACTGCTCCGCCCAGGCGTCGGCGCCCGAGGGGTGGACGCCGGGCACCAGGTCGTGCACGACGCCGACGGCCATGCCGGCGTCCCGGGCGATCCGCTGGGCCCGCCAGAGCTGGTTGTCGGTGAGCCAGGCCAGCCGGCAGTGGAAGTCGATGCGGTCGAGCAGGTCGTGCCGGGCCCGGGTGGTGGCGGTGGAGCGCGGGTCGGCGAGGCCGCCGGGCCACGTACGCCAGTCGGGGCCGTGGATCTCGGCCAGCGCGCACCAGGCGGCGTAGTCGTCGAGCGGCTGGCCCTGCTCGGCGAGGAAGTGGTGGTACGCGACGCGCCGGCCGGGCGTCAGCTCGACGCGGAGCAGCAGCTCCAGCGCGGCCCGCTTCAGCCGCCACACCTCGTCGTGGTCGACGAGCCCGCCCTTGGCGCGCACCGTCTCGCGCAGCGCGGCGGCCCGGCCGGCCAGGGCGTCGGCCTCGGCGCGGTCGGCGGGGTCGAGGTAGCGGTACTCCGGTATGTCCTCGATCCGCAGGTGCACGGGGTCGGCGAAGCGCCGGGAGGAGGGGCGGTACGGGGACGGGTCGGCGGGCCGGTCGCCGCGGCCGGGGACGGCGGCGTGCAGCGGGCCGGGCTGGACGAAGTCCATGCCGTGGGTGCGTGCGGACCAGGCGGCCAGCTCGGCGAGGTCGCCGAGGTCGCCCATGCCCCAGGAGCGGCGGGACAGCAGCGTGGGCAGCCGCAGCGCGAGCCCGGCGCCGCGGCGGCGCGGCTGCGGCACCCGGGCGGGGGCGGCGACGACCGCGGCGGTGCCGGTGCGCCCGTCGGGCGCGGCGGCGGTGAGGATGTGGTGGCCCAGCGGCAGCGGGTCGCGGGGGTCGAGTTCTTCACCGCCCTCGCCGACGAGGAGGGTCTCGGTGCCGGCCGGCAGCGGGCCGGGGTCGAGGAGGGTGCCGGCGGGCGGCACCAGGGTCGCGGGCAGGAGCCGGTCCCGCTCGGCCGCTTCGTACGCCTCGATCGCCGCGGCGACGGCGGCGGGTCCGGAGGCGTCCACGCCGAGCGCGGCGAGGACGGCGGTGACGGTGTCCTCGGGGACCGGGACGGAGCGGCCGGGAGAGCGTTCGTACGAGGTCGCGACTCCGTGCAGCGCAGCTAATCGCGCCAGAGACATGCCACCCCCAGGTGGTATGTGACGTCATCGGCTCCGGCGTCACCCACGTCCCCGGTCGCGGGCCCCGGACGGGCCCCGCCGGGGTGAGCCGGCAGGGGTGATCGTACTGCGGCAGACGCGCGCCGTCAGCAGGCCGTCAGCGCGCCGTCAGCAGGCCGTCACGCGAAGTGAACGGGCGGCAGCGGCTCGCTGATCAGGTTGTCGTCGGCGGCGAGCGGCGGCTCGCTGGTCAGCGGGGTGCCCGCGGCGAGCGGAGGTTCGCTGGTCAGCGGCAGCTCGGCGCAGGAGCAGGAGCCGGCCAGGCCGTAGTCGGGGTCGGCGCCCTCGACGGGTTTGTGGTGGTGGTCGTGGCTGACTTCGTACGGGGCGGGAGCGGCCACCGCGGGTCCTCCTCGATCGACGGCTGGTCACGTCCGCCGCTACCCGATCACGGGCCCGGCAGTCGTGGCGACACGCGTTCGTGCCTTACGTCACAGTACCCGCAACGGGCGAATTCACTGTAACGGGCCCTGTGGAACGCAAGAGCTGTGGGCGCGTGCGCCCTCCCGGCTCGCTTTTTCCGCCGCGAGCCGGGAGGGCGGCGGCCGGCCCCGGAGGGCTAACGCCGGATCTGCTCCAGCGGCAGGTGCAGCACGGCCGCCCCCCGCGGCGCGCGGTTGTCCGCCGCGAGCTGCCCGGTCTGCGCGGCGTCGAGGGCGCGGTCGAACAGCCACACCTCGTCCACGGCGCCGACGAGCGGGTTGTTGATGCCGTTGACGCGCGCGCCGGCCCGGATGCCGGTGCGGGCGCCCGCGGAGACCGAGCCCGCGACCGGGCCGGAGGCGGCGGCGGACTTGCCGTCCACGTAGAGCGTGACACCCGTGTCGTCGCGGGTGAGTGCGACGTGGTGCCACTCGCCGTCGGCGAAGTCGCCGGGGGCGGAGACGAAGGTGTTCTGGGAGCCGGTGTTCACGTGGCCCCGGATGCGGTTCTGGTCCGGCTCCAGCCGGATCCACCACTTGGCGTCCGCCGCCTCCTCGGAGTGCGCCCAGAGCACGGCCTGCTGCTGCGCCCGCTCGGTGCTGCGGAACCAGGCGGCGGCGGTGAACGGCCCCTCGCCGAAGGCGAGTTCGCCGGTCAGCGGCGCCTCGACGTAGTCGCCGGCCAGCCCAAGACCGCGGCCGGAGGTGCCGCGGACGCGCTCCGGGGTGCCGCTGACGACGGCGTCGTGGCGGTGGCCGGAGGCGTCGGGCGTGGTCGCGGGCGGCGGCGGCGGGGTGTCCAGCGTCCCGGCGGGCACGTGCGCGTACGTGATCCGCTGGTGGTACGGCTGCAGGCCGTCGCCGGCCGGCGTGCGGTCGCCGTTCTCGTAGAGCACGCCGACACCGCCGGCGGCCGGTACGAGGTCGGAGTAGCCGGCCGGGCCGTCGTTCAGCTGCGGGCCGTCCCGCCAGGTGGCGCCGTCGTCGCGGCTGGTGCGCAGGGTGAGGTTCTCGCGCGCGGTGGCGTGCCGGGGCGCGGAGAACACCAGCCGCTCGGCCGGGTCGGAGGCGGCCGGGAGCGTGAGCACGGCGCCCTGGACGACGGGCGCGAGGAGGTCGGGCACCTCGCGGTACGGGGCGTCGAAGGTGGCGCCGCCGTCGCCGCTGAGGGTGGCGGCGCGGGTGCCGGGGCTGCTGCCGTGCTGGTCGCGGGTGTTGAAGTAGACGGTGCCGTCGGACAGCTCGGTGGCGGTGGTCTCGTTGGGGATGACGGTGCCGTCGGTGACCTCGTCGACGCCGCCGAGGTGCCAGGTGGCGCCGCCGTCGTCGCTGTAGAGGGCGTGGCCGCCGAAGAGGCGGTTGTCGGGGCAGGCGCCGCCGGGCTCCGGGGCGCGGGAGTGGTTGCCGGGGATGACGAGCCGGCCGGCGTGCGCGCCGCGGGTGAGCTGGGTACCGTGGCCGGGGCCGCCGACGAAGTGCCGCCACTCGGGCCGCTTGACGTCGGCGGTGATCTCCTGCGGTGCGGACCAGGTGGCGCCGTTGTCGTCGCTGTGCTGCATGAACGAGCGCCGGGTCTCCTCGGCGGTCGCCTGGCCGCAGATGACGTCCTCGCCGGAGACGCCGCCGCCGGTGCGGGTGGTGTTGAGCAGGACGCGGCCGGTGGCGCGGTCCACGACCGGCACGGGGTTGCCGAACTTGTTGCCGCCGTCGTCGGCGACGACGTCCAGCTCGCCCCACGTACGACCGCCGTCCGGAGACCGCTTGAGGACGAGGTCGATGTTCCCGTCGTCGCCCGCGCTGTCCACCCGGCCCTCGGCGAACGCGAGGAGCGTGCCGTCGGCGGCCTCGACGACGGCGGGGATGCGGAAGGTGTGGTAGCCGTCCTCGCCGCGTTCGAAGACGGTGGAGTACGTGATGCGCGACGTGGGTCCGGGCCGGGAGTCGCCCGCGGCGGCGGCCGGGACGGCGCCGGCCAGCAGGAGGCCGCAGGCGGCGAGGCCGACGGCTCTCAACGGGCCCCTGCGGCGGGCGGACTGACGACTGGATCTGCTGACTGGTACGGACATGGTGCTCCCTTCACGGGTGGGTGTCACCGGAGGAGGAGGCGGGAGAGGTGGAGACGGGGGCGGCCCAGGCGGGGCCGCCGGCGTCGAGGGCGCGGCGCACGGCCGCCGCGTCGTGCGCGCGCGCCGCGGCGCGCGGATCGCCGCCGGCCACCGCACCGGGGCCGGGGGCGCCCGCGACGCGGGGGGCGTTCTCGTCGAGGCGCGCCGGCACCGGAGTGTCGAACACCGCCCAGCGCCACAGCGCCTCGCGCAGCTCGGCGGCGGCGTCCGCGCAGGCCGGGTCCGCGAGCCGGTCGGTCAGCTCGTAAGGGTCGGACTCCAGCTCGTACAGCGCGTCCTCGGCCGGATCGGCGGCCAGCAGCAGCTTGTGCGTACGGGAGCGGGCCATGAGCACCCGGCCGCGCCGCCGGTCCTCGGCGAAGACGTAGCGGTGTCCGGCGCCCGGCCCGGCGAGGTCGCGCCCCGGCAGATCGCCGGGCGCGGCGACGCCGCAGGCGGCGAGCACCGTGGGGGCGACATCGACCAGCGAGGCCGGGGCATCGCACACCTCCCCGGCGCTCGCCTCCCCGGCGCTCACCTCCCCGCGCCGGCCGCCACCGCGGGCCCCGGCCGGGTACTTGACCAGCAGCGGCACCCGCACCAGCGGGTCGTACATCGGACCGTCCTTGAGCAGCAGGTGGTGGAAGCCCAGGTACTCGCCGTGGTCGGAGGTGAACAGCACGAGGGTGTCGTCGTAGAGCCCGCGCCGGCGCAGCGCGTCCAGGAGCCGGCCGACGTGGTGGTCGAGCTGGGCGATGGAGCCGTAGTAGTGCGCGAGGACGGTACGCAGCACGGGTTCGGTCAGCGGCCCGTAGTCGAAGTACGCGCGGGCGTGCGGCAGATCGGCGTCGGGGATCTCGGGGGTCCAGCCCGGCGGGAGCGTGAGCGCGGCCGGGTCGTGGAGCGTGTCCCAGGGTGCGGGCGGATCGAAGGGGTGGTGGGGTTTGACGAACGAGACGTGCAGAAGATGACCGCCGCCGTCGTCCCACGCCTCGATCTCGCGCAGGGCACGGTCGCCGATCCAGGTGGTGGAGTGCCACTCCTCGGGCAGGTCGGAGCGGCCGGTGCCGTACGTGTCCCGGTAGCCCGGCGGCGCCTGGGGGCGGAGCGTGAGTTCCTGGTCGAGCAGGTCGACGACGTCGGCGCGGCCGGCGGCGCGCAGCTCGCGGTGGTAGTCGTCGTCGTAGCGGCCGGGGCCGTGCTGCTCGGCGAGCTGCAGGTGGTCGTAGCCGACGTCGAGGTAGGTCGGGGTGAAGTGCATCTTGCCGACGGCGGCGGTGCGGTAGCCGGCGCGGCGCAGGGCGCGGGGGAAGGTGTCGAGGGCGGGGTCGAGGGTGCTGTGGTTCGTCCAGGCGCCGTGCTGGTGGGCGTAGAGGCCGCTGAGGAGGGCGTAGCGGGAGGGGGTGCAGACGGGGTACGGGCAGTACGCCTCGGTGTGCCGGACTCCGTCGGCGGCGAGCCGGTCGAGGGCGGGGGTGCGGACGTCGGGGTGGCCGGCGGCGCCGAGGCAGTCCCAGCGGTACTGGTCGGCCTGGATGACCAGCACGTTGGGGCGGGCGGCGGCGGGACGGCCGGGCGGCCCGGGGTGCGGCGCGGTGTGCGGCCCGGGGGGCGGTACGGTCACGCGGGCGGCCCGTCCGGGAAGCCGATGCGTTCGAAGTCGGCGCGCAGGGCGTCGAGCTGGGCGTCGTCGAGGGTGCCCAGCGGCTCCCGGCACGGGCCGCAGTCCACGCCCGCGAGCCGCGTGGCCGCCTTGAAGCCGGGCAGCTCGCCGGCGGGGCGGGAGGCGGCGTCGATGGCGGCCTGGGCGAGGAGCTGGCAGGCGCGCGCCCGGTCGGTCTCGCCGCGTTCCAGGTGGTGGACGAGCCGCAGGTAGACGGGGGCGGCGAAGTTGTACGCGGAGCCGATCGCGGCGCGCGCCCCGACCCCGGCGGCGGCGAGCAGCAGCCGGGCGCTGCCGAAGTACATCTCGTACGTGTCCCCGGCCCGTTCCAGACATCGCTGGAAGTCGGTCAGGTCGTTGTCCGCGTACTTGATCCCGGCGAAGGTGGGGATGCGCCTGGCGGCCTCGGTGAGGAACTCGCTGGCCGGCACCTGCACCCCGGTAACGGACGGTATGTGGTAGTAGATGAACGGCAGTCGGGGGGCCGCGGCGGCCAGCGGGGCGAGGAAGTCGGCGAGCGCCGCGGCGTCCCGGGGCCGGTGGAAGTACGGCGGGACGGCGGAGATCGCGCGGGCGCCGCTCGCCTCGGCGTGGGCGGCGAGGGCCTGCGCCGTGGCGAGGCTGGTGTGGCCGACGTGCGCGATGACGTCCATCCGCCCCTCCGCCACCGCGCACCACCGCTCCAGCAGCGCCATCCGCTCGGTGGTGGTGAGTGACGCCCCCTCGCCGGCGGTGCCGCCGACGTACACCGCCGGGCAGTCCCAGGCCGCCACCGCGTCCGCCTGCTTGCCGACGGTCTCCAGGTCGAGTCCGCCGTCGGGGCGGAAGGGGGTGAACACGGCGGTGAGCAGGCTCATCACAGGGCTGGCGGCGGCGTAGTCAAGCGCTTTCATACGGGTCCTTTCTCGGAGGATCGGAGTCGGGTGTACGGGTACGGGCGCGCGGCGGCGCCGCCGGCCCCGGGCGGACGGGCGGCGGTGGACGGACGGGCGGACGGGCGGGCGGACGGACGGACGGCGGGTGCGGCGGACGGCGGTCTCCGCCGCACCCCTCCGCCGCTAGCCGGTGCGGGTACTGGTGAGGTCGAGGAAGTCGCGCTTGTCGACGGCGTAGCCGCTGATGTTCCGGTCCAGCGCGGCGAGCGAGGGCCGGGTGGCGATGCCCACGGCCCACGCCTCGTCGACGAGCACCTCGTTCAGCTCCGCGTACGCCGTAGCCTGCGCGTCGGGCGTGAGCGCGGTGCGGCTGGCCTCGACGGCGGCGGCGTAGCGGGCGGGGACGTTGGCGCCCATCATCACGTTGTCCTCGGTGGGCAGCATCTGCCGCCCGCGGGAGATCAGCGACGGGCTCTGCAGGTTGTTCGGCTGCGCGGCGATGCAGCACTCCAGCTCGCCGGCGAACAGCGCGTCGAGGAACGCCGTCTCCTCCATCGGCTGCAGCGTCAACTCGAAGCCGATCTTCTCCAAGTCCGCCTGGATCGCCTGCACGATGTCCTTGGCGCCCGGCTCGGGGCCGAACGCGGCGGTCGCCTTGCGCGGCCCGCCGGCGGCGTCCAGCAGCTTCTTCGCGGCGTCGAGGTCGAAGCCGTGGGAGTCGAGGTAGGCGGAGTCGAACGCCGGGGACTCCGGCATGAACGCGGTGTAGACGGGCTTGCCGAGGCCGAAGCGGACCTGGTCGATGATCCGTTCGCGGTCGACGGCGCGGGCGAGGGCCTGGCGCACCTTCTTGTCGTCGAACGGCGGCTTGGCGCCGTTCATGAAGAACAGGTCCATCCGGCCGGCGCCCTGGACCAGCTTGTAGCGGTCGCGCAGCCGGTCGGCGTTGCGCAGCGACAGGTACACCGCGCCGTCGAGGTCGCCCGACTCCAGCGCGCTGACGAGGGACTCCTCGTCGCGGAAGAAGCGGAACTCGACCTCGTCCAGCCGCGGCTGGCCGCGGTCCCAGTAGTCCGGGTTCTTCTTCAGCCGCAGCAGCCGGTCCCGCCGGAAGTCCTCCAGCAGGAACGGGCCGGAGCCGGCCGGCTCCTTCTCCAGCACGGCGACCTCGTTCTGCTTCGCCGGCACCAGCGGGAAGGCGAACATCCAGTCCAGGACCAGCTCGTCGGGCACGGTCTCGGCGAAGTCCAGCCGCACGGTGCGCTCGTCCTCGGCGGTGGCGCTGTCGATGAACGCGGTCGTCGCGGCCAGCGTGAACCCCGCCTCGGGGTCCTTGGCGCGCTCGACGCCGGCGACGACGTCGGCGGCGGTGACCGCCTTGCCGGACTGGAACTCGCTCTCCCGCAGGGTCACGGTCACGGACTTCTTGTCGTCGGCGAACTCCCACTTCGAGGCCGCTGCGGGCTTGGGGGTGTAGTCGTCGGTGTAGTCGAGGAGATAGGCGTAGAAGGTGTGGATGTGCAGGGCGGTGTTCGTCTGGTACGGGTCGAACTGCATGATCTGCGTGGTGCCGAGGGTCAGCCGGCCGGACGCACCGCCGGACTGGCTGCCCTCGCCGCAGGCGGTCAGCAGCGGTACCCCGGCCAGCGTGCCGGCTCCCGTCAGACCGGCGGCCTTGAGCAGGGAGCGCCGGCTGAGCCGTGGCGCGGGTCGTGCCATGGCAGGACTCCTTTGATGTAGTGCGTGCGCGGGTGTCGGTGGAGCGGGTTCCGGAGGAGTCGGTGAGGCGGCGGCTCAGGCGAGCCGGATCCGCGGGTCGAGGTAGGCGTAGAGGACGTCGACCAGCAGGTTGAGACAGAGGAAGGCGGCGACGACGAAGAGCACGCCGCCCTGCACGACGGCGTAGTCGCGCTCGCCGATCGAGGTGTAGAGGAGCCGGCCGAGGCCCGGGTAGTTGAAGACCGCCTCGATGACGACGGTCCCGCCGAGGAAGCCGCCGAGCTGGATGCCGACGATGGTGACGGTCGGCAGCGCGGCGTTGCGCAGCGCGTGCCGGCGTACGACGTACCGCTCCGGCACGCCCTTGGCGCGCGCGGTGCGGATGTAGTCCCGGCCCATCACCTCGCGCAGCGAGGCGGCCAGGAAGCGGGCGAGCACGCTGGAGGCGTGCACGGCGACGGCCAGCGCGGGCAGGATCGTGGCGCGTACCGCGCCGACCGGGTCGCTGAACAGCGGCACGTAGTCGCTGGCCGCGGGGAGCGCGCCGAGCTGCACGGCGAAGACGATGATGAGCAGCAGGCCGAGCCAGAAGGCGGGGATCGCGAGCCCGGCGGTGAGGTACGCGTCGGCGGCACGGCCGGCCCACGAGCGGGGGCGCAGCGCGACGACGGTGCCGACGGGGATGCCGATGAGCAGGGTGAGCGCCATGGCGAAGGCGGCGAGCTGCCCGGTGGCGGGGACGGTGTCGAGGAGGGTCGAGCGGACGGATTCGGCGGAGAAGTACGAGTCGCCGAGGTCGCCGGTGACGGCGTTGCCGAGCCAGGTGACGTACTGCTGCACCACCGAGTCGTCCAGGCCGAGCCGCTCGCGGGTGGCGGCCAGTTCGGCGGGGGCGGCGTCGGGGCCGGTGAGCACCGTCGCGGGGTCGCCGGGCAGCGCGAAGACGAACGCCCAGACGGCGAGGGAGCCGAGGAAGAGCACGAGGGCGAACTGCAGCAGCCGCCGGATGACGTACGCGTACATCTAGATCGTCCCCTCTCGCGCCCCGCCGGTCACGGCGGTGCCGAACGCCCGTTGCAGCCCGCGCCCCACCCGGTCGAGGCAGAAGACCGTGAACGCGAGGCAGAGCCCGGGGAAGACGCCGTACCAGGGGCTCTGGTGCAGGTACGAACGCGCCTCCTGGAGCATCCCGCCCCACGAGGGCGCGGGCGGCGGGGTGCCGAGGCCGAGGAGGCTGAGGCCGGACTCGACGACGACCGCGAGCGAGGCGGTGACGACGAGCTGGACGAGGATGGGCCCGAGGACGTTCGGGAGCACCGTGCGGACCATGGTGTCGGCGGCCGGCGCGCCCATGCCGCGGGAGGCGACGACGAAGTCGCGCTCCCGGATGGAGAGCGTGGCGGCGCGGGTGAGCCGGGCGAACTCCGGTACGGCGCCGATGCCGATGGCGAGGATGAGGTTCAGCCGGCCGGGGCCGAGGACGGCGATGATCACGAGCGCGAGCAGGATGCCGGGCACGGCGAGCAGCAGGTCGGTCAGCCGCATGGCGACGGCGTCGGCCCAGCGGCCGACGTAGCCGGCGACGAGGCCGAGCGGCACGCCGACGAGCGCGCCGAGGGCGGCGGCGCCGAAGCCGACGAGCAGCGAGGCGCGGGTGCCGTGGATGACGCGGGAGGCGACGTCGCGGCCGAGTTCGTCGGTGCCGAGGAGGTGGGTGGCGGAGGGGCCGAGGAGGTTGTCGGCGCCCTGTTCGTTGGGGTCGAAGGGGGCGACCCAGGGGGCGAGGAGGGCGAGGAGTACGAGCAGCAGCAGCCCCGCGGCGCCGACGAGCGCGGAGCGGGAGCGGGCGAAGCGGCGGGCGGCGGCGAAGCGGGGCGCCCTCCCGGGCGGGGCGGCGGGGGTCTTGGGCGGGGCGGCGGCGGTCATGAACGCACCTCGCGCCCGTGGGGGTCGATCGCGCGGCGGACATCGGAGACAGGGGACGCGGGGCCGGTGCCGCGGAGGCGCTCGGCGGCACGGCAGGCGGCAGGGTTCATGAACGCACCACCCGCCCGTAGGGGGTCGATCGCGCGGCGGACATCGGAGACAGAGGACGCGGGGCCGGTGCCGCGAAGGCGCTCGGCGGCACGGCAGGCGGCGGGAGTCCTGTGCGGGGCGGCGGCGGTCATGTGTGGACCTCGCGGGGTACGGAACCGGTGGCGCGGGGGGTGTCGGCGCGGGGGGTGTCGGCCGTGGGGGAGGCGGCGGGGCCGCGGGAGGCGTCGGGACCGCGGAGGGTCTCGGCGAAGTGGCAGGCGGTCAGGCCGCCGTCGACGGCGCGCAGCGCCGGCTCCTCGGCGGCGCAGCGCTCCTCGGCCAGCGGGCAGCGGGTGCGGAAGCGGCAGCCCGACGGGGGATCGGCCGGGCTCGGGACGTCGCCGCCGAGCGGCGCCCGGCGGCGGGACTCGCGGCCGGCGGGGTCGGGGGCGGGCACGGAATCGAGGAGCGCGCGGGTGTACGGGTGGCGGGGCCGGGCGTAGATGCGCTCGACGGGGCCGGTCTCCACGATCCGGCCGAGGTACATGACGGCGACCTCGTCGGCGACCTGCCGGACGACGGACAGGTCGTGGCTGACGAAGAGGTACGCCATGCCGGACTCGTGCTGCAGGTCGGCGAGGAGGTTGAGGACCTGCGCCTGGACGGAGACGTCGAGCGCGGAGACCGGTTCGTCGAGGAGCAGCAGCCGCGGGCGCAGCGCGAGGGCGCGGGCGATGGCGACGCGCTGGCGCTGGCCGCCGGAGAACTCGGCGGGGTAGCGGTCGGCGTGCTCGGGGCGGAGGCCCACGCGATCGAAGAGGTCGAGCACGCGGTGGCGCCGCTGCGGGCGGCTGAAGCCGCCGGCGAGGCGCAGGGGTTCGGCGACGTTGTCGCCGACGCTGAGGCGGGGGTTCAGCGAGGCGAAGGGGTCCTGGTAGACCATCTGCACCCGCTGCCGGATGCGCCGCAGCTCGGCGCGGTTCGCGCGGACGAGGTCGTGCCCGGCGACGGCCAGTTCCCCGCCGGTGGGCGGGACGAGCCGCAGCAGCATCCGCGCCAGCGTCGACTTCCCGCACCCGGACTCCCCCACGAGCCCGAGCGTCCGCCCGGCGGGTATCCGCAGCGACACCCCGTCGACGGCGTGCACGTACCCGGAGGTGCGGGAGAAGACGCCGGTGCGGATGGGGAAGAGCTTGCGCGCGTCCCGTACGTCAAGCGCGAGCCCGCCGTCCGGCGGTGCGCCACGCGGCGCGGCGACGACCGGTTCGGACGCGGCGGGCGACCCCGGTACGTCCACGCCCGAAGTGGTGCCGCCGTCCGGCGGGGCACCGGACTTCGCCGCCGCGCCGCGCGGCGGGGCGGCGAGCGCAGGGCCGCCGTCCGGCGACGACGCACCAGGCTCCGACGAAGCCGCCTCCCCCGACCCGCCCACGGTACCGCCGGGCGCACCCGGCGCCGCAGGCAACGCGAACGCCCCCGCATCCGTGCCCGTGACGGCGGACTCCGCCGCCGCACCACGCGGCGCAGCCGCGGGCGGGGCGGGCCCGGGGCCGACCACACCCGCATCGCCCGCATCGCCCGCGGCACCCGCGGCACCCGCGTGCGGCCCCTCGCCATCGCCCGGCCGCACCCCGGACTTCTCCGGCTCACCGTGCCGCGGCGAAGCCGTACCCCGCGCCCCGGCCCCGCCGGAGGCCGCGCCCGCGTCGCGCGCGTCGCGCGCTGCGACATCCCGATCGGGTCCCGCCGCCCTTGGGGGCGGGCCGGCCTCGGCCGGGTAGTGGCACGCGCTCAGGCCGTCGCCGATCGCCACCGGCTCCGGCCGCTCCTGCGCGCACCGCGCGCGGTCGTGGCCCACCGCGCAGCGCGGGGCGAACAGGCAGCCCGGGGGCGGGTCGATCAGGTCCGGGGGCTGGCCCGGGATGGGCGTGAGGCGCTCGGCGCGCGCGTCGAGGCGCGGCAGCGACGCCAGCAGGGCCGCGGTGTACGGGTGCCGGGGCCGGGCGAAGACGTCGTGCACCGCGCCCGACTCGACCACCCGCCCGCCGTACATCACGCACAGCCGGTCCGCGGTCTCCGCCACCACCCCCAGGTCGTGGGTGATCAGCACGGTCGCCGCGCCCGTCTCCCGCGCCGCCCGCCGCAGCACGTCCAGGATCTGCGCCTGGACGCTGACGTCCAGCGCCGTCGTCGGCTCGTCCGCGATCAGCACCCGCGGCCGGTTGGCCATCGCCATCGCGATGACCGCGCGCTGGCACATCCCGCCGGAGAACTGGTGCGGGTACGCGTCGTACCGCCCCTCGGGGTTCGGCACGCCGACCTCGTCGAGCAGCTCCACCGTCCGGGCCCGCGCGGCGGGCGCCGTCAGCGTCCGGTCGTGCACCCGCAGCGCCTCCGCGATCTGGTCGCCCACGCGCTGCACCGGATTCAGCGCCGAGCCGGGGTCCTGGAAGATCATCGCCACGTCGCGGCCGAGCACCGTGCGCAGTTCGTCCGCCGGCAGCGCCAGCAGGTCCGTGCCGCCAAGCAGCGCCTGCCCGGTCACCCGCCGCACGTTCCCGGCGGACAGCAGCCCCAGTGCGGCCAGGGCCGTGACGCTCTTGCCGGAGCCGGTCTCGCCGACGACGCCGAGGGTCTCGCCGGCGGCGACGTCGTAACTGACGCCGTCCGCCGCGCGCACCACGCCGGCCGCGGTGTCGAACTCAACGGTCAGGTCCCTGATACTCAGGGCCGACCCCGTGTCTGTGGCCACCGGCTCCCCCTATGGGAACGTTCGGAGTCTGCAAGATATCCTACAAGTTCGGGAACGTAGGTTGACGGTGCGCCGCTGTCAAGAGCCGTGGTAGGACGGGGATTCGAGAGTGGATGAGCGAAGAAGGCGGGAGTCGTCGGTGCAACCAGCGTTCAAGCGGGTGGAGACCGTGCCCCCGCTGCACAAGACGGTGCAGGACGAGATCAGGCACTACATCATCAAGCGCGGGCTGCGGCCCGGCGACCCGCTCAAGCCGGAGGCCGAGCTGGCCCGCCTCTTCGGCGTCAGCCGCAACTCCGTCCGGGAGGCGGTGAAGGCCCTGGAGTCCACGGGCGTGCTCGAAACCCGCCGCGGCAGCGGCGTGTTCATCCGGGACTTCTCCTTCACCCCGCTGCTCGACAACCTCCCGTACGGGCTGATGCAGGGGCCCCGCGCCCTCGGCGAGCTGGTCGCGCTGCGCAAGGCTCTGGAGTCCGGCATGGTCGCCGACGCGATGCGGGCGCTGACGCCGCAGAGCGTCACGTCGCTGCGCGAGGTGCTCGCCGGGATGCGCGCGGCGGCGGACCGGCAGGAGGAGATCGCCGAGCTGGACCGGGAGTTCCACCGCCTGCTCTTCGCCGACCTCGGCAACTCGATGCTGCTGCAGCTCTTCGACCTGTTCTGGGTGGCGTACCACCGGGCCGCGCCCACCGCCCCGCACCGCGACCCGGAGGTGATCCACCAGCTGCACGCCCGCATCCTCGACGCGGTGCTCAGCGGCGACCCCGAGCAGGCCAGGGAGGCCGTGCGGCAGCACTACGTCGGCATCGAGGAGCGCGTCGCCGATTCCGCGCCGTGACGCCGCGGACGCCCCCGGTCCGCTCGCTGGACGGATCGGGGCCGCCCGGCGCGTTGACAGCGGCGGTGCCGCGATGGTGGGCTCTCCGCTGCGCCCCACACGCGAACGCGCCGCGGGGCGGAAGCGGAATTCGTAACAGCGGTGAAACGCCGTGGCGTTGGGCTGCCGAAAGCGTTGGCGTTACGGTCGGAGAGCCGGCCGGGACGCGGCGTACGGCACCGGAAGCGGACGGAGGGCGGGCGGAGTTGGGCGGAGCTGCCAGGCGGCGGGTGGCCACGGCGACGGCGCTGTCCGCCGCCGTGATCGGCGGGCTGCTCGGCGGCCGGGCGTCGGACGCCGCCGCCCAGCCGCGGCAGCCGGACGGCGGCGGCGGGTCGGCGGGGTCGGCCGGGTCGGCCGAGACCCCGGCCGCGGAGGCGGCGCTCAACGACGCGGTGTGGCCGCGCCCGCAGCAGCTGCGCGCCCGCGACGGCGAGGTGCATGCGGGCGGGCAGGCGGTGCTCGTCACCCCCGAGGGCGCGGACGCGCGGGCGCTCGCCGAGCTGCGCGAGGTGCTGCGCGCCGTCGGCGTACGGGAGTTCACGCAGGTACGCCCCGGCGCCGCGCTGCCCGCCACCGGTCTGGTGGTCTACGCCGAGGAGTCGCCGTCCGGCCCCGCGGGCGTCGCGGGTCCGCCGCCCCGGCGCTCCCCCGCCGACGCCGCGCTGCGCGCGCTGGGCGCCGGCGAGCAGGCCGACCTGCCCGCCGGCGGCTACCGGCTGGCCGCCGGGCAGCACGACGGGCGCGACGTCGTCGCCCTGGCCGGCACCGACGCCGAGGGCCTCTTCCACGGCGTGCAGACGCTGCGCGAGGCGGCCCGCGCCGCCCGTACGGAGGGCACGCTGCCCGCCCTGTCCGTACGCGACTGGCCCGGCACCGCCGTCCGCGGCATCGCCGAGAACCACTACGGCCGCCCCTGGACGCACGAACAGCGCCTGGCGCAGCTCGACTTCATGGGCCGTACGAAGCTCAACCGCTACCTCTACTCCCCCGGCGACGACCCGTACCGCCAGGCCGGCTGGCGCGAGGCATACCCGGCCGAGCAGCGCGCCCGCTTCCGCGAGCTGGCCGAGCGGGCCCGCGCCAACCACGTCACGCTCGCCTGGGCGGTGGCGCCCGGCCAGAACTTCTGCTTCTCCTCCGGCCGCGACCGCAAGGACCTGCTGGCCAAGGCGGACGCCATGTGGGCGCTGGGCGTACGGGCGTTCCAGCTGCAGTTCCAGGACGTCAGCTACAGCGAGTGGGCCTGCGACGAGGACGCCGACGAGTACGGCTCGGGGCCGGAGGCCGCCGCCCGCGCGCAGGCCGAGACCGCCAACGCGCTCGCCGCGCACCTGTCCCGCCGGCACCCGGGCGCGCCCCCGCTGTCGCTGCTGCCGACCGAGTACTACCAGGACGGCGCCACCGACTACCGCACCGCGCTCGCCGGCGAGCTGGACGAGCGGGTGGAGGTCGCGTGGTCCGGCGTCGGCGCCGTACCCAGGGAGATCAGCGGCGGCCAACTGCGCGCCGCCCAGGCCGCGTTCGGCGGCCACCCGCTGGTCACGCAGGACAACTACCCCGTCAACGACTACGCCCGGGACCGCATCTTCCTCGGCCCGTACGACGGCCGCGACCCGGCGGTCGCCGCCGGCTCCGCGGGCCTGCTGGCCGGCGCCATGGAGCAGCCCGCCGCCTCGCGCATCCCGCTCTTCACGGTCGCCGACTACGCCTGGAACCCGCGCGCGTACGATCCGGCCACCGCCTGGCGCGCCGCCGTCCGCGACCTCGCCGCGGACGCCCCCGACCCGCAGCGCGCGGGCGCCGCGCTCGCGGCGCTGGCCGGGAACTCCGCGTCGTCGGAGCTGGGCGCCACGGAGTCGGCGTACCTGCGGCCGCTGATCGCGGACTTCTGGCGGGAGCGGGAACGCGCGTCGGGCGGGCGGCGGGGCGCGGAGGACGCACAGCAGGCCGCGCGGCGGCTGCGGGACGCGTTCACCGTGATGCGCCGGGCGCCGGAGGAGCTGGCGCCGCTGGCGGACGGCACGTTCGGCGCCGAGGTGCGGCCGTGGCTGGCGCAGCTGGCGCGGTACGGGCAGGCCGGCGAGCGGGCGGTGGACATGGTCACCGCGCAGGCCGACGGGCGCCACGGCGAGGCGTGGCAGGCGCGGCTGGAGCTGCAGCGCCTCGCCGGCGAGGCGGGGCGCCCCGGCCCTGGCAGCGGGGTGGTGGGCGCGGGCGTGCTCGACTCCTTCCTCAGCCGGGCGCTGACCGACTCGGACTCCTGGCTGGGCGCGGGCGACGCCGCCAAGCGCGGCGGCCCGGGCGGTGGGGCATCCGCCGCCGGCGGCGCGGAGCCGCTGCCCGGCTCGTCGGTGCCGGCGGCGGCCGACGGCAGGCCGGCGACGTCGTACGAGGCCGCGCGCCCGCCGTCACCCGGCACCCGCGAGGCGCTGGTGGTGGAGTTCGACCGGCGCCGGCCGCTGCAGGCGGTGACGGTACTGACCCAGCCCGGCACCGGCACCCGGGCCGAGGTGCAGATCCGGGTACGGGACGGGGGCCGGACCACGTGGCGCCCACTCGGCGAACTCGACGGCGGCGGCTGGACGGAGCTGGCCGCGAAGCGCGCCGAGGCCGACGCGGTACGGCTCGTATGGGCCGCCGACACCACGGCGCCGGTCGTGCACGAGGTGGTGCCGTGGTCCGCCGACGAGCCCGCTGCCCGGCTCTCGCTCTCCCGCGAGGAGGCCGACCTAACCATCGGCGGCGAACCGGTCATCGTGGACGCGGAGCTGTCCGCGCGGCGGCCGGGCGACGCGGGCGGCACGGTGACCGCGAAGGCGCCGGAGGGGCTGACGGCCGAGTTCCCCGGCGAGGTGCGGATACCCCGCGGCACGACCGCCCGGGCCCCGATCGAGATCCGCGCGACGGACGACGTGCGGGCCGGCACGTACGAGATCCCGGTGCGCCTGGAGGACGGCGACTCCACCCAGGTCCGCACGGTCACCGTGCACGCCCACCCGCCGGTGGGCGGCCCCGACCTGGCGCGCGCCGGCCGCGCGTCGTCGTCGGCGGACGAGACGCCGGACTTCCCGGCGGCGGCAGTGGCGGACGGCGACCCGGAGACGCGGTGGTCGTCGCCGGTCGAGGACGGCGCGTGGGTGCAGGTGCGGCTGGCGGAGCCGGCGCGGGTCGGCGAGGTGGCACTCGCCTGGGAGAGCGCGTACGCCAAGCGCTACCGCGTGCAGGTCTCCGCCGACGGCCGCCGCTGGCGCACGGCGGCGGCGGTGGACGACGGCGGAGGCGGGCGCGAGTCGGTGCGGATGGACGAGCGCGAGGTGCGATACGTGCGGGTGCAGGGCGTGGAGCGGGCGACGAAGTTCGGCTATTCGCTGTACGCGGTCGAGGTCCGGGCCGTACGCGACTGACCGGGTGCACGTAACTGGTCGAACCCGCCCCGACCTTCCTCGACCTTCCCCGCAAACTGGGACAAACTAGCCACCACTGGCCGACTTCTGCCCAGTTACGTGCACCTGGCCGGCGAGCATCCGTCCGGGCGGGTAGCCGCGCCAGTCCGGCGCCTCGCTCAGGCCCGCGAGCGCGGGCCGGCGCGGTCGCCGGTCCACCGGGGGCAGCCGCGGCGGATCTCGGGCTGCTCGTCGGCGCTCACGCACGCCCCCGCAGCGACAGCGGCGCGGTGACGGTGACGCTGCCGTGGCCCAGTTCGCGGTCGTCCTCCCCGGCCGCGGTGGCGCAGTACCCGCCGACCTTGTGGACGGCCCGGCGCAGGACCGCGCGGCCCTCCCGGTCCCGGCTGATGCGGTCCCACGAGTCGACCAGGCACACCGGGCGCGTGGCGGCCTGCCGCATGGCGTAGGTGAGCGCGTCCCACTGCGGTCGCGGCCAGTTCGTGAGCGCGGGGTCCCCGCGGTCCACCCACTCGCCAGCGACCACCCAGTTCCGCTCGTCGGCGTACCGGCGGCACCGCTCTATGCGCTCATCGAGAGCGGCGGTCGTCAGCGTGGCGTGCCGGTCGTAGATGAACGCCAGCGTGGGCATGGCGGGGGTGTCCATGAGGCTCCCCTGTGGTCGGTGATCGGATCGTCACCGACCGTAGAAGAGCTGAATGTGAGGAACAGGTACGGAACGTAGCCTTCATAGGGTTCGGCAGGGCCCAGGGGCTACGTTCCGTCACCCCTACGCAACGCCGAAGAACTCCGCCAAGTCCCGCTGCTGTCGGGTCAACCGACGCCCGCCGGTCTTGAGCACGTCACGGAACGTCTCGGCCGCCATGCGCTGGTGCCGAAGCCACTCGGGGGTGTCGGTCAGCAGCGTGCCGAGGATGGCCGTCGCCTCGCCCGGTTGCTTGAGCGTGGCGTGCGCCTGGGCGACGTCGAGGAGATGCCGACGCTCGAACGACCGGTCCCGCGGCGTCGGCATCCGCTCCGACAAGCTCAGCACGCGGCGCGGGTGCCCGCCGACGAGTTGGTTCTCGATGCCCTGGTAGGCCACGGTCCGCCAGTCGAAGCGCCCCCAGCTCGACATCTCCACCGCGGTCGTGCCGCCGAGCGCGGCGCTGGCCGTACGGGCCATCCGCAGCATGTCGCGGGCCTCGCGGGGCCGGTTGTTGCGCGACGCGGCGGCGCTGGAATGCACCAGCAGTTTGCCCCAGGCACCGAGCCTGGCCGGTGTCGCGCGCGAGAGCCGCGGTTCGATCTCCTCGGCGGTGCTGACGCTGACCTGTTCGGCCTCGTCGAAACGGCCCTGCCGCATCAGCAGCCAGCCCTGCGCGTACACGGCCCCCGCGGCCACGTCGCGGGTACCGGCGGCACGAGCGTCGTCGACCGCGTCACGCAACGCCAGGTGGGCCAGGTCGTACGCGCGGACCTGGGTGAGGTAGCGGCCGGCCATCTGGAGCACGTTCGCGCGCAACCGCAGCGCGGCGGTGTGCTCGGGACCGTTGTCGAAATGGCGGACCGCGGCGTGCGCGGCGCGGACCATGGCGGGCAGCAGCCCGGCGACCTCGTCGTAGTCGTCGCCGTGGTAGGCCAGTGCGAGGCGGTGTTCGGCCGCGCGCAGGTCTTCAAGGTCCGGCTCCCCGCCCGCCGGTGGCTCCATGCGGCCGGTGAACGTCGCTGGCGGTGCGAGGGCCTGCCGCAGCGGCATGAGGTCGATGTTGTCCTCGTCGCCGCGGCGGCGCTGGTGGGGGCCGGCGGGCTCGAAGAGGGTCGATGTCGTCACCCTCAGGGCGCGCGCGATCGCGTGGTAGGTGGACAGTCGGGCGTCTCCGCCGCGTTCGATCTTCTTGACCACGGCCAAGCTCAGCTCGGCACGGTCGGCGAGAGCCTCCTGGGTGAGCCCTCGGGCCCGGCGGAGTTCTCGAAGTCGGTCACCGGGGAGGCTAGAGTCGGCCATGGCACCCCGTCCCTGTGCTGCGTGTCGTCAACGCCCAGGATAGGGGGATTTCTTCTGTGGCAGCCACGAGACCCCCACCTTCGATCTCGGCTGCGGCGCCCGCCTCAACCGTCCCGCACGGGCGCGGTAGGCCGCCGCCGGGATGACCACCGTAACGCGCCCGCCCTGGTCGAGCACGGCCTGCGCGAACCAGGTGTCTGGCCCGTCGGCGATGGTTGTGCCGTTTGCCGGTGAGTAATGGGCGTTGTGGCCGCTGGCGAGACCACCGTCACGTCGCGACCGTCATCGTCTAGCTCCGCTCATGACCGGCCAGGGCACCGCGCGGCGACGGCCTCGATCTCCAGCAGCCACGCCTCGTGGTAGATGCCCGTGATGATGACCGTCAAAGCCGGAGCGTGGTCTCCGAGGACCTCACGCCGGATGGCGGAGTTCTCCTCCCGGTACGCCCTGTCCGACAGGAAGGTGGTCACCTTGACCAGGTCAGACAGCCCCATCCCGTGATGAGCCAGGGCTGCCGCCAGGTTGGCCCATGCCTGACGGCACTGTGCGGCGAATCCCTTTGGGAGAGTGCCGTCCGGAGCCACCGGAATCTGCCCGGAGACGTGGACCACGCGTGCAGGAGGGGTGATCTCGTACGAGTGACGGTAACCGCCACCATCGGGAACCATCGGGCCAGGAGTAATCATGCACGGATCGTTACAGCGCCGCAGATCCACAGCAACCGAGATAGCCAACCCGGCATCCGCAGCACATCAACTGCCTTCTTGATCGCCCGGACAGGGCCTAGCTGCCCAGGAGTTCGAGCGCAGCCTTGACGGAGTTCAGGAGAGGCTCGCCGACCGTCCCGATCGTCGCGGCGATGGCCGCGAGTGCCATCAATGACCGGCGACGGGTCGCGGGCTCCGTTGCGGCGTCGGCTGCGAGGGCCGGTAGGGCGCCGTCCAGGGCGGCGCGGTCTGCCGCGTCGGATACGTCGCCGCGCAGCACCTGCGCCAGCCGGACGACCTCCGTCAACTGCTCCTCCAGGGTGCGCTGTGGGGCGTAGTTGTGATGGACGATGCCGTGGTGGTTCTGGCCGCCCACGATGGTGACGTTGTCGCCCACGTGGAGGCCCTGTGACTCGATTCCCTTGCCCGTCATTTCAGTACCCCCGTGTGGCCCGAGCCCCCGTAGATGTTCACGGAGTCGCCGAACTGGTAGTTGCCGTAATTGGTGATCGACAGGGACTCGACCGTGGCCCTGAGTACGGCGTTCGGTTTGTCGATCGTCATGGCGATCTTGACCACGAGCTCGTCGAGATGACGGGGATCTCCCGACACCAATGCCGTGGACTGACCGTTCGTCTCGATGGCCAGCGTGTAGTGACTCGACGCGAAGACCACGCCCACCATCTCGACGAAGAAGTAGATCAGGACGAGCACGGCGAGGACGAGCAGAAACCCAAGCACGTCGGACCACGAGGAGGAGTCGAAGTCGTCGTCATCGTAGTAGTCGCTCGACCCGCCCGACCCGCCCGAAAGGATCATCAGAACGAGGATCACGACCACCATGGTCGCGCCGCGCTTGAGGAACCGCACGAACGCCGCTCCGCGGCGCGGGGTGAGGACGAACGTGTAGACGCGAGTGATGTTCTCCAGCGGGTAGGCCGCCCTGTTCACCCAGAGCAGTCGATCACTGATGACCAGCTCACCGCTCGGCGGGAGGGCCGGCTCGGGCGAGCCCGCGGCCGCGTACGCGCGAGGCGGTTTCGGTGGAACTGGCGGTCTCGGTGGCGGCGTTGCGGGCGTTCCCATGCCTCCCCCAGAGATGGAACCGCTGTGGCGTGGCACTTATTACGCGTCCGAACCGTCTGCCGCACAAGGAGAGTTCCGGCCATGGAGGAGAGTAACTCCACCACATCTCCGCGGGCTCGCCTCGGCTCCCCCCACGGCAGTTCGTGAGCGCGGGGTCCCCGCGCAGCGGCGCGAGCCGCTGGGTGCGCGGGCAGCGCCGTCGCCAGGGCGGTCGGCTCGCCGCGGAGCAGGGGCCGTGGCTCTCCGGCGGGGGCGGCCGGGCTTCAGCGGGCGGTGGTGTCGAAGACCTCGTCGCGGGTGGTGGCCAGCGCGCTCTCCAGCGCGCCGGTGAGGACGGGGTGTTCCCCGACCGCGCCGGTGACCAGGCGCGGCCGGGGCGCGGCCAGCTCTTCGAGTTCGGACTGGACGAGCGTGCGCAGCCGCTCGCCGCCGGCGGCGAGCACGGCGCCGGAGAGCACGATCAGCTGCGGGTCGAGGACGGCGACGACGGAGGCGAGGCCGACGGCCAGGCGCTGCGCGAAGCGGTCCAGGAGTTCGGCGTGGCGGGGTACTTCGGGGTCGGCGGCGGCGCGGGCGACGAGTTCGGCGGCGACCTCGGCGTGGTGCCCGCGCCCGGGGACGAGGCCCAGCTCGCGGGCGAGCGGGGCGAGCGCCTGGGCGCCGGCCAGCTCCTGGAAGCCGCCGCTGTCGGCGCGGGTGACCCGGCGTACGAGGGTGGCGCCGGGCACCGGCAGGAAGCCGACCTCGCCGGCGCCGCCGGTGGTGCCGCGGTGCAGCCGGCCGCCGAGGACGACGGCGGCGCCGAGGCGCTCCTCGTTCCACAGCAGGACGAAGTCGTCGTGGCCGCGGGCGGCGCCGCGGCGCTGCTCGGCGACGGCGGCGAGGTTCACGTCGTTGTCGTACGCCAGCGGCATGGGCAGGGCGGCGGCCAGCTCCTCCAGCAGCGTCGGGGAGTGCCAGCCGGGCAGGTGGGAGGCGTAGCGCAGGCGGCCGGTGCCGGGGTCGAAGGCGCCGGGGGTGCCGATGACGGCGCGGTGCAGCCCGGCGCGGGTGAGCCCGGCGTCCTTGGCGGCGCCGTCGACGGCGCGGACGACGCGGCGCACGGTCCCCTCCGCCGCGGAGCCGGTGCCGGAGCCGCCGCCGGTGCGTTTGGCGGTGGCCAGTTCGTACGAGCCGACCGTGCGGCCGGTGACGTCGGCGACGGCCGCGCGGATCCGGGCGGCGGTGACGTCGAGCCCGACGACGTGCGCCACGGCGGGGTTGAGGGCGTACAACTGGGCGCCGGGGCCCGGGCTGCCCTCGCTGGTGCCGGTCGCGATCACCAGGCCGGCCGCCTCCAGCCGGGCGAGCAGTTGCGAGGCGGTCGGCTTGGACAGGCCGGTGAGCTTGCCGAGCCTGGTGCGCGAGAGCGTGCCGTGCGCCAGCAGCAGGTCCAGCGCGGCGCGGTCGTTCATCGCGCGCAGCGTCCCCGGGCCACCGGCCATGGACGTCACCTCTCACCGATCCGGCCGCGGAAGTAGTTAGGAAACTTTCCTATTGGAGTCCGGCGACGTTAATCCCGCGGACGAAGCACGTCAAGAGGTGTGCCAAAGGCGGGTACGCCCGGGCCCGGCTACTCCCCGCCGCCGCCGTCCGAGGCCGCCTGCCGCGGCACCGCGACCTCCGCCGTCCGCGGCGGCACCAGCGCGCCCGGCGGTATGTCCGACATCACGATCCCGGCCGCCAGCAGCGCCTCCCGGATCCGCCAGCGCAGCTCGCGCTCCACTCCGAAGGACTTCCCCGGCATCGTTTTGACCTGCACCTGGAGCGTCGCCGTGCCCTGCGCGACGGCGGTCAGGCCCAGCACCTCGGCCTCGCCCCACAGCTGCTCGCTCCACGGCTCGGTGGCACCCAGCTCCTCGCCGGCCGCGACGATCGCGGCGCGCACCCGGTCCAGGTCCTCGACGGCCGGCACGGGCACGTCGACCACGGCCGTCGCCCAGCCCTGGCTGAGGTTGCCGATCCGCTTGACCTCGCCGTTGCGCATGTACCAGATCGCCCCGTTGTCGCCGCGCAGCTTGGTCACCCGCAGTCCGACCTCGATCACCTCGCCGGTGACCTCGCCGACGTCGATGGTGTCCCCGACCCCGTACTGGTCCTCGATGAGCATGAAGACCCCGGAGAGGAAGTCCGTCACCAGGTTGCGGGCGCCGAAGCCGAGCGCGACGCCCGCGACGCCGGCGCTGGCGAGCAGCGGCGCCAGGTCGATCTCCAGCGCGGAGAGGATGGTCAGGAAGGCTGTGCCGAGGATCACAAAAGAGGCGCTGCTGCGCAGGATCGAGCCGAGCGCCTGGGAGCGCTGCCGGCGTCTTTCGTGGTTGACGAGCAGCCCGCCGAGGGCGGTGCCGTCCACGGCGTCGGCGGTGCGCGTCATCCGCGCTATCAGCTTGGTGATCATGCGCTGCACCACGCGGCGCAGCACGTACGCGATGACGAGGACGAGCAGGATGCGCAGGCCCACGCCGAGCCACGACGTCCAGTTCTCCTGGATCCACCCGGCCGTCTCCTCCGCGCTCTCGCGCGAGTCTTCGAGCGACGGAGCGGGGCTCTCGGCGGCCGGGAGGCGGGTCACGGACACGGGCGTGGAACCTTCCGTTCAGGGGTGGGCCTCCTCACCCTACCCGGCGCTCCGGCCTGCCCCTTTTCCGCCGCGGCGGCGCTCGGCCGGCCCGCGCGGGGGCCGGACGGGGCCCGTGTTGCGGTCCGGTTACCGCCCCCGGCGGCCAGGCGTAGGGCGGGGCCGAAGGGGGGATCAACTTCTCGGGCGCGGCCGTGGAACCTTGCCGGGCGGTTGGCCCGTTTACCTGATCGTGGCTGGCGCGGAGGCGGGAGTGCAGGACACACTGTTGACCGGATCGTCCCGGCGCAAGCCACGCGCCGCCGGCGTACAAGGAGGCCCCGTGCCGCACGTCCTCGTCCTCAATGCTTCGTACGAGCCGCTCGGCGTCGTGCCGCTGCGCCGCGCGCTCGTCCTGGTGCTGAACGGCAAGGCTGTCAGCCTGGAGGAGTCCGGTGCCTTCCTGCACAGCGCCACACGGGTGATAGCGGCGCCGAGCGTCGTACGGCTGCAGAGATTCGTACGGGTCCCCGTCCGGGGGCCCGTTCCGCTCACGCGCCGGGCGCTCTTCGCCCGCGACGGGGGGCGCTGCGCGTACTGCGGCGGGGTGGCCACGAGCGTCGACCACGTCATCCCGCGCAGCCGCGGCGGACAGCACCGCTGGGACAACGTCGTGGCGGCCTGCCGCCGCTGCAACCACGTGAAGGCCGACCGGCCGATCCACGAGCTGGGCTGGCGGTTGCGCCACCAGCCCGCCCCGCCGTCCGGGCTGGCGTGGCGGATCATCGGAACGGGGCATAGGGACCCGCGCTGGTTGCCCTACCTGCAGCCATACGGCGCGGATGAGGCCCTGGCCCGGATCGACGGCATCTCTGCCTAGAACCGGGCCTTTGTTATGCCCGCCGCCATGCCGCCGCCATGCCGCCGCCATGCCCGCTGCCACGCCCGCCGCCGTGCCGCGGCACCGCCCGCCGCCGTGCCCGCGGTGACGCCCCTCGCGGCGCCTCCGCCCCGGCTCTCCCCCGGGGCGGGCAAGCCGTTCGGAACAGGAACCGAACGGGTGCACCGCGCGTGAAGAAGGGCAGGATGGGAGCCTGACGCCCGCTCGGGCGGCGCGCTACGGTACCGATCCGAACAAGATCCCGGGAATCGCGGTGTGACGGGCGGCACAGGCCGCCATACTTGCCGGCGGTGCCCGGGGTGGACTGGACCCGCCCACGCAACCGGGCGACCGCCAGCGACCCAGGGGGAGGTCACGTGACGTACCCGCCGCCGGCCGGCAGCGCCGCGCCGCCGGAGCACCAGACCGCGCCTGCGTTTCCAGCGCAGGCCGCGCCGGACGGCTCACCCGTACCGCAGGCGGGCTCCCCCGCGGGCGGCGCCGCCGCACCGCCGCCGCCCGCCGCACCGCCGGAGCGGCGCTCCGCGTTCGCCGAGGGCTTCGACCGGCTGCGTGGCGCCGCGACCACCGAGCCGGGCCGGCTGCGGATCATCGGGGCCGTGCTGGCGGCGCTGGTCGTGCTCTTCGGCGCGCTCACCGCGTGGCAGGTGTCCGACCGGTCGGCGGCGGCCGACGACGTCGTCAACCGCAGCCAGCCGCTGAGCGCCGCCGCCGCCGAGATCTACCGCTCCCTCGCCGACGCCAACACCACGGCGGCCACCGGCTTCCTGGAGGGCGGGCAGGAGCCGCGCGAGGTGCGCGAGCGGTACGACGCGGACATCAAGCGGGCCTCGGAGCTGCTGGTGCGGGCCGCGGCCGACTCCCACGGCGCGGGGGCCTCGGAGAAGGAGATCGAGAGGCTGAACCGGGCGCTGCCCGTCTACACCTCGCTCGTCGAGACCGCCCGCGCGAACAACCGCCAGGGCCTGCCGCTGGGCGGCGCGTACCTGCGCTACGCCGACGAGCAGATGCGCGAGACGCTGCTGCCCGGCGCCCAGAAGCTGTACCGCTCCGAGACCGCCCAGTTGGAGCAGGACTACTCCGACGCCAAGGCGTGGCCGTGGGCCGCGCTGGTCAGCGGGCTGCTCGCGCTCGGGGTGCTGTTCTGGGCGCAGCGCCGCCACTTCCGCCGTACGAACCGGGTGTTCAACCACGGCTTGCTGGCGGCCTCCGCGGCCACCGTGGTCGTGCTGCTCTGGCTGGCCGTCGGGCACACCTTCGCCCGCTCCGGCCTCGGCGACTCCGACCGGCACGGCGCACAGTCGCTGCACGCGCTCAACGAGGCGCGGATCAACACCCTCCGGGCGCGGGCCGACGAGAACCTGACGTACGTCAACCGGGGTTCCGTCGCCAATGAGGATGGCGTCGACACGTACGAGGCCAGCTACCTCAAAGGCATGAGCGAGCTGGCCGGCAAGAAGGCCGACGCCGAGGAGGCGCCGGCGGACAGCATGCTCGGCAGCGCCATGGAGCTGGCCGACGACGACCAGGGCCGCGAGCCCGTCGCCGAGGCGATGAAGAACGTACGCGAATGGCGCGAGATGCACGGCGAGGCGCAGAAGAAGAACGTCGCGGGCGACTACGAGGCCGCGAAGGAGATGGTCATCGGCGGCGACGGGGAGAAGTCGACCAGCGAGTTCTTCGACCAGGTCGACAAGAGCCTCGTCGAGGCCCTGGAGCACGAGCAGCGGGAGTTCACCCAGGCGGCCGAGGACGGCCGCGGGGCGTTCTCCGGCCTGTGGATCGGCGCCGCGGTGCTGGCCGTGCTGGGCGCCGCCGGCGCGGTGTTCGGCATCGGGCGCAGGCTCTCGGAGTACCGGTGACGGCGGAGGGGGAGGCAGCTGTGCGGACAGCGAAGGCACCGAAGGCGCCGAGGACACGGCGGAACCTGCGCGGCTGGGGCGGCGTGGCCGGGACGGCGGCGGCCGTCGCCCTGACCGCCGCGCTGCTGCCCGTCCTCGCGGGCGACGGACGGCAGGACCGCCCGGCGGACGACCGCGCCGCGGGCGGCGCGGTCTCGGCGCAGCCGGCGAAGTCGAGCCAGGAGGACTGCGAGACGCCGGAGGCGAGCCTGCGGCCGTCCGCGACCGCCTCGGGCGACGGCGTCGAGCGGATCATCGACCGCGGCTATCTGATCGCGGGCATCGACCAGAACAGCTATCGGTGGGGCTACCGCAACCCGCTCAGCGGCGACTTGGAGGGCTTCGACATCGACCTGGCCCGGGCCATCGCCGGAGAGATCCTCGGCGACGAGAGCAAGGTCGTCTTCCGCTCCATCCCCACCAGCGAGCGCATCCCGGCGCTGCAGGAGAAGCGGGTGGACGTGGTGGTGCGCACGATGACGATCAACTGCGAGCGCATCAAGGAAGTGGCGTTCTCCACCGAGTACTTCACCGGCGACCAGGCGGTGCTGGCGCCCGCCGACTCGGACATCACCGGCTTCGACGAGAGCCTGGACGGCAAGCGCGTCTGCACCGCCGAGGGCTCCACGGGCCAGAGTGCCCTGGACGAGGAGTCGTACGGCGCGGAGGTCAAGCTGGTGCCGAACCAGCTCGACTGCCTGGTGCGGCTGCAGCTCGGCGAGGCCGACGCGGTCGTCACGGACAACGCGCTGGCGGCCGGCCAGGCCGCGCAGGACCCGTCGATGAAGCTGTTCGGCACCCTGAACAGCCCCGAGCCCTACGGCGTCGCGATGAACATCGACGACGACGACCTGGTGCGCCGGGTCAACAGCCTCCTCGACGACTACCGCAAGGACGGCCGCTGGGAGGATGCCTACCAGGAGTGGCTGGCCGACGACATGCCGGGGATCGACGGTCCGCCGGCCCCGAAGTACAAGGACTGAGCAGGCGCAGGCAGTAACGACACGTCAACGGGCAGAGCACGGCAGCACGGAGGGAAACAGATGCCGCTCCCGCCACGGGGTTCGATGGACCGCGAGGAGGTCGATCGTGCGCTTGCGCGGCTGGGAGCCGAGCACGAGGCGATCGAGACCTCGCTGCTCGCGCTCCAGGACCACGCGGGACGCCGGCTGCTGGAGGGCGCCGAGTTGTCCGGTACGACGAAGGAGCGCTGGGCCGCCGCCGAGCAGGCGATCTCGCTGCTGTGGGCGCACTTCGACGCGTACACCGGCGCGCTGGGCTCGGCCCGCGAGATCCGCGCCCGCCGCCGCTCGCCCGGCGCCGCGGAGCTGGCCGAGCTGACGGCGCTGCTGCGCGACCACGGCGTGACCATCGCGCCGGGCGCCGCCCCGCTGCCCCGTACGGTCGCCGGCGGCTATCCGGCGTCGCTGACGGGCCCGGCCCGGCTGTCGGAGTCGCTGAAGCTGGACGAGCTGGTGGAGCGGATGAACCGGTGGTACGCGGAGGTGATCGACGTCGTCGCGGCGGCGGACTCCGTGTGGTCGGCGCTGCCCGCGCGCATCGACCTGCTCGCCGCCGAGCTGCAGCGCACCCGGTCGCTGGCCCAGTCCGTCGGCGTACGCCCCGGAGAGCACCCGGCGGGCGACGACCTGGAGCGGATCACCGCGGAGCTGTCCTCGCTGCGCGACGAGGTGGTACGCGACCCGCTGGCGTTCTGGTCCCGGCCGGCGGGGCACAGCCGCGGCGCGGCGCCGGGCGGCGGCACGCCGGACACGGCGCGCTACGACGCGGCGGCGCGCGGCCTGGAGGACGTGCGCCGGGAGATCGACGCCGTGCTGCACGTCCGGCAGGACGCGGAGGAGCGGCTGATCCAGGTGCGTGACGTGCTGTCACGCGCGGACCGTACGCTGGGCGAGGCGCGCCGGGCGCGCGGCGAGGTGCTGGCGAAGATCGCGGCGTCCGAGGTACCGGCGGTCAGCGGCCCGCCGACCGCGTTGAACGAGCAGTTGGCCAACGCGGTCGAGTTCCGCAGGCGCGCCCAGTGGCACCGGCTGTCGCCGCTGCTGGAGAGCCTGGAGCAGCGGGCCGAGGAGGAGCTGCTGCGGGCGCGGGAGTCGCTGACCGCGGTGACCGCGCCGCTGGCCGTCCGCGCGGAGCTGCGCGGCCGGCTGGACGCGTACAAGGCGAAGGTGGCGCGGCACGGCTTCGCCGAGGACCGCATCCTGGTGGAGCGGTACGACGCGGCGCGCCGGCTGCTGTGGTCGGCGCCCTGCGATCTGATCGCGGCGGAGCAGGCGGTGCGGCGCTACCAGCGGGCCACGGCCGAGGTGCTTGCGGGCCCGGTAGACCGACCCGGGGGCATGGCGTGAGGCTGGACGGAACGGAGTTGGGGGAGTCATGAGCAACGCGCAGGCATGTCAGCGGCCGGGCTGCGGGGGCACGTACGAGGACGTCGGCGGCGGCGAGCTGTACTGCGACACCTGCGGTCTCGCCCCCGTCGTCTCGCCGGACGGCATCGTCGGCTCGGCGCCCACCGGGGTAACCGGCCGCGGGCGCGCCAGCCGGGGCAGCTCGTCGAGCAGCTCCAGTGCGTCGAGCCGGTCGAGCAGCACGTCCCGGAGCAGTTCGCGGGCGTCGCGCCGGTCGGTCTCCGGGCGGCTGTCGCGCGCGCTGGCCGGGGAGGCGACGGGCCGTTCGGTCTCGGTCAAGAGCTCCCGTACGTCGGCGGTCGCCTCCCGCGGCAAGCTGGGCGCGGGCCTGGTGACGGTGCCGGAGGTGCCCCGGCCCGACCCGCGCACCGCCGTGCTGGAGAACCCCGAGGTGCCCGAGCGCAAGCGGTACTGCAGCCGCAGCGACTGCGGGGCGCCGGTGGGGCGTTCGCGCGGCGGGCGGGCGGGGCGTACGGAGGGCTTCTGCACCAAGTGCGGGCAGCCGTACTCGTTCGTGCCGAAGCTGCAGGAGGGCGACATCGTCCACGGGCAGTACCAGGTCGCGGGCTGCCTCGCGCACGGCGGTCTGGGCTGGATCTACCTGGCGATCGACCGCGCGGTCGCCGACCGCTGGGTGGTCCTGAAGGGCCTGCTGAACACCGGCGACGAGGACGCCATCGCCGCCGCCGTCTCCGAGCGCCGCTTCCTCGCGGAGATCGAGCACGCGGGCATCGTCCGCATCTACAACTTCGTCGAGCACCTCGACCAGCGCACCGGCAGCCTCGACGGCTACATCGTCATGGAGTACGTCGGCGGCAAGTCGATGAAGGAGATCGCCAACGAGCGGCGTACGCCGGACGGCAAGCGCGACCCGCTGCCGGTCGAGGTGGCGTGCGCGTACGGGATCGAGGCGCTGGAGGCGCTCGGGCACCTGCACAGCCGCAACCTGCTGTACTGCGACTTCAAGGTCGACAACGCCATCCAGCAGGGCGACCAGCTCAAGCTGATCGACATGGGCGCGGTGCGCCGCATGGACGACGACGAGTCCGCGATCTTCGGCACCGTCGGCTACCAGGCGCCGGAGGTCGCCGAGGTCGGCCCGTCGATCGCCTCCGACCTGTACACGGTGGCCCGCACGCTGGCCGTGCTGACCTTCGACTTCCAGGGCTACACCAACGTCTTCGTCGACAGCCTGCCCGACCCCGACTCGATCGACGTCTTCAACCGGTACGAGTCCTTCTACCGCCTGCTCGTCCGCGCCACCGACCCCGACCCGGCCCGCCGGTTCGCCTCGGCCGCGGAGATGTCCGAGCAGCTGACGGGCGTGCTGCGGGAGGTCGTCGCGCTGCAGACGGGCAAGCCGCAGCCGGCGCTGTCCACGCTCTTCGGCCCGGAGCTGCGGGTGGTGGACACCGAGCTGTTCCCGCCGGCGACCGGCGAGACCTCGCAGCTCGGCGCCCGGGCGGTCGGCAAGCGCGAGCGCGCGGCGCGGGCCGCCGGGAACGGCGCCCCGGCGCTGCCGGCCGCGCAGGGCGTAGCGCAACTGCCGGGCGGCGGGCAGCCGATGGGCACGCAGGTGGCGCTGCCCGCGCAGATCGCCGACACGCTGCCGCTGGACTCCCCCGCGGCGGCGCTGGCGCTGCCGGTGCCGCGGGTGAACCCGAACGACCCCAACGCCGGCTTCCTCGCAGGTCTGATGACGTCCGCGCCGACCGAGCTGCTCGCGGCGCTGAACAACGCGCCCACCGACTCGATCGAGGTGAAGCTGTCCCAGGCACGCGCCCGGCTGGAGCTCGACTACCTAAGCCTGGTGTGGACGGCGCTGGACGAGCTGAACACGGAGCACCCCGACGACTGGCGGGTCGTCTGGTACCGCGGGCTGCACGCCCTGACCACCCGCGACTTCGAGACCGCCGCGTTGTCCTTCGACGCGATCTACGACGCCTTCCCCGGCGAGCCCGCGCCGAAGCTGGCGCTGGGCATCTGCGCCGAGGTGCTGGGCCAGTTGGACAACGCCACCGAGTACTACCGGCTGGTGTGGACGACCGACCCGGCCTACGTCAGCGCCGCGTTCGGCCTGGCCCGGGTGCGGCTCGCCGCCGCCGACCGGTCCGGTGCGGTACGGGCGCTGGAGTCCGTACCGGAGGCGTCCATCCACTACACCGCGGCGCGCGTCGCCGCGGTCAGAGCCCGGTTGCGCCAGCGCGCCCCCCAGGAGCCGCTGCTGACCGATCTGCAGGCGGCCGGTACGCAGGTGGAGCGGCTGCAGGACGTGGGCCTGGACGCGGGCCGCAGGGCGAGGCTGTCCACCGAGGTACTGGGCAGTGCGCTGGACTGGGTGCTGACAGGCCGCACCGGGGCCGGTGCGGGCCCGGCCCTCGTGGGCCCGCCGCAGCCGCTGCTGGGCTGCGCGCTGGACGAGAACGGACTGCGGCTCGGTCTGGAAAACTCCTTCCGGGTACTGGCCCGGCTCGCGCAGCACGGTCACGAGCGGATCGACATGGTCGAACGGGCCAACCGCTACCGGCCGAAGACCTGGGTATGAGAGGAAAGCCCATGGCGAACACACCTCCCGTATCCCAGCTGAGTGCGTGCCCCTCCTGCGAGGAGCCGCTGGAGGCGGGTGACCTGTTCTGCGGGGCGTGCGGCGCGGACCTCGCCGCGCCGGCGCCCGCGCCGGCGGAGCCCGCGGCCGGCGCGAACGGCGTCGGTCCCGCGGTGGCCCCGCCGGGTACGCCGCCCGCGCCCGCGGCACCGCCGGCGGGCGCCGGCGAGGCGGCCGGGGCCGGTCCGGCGGCGCCGGACGGCCGCTCGGCGGCGCAGCGCACCGGCAGCTACCGCATCGCGAGCCCCGGAGACGTACCGCAGAACGCCGGAGACACCGGCGAGTTCCTGCTCGACGCGCCCGAGGAGGACCCCGAGCACTACCGCATCGCCGAGCCGGTGGCGCCGCAGGGCGCCGACCCGCGGGCGGTGCTGGGTACCGCCGCCCCCGGCGCCGGGGCGGGGGATGCGGCCGAGGCGGAGGGGCCGGCCGCCGCCGGGCCGGTGCCGCCGGGGCGGCGCTGCATCGCGTGCCGTACGGGGGCGATCGACACCGACGGTTACTGCGAGCGCTGCGGCCACGCGCAGCCGCGCGAGCGGGACCACATGGAGCAGGAGGTGGAGGGCGTCGCCGCGGTCAGCGACCGGGGCCTGCGCCACCACCGCAACGAGGACTTCTTCGCCATCGCCGAGACCGCCCTGCCCAACGGCGCCCCCGCGACCGTCGCCGTCGTCTGCGACGGCGTGTCCTCCGCGAGCCGCCCGGATGAGGCGTCCGCCGCCGCCAGCGCTTCCGCGGGCACGTCGCTGCGGGCCACGCTGGGCCGCGGGCTGCACCCGCAGCAGGCGATGCACGAGGCGCTGCTCGCCGCCGCCGGCGCGGTGAACGAACTGGCCGCGCAGCACTCGCCGCTCAGCCACCAGAACGCCCCGGCCTGCACGATCGTCAGCGCGGTGATCGCCGGCGGCATCCTGACCGTCGGCTGGATCGGCGACTCGCGCGCGTACTGGGTGCCGGACGACCGCGCCGCGCCCTCCGCCCGGCTCACCGAGGACGACTCGTGGGCGGCGCAGATGGTCGCCGCCGGGCTGATGAGCGAGGCCGACGCGTACGCCGACGAGCGCGCGCACGCGATCACCGGCTGGCTGGGCGCGGACGCGCACGAACTCGATCCGCACACGGCTTCCTTCAAGCCGGACGGACCGGGTGTGGTGGTCGTGTGCACCGACGGCCTGTGGAACTACGCCGAGGCGGCGGCCGAGCTGGCCGCCGCGGTGCCGCCCGACGCCGGGACCCGGCCGCTGCACGCGGCCCAGGTGCTCGTCGGCCACGCGCTGGACGGCGGCGGCCACGACAACGTAACAGTGGCGGTACTCCCGTTCCCCGGCCCGGCGGGCGGGGCAGGCCCTTCCTGATGAAAGGGGGACGCGGGGTGGCCTGATCCGCCACGGGGGGCGGCGCACAGGTACGTGTTCAGCCTCTCTTGCCCGGTGAATTGTCTACATAGATCTAAATACCATCAGTGGGAGGGGACGAGATGGCCAATTTCTCGAAATCGAACGCGCCGGAGTTCTCGGTCGAGGTCTACCAGAACGAGTACCTGCCCGAGGGCGGCCGTGAAGTGAACGCGATCGTGACCGTCGCCTCCACGGGCGGCGGCACGACGGGCGGCATGCCGTTGCCCGCCGCCGACCGGTCGCGCGCCCAGCCCGGCTCCGGGGGCCCGGACGCGGGCGTGGTGATCATGGTCGACTGCTCGGGCTCGATGGACTATCCCCCCACCAAGATGCGCAACGCCCGGGACGCCACGGCCGCCGCGATCGAGACGGTACGCGACGGCGTCGCGTTCGCCGTCGTCGCCGGCACCCACGTGGCCCGCGAGGTCTACCCCGGCGGCGGCCAGCTCGCGGTCGCCGACGCCACGACCCGTACCGAGGCCAAGGAAGCGCTGCGCAAGCTGAGCGCCGGCGGCGGCACCGCGATCGGCACCTGGCTGCGGCTCGCGGACAAGCTGCTCGGCTCCGCCGACGTGGCGATCCGGCACGGGATCCTGCTCACCGACGGCCGCAACGAGCACGAGTCGCCGGAGGACCTGCGAGCCTCCCTCGACGCCTGCGCCGGCCGCTTCACCTGCGACGCCCGCGGCGTCGGCACGGACTGGGAGGTCAAGGAGGTCACCGGCATCGCCTCGGCGCTGCTCGGCACCGCCGACATCGTCGCCGACCCGGCCGGTCTTGCCACGGACTTCACGCAGATGATGGAGACCGCGATGGGCAAGGAGGTCGCGGACGTCGCGCTGCGGCTGTGGACCCCGCAAGGTTCGGCGATCAAGTTCGTCAAGCAGGTCGCGCCCACGGTCGAGGAGCTGACCGAACGGCGTACGGAGGCCGGCCCGCGGGCCGGCGACTACCCGACCGGCTCGTGGGGCGACGAGTCCCGCGACTACCACGTCTGCGTCGAGGTACCCGCGGCCTCCGTCGGCCAGGAGATGCTCGCGGCCCGGGTCTCGCTGATCCTGCCGCAGCCGGACGGCAGCGCGCAGACGCTCTCCCAGGGGCTGATCCGGGCGGTGTGGACGGACGACATGGCGGCCTCCACCCGGATCAACGCGCAGGTCGCGCACTACACCGGGCAGGCCGAACTCGCCCACGTCATCCAGGAGGGACTGGAGGACCGCAAGGCCGGTGACATGGACGGCGCCACGGCCAAACTGGGCCGCGCCGTCCAGCTGGCGAGCGCCTCCGGCAACGAGGACACCGCAAAACTACTGTCGAAGGTGGTGGACGTGGTCGACGCCGCGAGCGGTACTGTGCGTCTGAAGGCCAAGGTCGCGGAGGCCGACGAGATGACACTGGAGACGCGGTCGACGAAGACGGTCCGCGTCAAGAAGTGACGAGAGCGAGACAGGGGGATCCACCGAGATGGCGACCTGCCCGAACGGTCACCCGTCAGGAGCCGAGGACTGGTGCGAGGTGTGCGGCATCCGCATGCCCGGCGCCGTCCCGCCGCCGGCCGCCCAGGTCCCGCCGCCGGGCCCGGGGGGCTACGGCTACCCCGGTCCCCCGGTCGGCGAGCCGACCCAGGCCGCCGAGCCCTGCCCGTCGTGCGGCACACCCCGCGAGGGGCAGGCGCAGTTCTGCGAGGAGTGCCGGTACAACTTCGTCACCCACAGCGCCCAGCCGTACGTGCCGCCGACGATGGCGTCCGGCTTGTCACAGGGCTTCCACCCGCAGCACCCGCAGGGGCTGACGTATCAGCCGTCGGGCCCCTCGCAGGTCCACCGGGGCCCGGAGCCGCTGGGCCCGGACACCGGCGCGGGGCAGGTCCCGCCGCCTCCGCCCCCGCCGCCACCGGGTCCGGGCATGGCGCCGGGGCCGGGCGTGCCCGCGCCGGCCCCGCCGGCGCAGCAGGACCCGCGGGTGGGCGGCGGCGACTTCGTGATCACACCGCCCAGCTCGGCGCAGCCGCCGCCGCAGCAGCAACAGCAACAGGGGCAGCACTTCCCCGGCCAGGGGCCGCCGCCGCAGCCGGTGGGCTGGGTGGCGGTCGTGGGGCCGGACCGGGAGTACTTCGCCGCGATGATGTCCCGCAGCGGTCCCGAGGCGCAGGGGCTGAACCTGCCGGCGTACTCGCCGGAGCAGAAGGTGCCGCTGGTCGGCCAGCAGATCGCGATCGGCCGCAAGCGGCAGTCGACGGGTGAGGTGCCGGACATCGACCTCGCCCGCCCGCCGGAGGACCCGGGCGTCTCGCACAAGCACGCGATGCTCGTCGAGCAGCCGGACGGCAACTGGGCGGTCGTCGACCAGAACAGCACCAACGGCACGACGGTCAACGGCGCGGCCGACCCGATCCAGCCCTTCGTCCCGGTGCCGCTCAAGGAGGGCGACCGGGTGCACGTCGGGGCGTGGACGACGATCCGCATCGAACGGGGCTAGCCGCCCCCTCACCCGCACGACCCCGCACCACCCGCACCATCTGCTCGACCCGCACCACCCGGCCGACCCGGTGCTGAATCGTTCCGGAGCCGGCCGACCAGGCGATGTCGTACGGACCCCATCCCGTACGGCCCCCTCGCCATCGCCGCCCCGCCGCCATCGCCGCCCCGCCGCCGAGGCCGGCCCCGGGCCCGTACCACCGGGACCCGAGCGCCGCCGGCACGTCAGCGGCATCAGAAGCGGCTCACCGGCCGCTCGCCGGACTCGCCGTGCGGCACCAGCTCCAGCTGCATCCGGTGCGTACCCACCCGGGTCGCGGACCCGCCCGCGCCCGCCTCCACCACCCCCAGCCGCAGCGAGAGCCGCCCCTCCCCCGTGCGGTGCAGCTCGACGGCGAACTCCAGGCTCACCCGGTCCACCCGGAACCGCCAGTCGCTGTTGCTCCGCTCCCCTTCCGCCTCCGCCTCCGCCAACTCCCGCCGCACCTCGGCGATCGCGTCCGCCAGCCCCACCAAGTCGTCGTTCCGCGCCTCATGTCCCACCGAAACCCCCTCGCTCAGATGACCCTGCGTCGTCGTCTCGTGCCAGAGTGTAGAGCGGAAGCCGCCGACCGCGTTATCGTCACCGGTTATGGGGGACCGGGCTGAGGCGGACGCGAAGGGCTGGCGGCTGCGGCTGCGCGAAGGCGGCCACATCAAGGGCGCGGGGATCCTCATCGCCCCGGACCGGGCCCTGACCTGCGCGCACGTCCTGCCGTCCGCCGGCGCCGAGTTGACCGTCGACTACGCCGACAATCCCGGCGTCAAGCCCAGCTTCGCCCGCCCGCTGCCCGGCTGCGTCAAGCCCCGCAGCAAGGGCCCCACCGACGGGGACGTCGCGCTGCTGTCCGTCTACCCGCCCCGTCCGGGAGTTCGCCCGGCACCGCTGCGCCGCATCCCCCGGTACGCCGGCCTGCCCGTGCGCATGGGCGGCTTCCCCAAGGACGATGACGAGGGGTTATGGGTACGGGCCCGGGTGGAGGGCCCGTACGGCACCTGGTGGCAGCTCACCCCGGAGGACCCGCGGTTCGTCGTCACCGAGGGCTTCAGCGGCACGGCCGTCGCGGGCGCGCAGTTGGAGCAGGTCTCGGCGGAGCCGCCGCCGGAGGTGCTGGGCATGGTCGTCAGCAGGTTCTACGACGCCCAGCGGGTGCCCGCGTTCGAGAAGCGGCACGCGTACATGATCCCGCTGGACCGGATCGCGGAGCTGCTGCCGGAGGTGGCCCGGCTCATCGAGGGGCCGGCGCCGCGCGACGCCGCGCTGTCCGCCGTCGTGCCCGCGCGCCCGGGCACCGGGGCCGACGCCGCCTTCGCCGCGCGGATCGCCGAGTGGGCCGCGGGCTCCGGGCCGCCGGTGCTGCTCGCCGACGCCGCCTCCGGCTCCCCGCACGACCTCGCCTTCGCCGCCGGGCTGCGCCGCTTCACCGGCGTCTCGCTGGACGCCGCCGGGGGCACCGCCCACGGCCTGGCGGACGCGCTCGGTGAGCGGCTGCGGCTGCCGGAGCCGTACTGCAGCGACGTCACCGACTGGCTGCGCGGCACCGGCCCGCGGCCTGCCCGCCGCGACTCCGGCCGGCAGCTCGACCTGTCCATCGCCGTCGCCGTGGCCGGGGTCGACAAGTCGGCCGAGCCGGCGGCGGCCGTGGACGTGCTGGAGCGGCTGACGGCGCTGGGTGTCCGGCTGCTGATCGTCCTGCGCGAGCCCGACGGCCGGGTGCGCCAGGCGGCGGAGGGGCGGGTGGAGTGCCCGGCGCTGCACCGTTACGCCCGCGGCCTGGTCCGCCGGGTGATCGCGCTGGAGCGCGGCCGGCCGGACCCGCGGGTGGCCAACCGCCGCAACGCCGCGCTCACCGCGCACGACTGCGCCCGCGACCCGGTCCAGGAGCTACGCGCCATGACCGACCTGCTGCACGCGGACATCGCCCGCCTGGAGGGCCCCTCATGACCGACGCGGACAAGGCCGGCGCGTCGGAGCGCTGCCCCCACCGCCGGTACTCCGGCGCCGACTGCGCCGGCGAGCTGCTGCCCGCCGGCTACTGCACGGCCTGCGGCCGGCGCCGTGACGACCCGCCGCTGCCCGAGCCGGACGGCGGCCCGGCGAAGCCGCTGGTGCTGCCGGAGCTGCCCGCGGAGGACGCCTCCGTGATCCCGGAGAACGCGCCGCTGGCGTACGGCAAGCGCTGTGGCAACAAGGCGTGCGGCGCCCTGTTCGCGCCGCCGCTGGTGGAGCCGCCGGTGCCGAACGAGGGCCACTGCCCGGCCTGCGGGCACCCGTACTCGTTCGTGCCGCGGCTGCGCGAGGGCGACATGCTCGGCCAGTACCGGGTGCGCGGCTGCCTGGCCCACGGCGGCCAGGGCTGGGTCCACCTCGCCGCCAACACCCGGCTCGACGACACCCCCGTGGCGGTCAAGGAGCTGCTGAACCGGCACGACGAGCAGCTGGCCGAGCTGGCCGAGAGCGAGCGCCGCTACCTCATCGCGCTCGACCACCCGGACATCGTGCGGATCCTCGACTATCTGCGCGACGAGCCGGGCAGCGCCGGGAAGCCGGTGAACCACATCGTCATGGAGTACGTCGGCAGCAACACCCTGGAGAAGATCGTCACGGAGGTGCGCCGCGGCCGGCGCGGGCTCGACATCGAGGAGGTCATCACCTACGGCTGCCGGATCCTCGGCGCACTGGACCACCTGCACCAGCGCAAAGAACCGATCGGGCCGCTGGCGTACTGCGACATGAAGCCCTCCAACGTCATCCACTGCCGCGACGGCCTCAAGGTCATCGACCTCGGCGGCGTACGCCGCATCGGCGAGCGCACCGCGCCCGCGCTCACCGAGGGCTACGCCGCCCCCGAGATCGACGACACCGGACCGACCGTCGCGCACGATCTCCACACCGTCGGCCGCACGCTTCAGGAACTGGCCCGCTTCGCCGCCACCCACGACATCCCCGGCACCGGCATCACCTCCTTCCGGTACGCGGTGCAGTGCGCCACGGCGCCGAAACCGGGCAAACGGTTCGCCTCCGCCGCCGAGATGAGCGAGCAACTGCGCGGCGTGCTGCGGGAGATCCGTGCGCTGCGCAACAAGCCCGACCGGCCGGAGCCGTCCGACCTGTTCGAGCCGACGCGGCGGCTGCTCGACGCCGGGCTGGGCACGCTGCCGCCGCTCGGCCGCTGGCTGAAGCGCGCGGTGCCGCGGCGGGGCGCGCGGCCGGTGTCGGAGCCGCTGGACACGGGGCCGCCGAAGGCGGGCGACGTGGCGCTGGCGCTGCCGGTGCCGCGGCCGCACCCGGAGGACGAGCAGCGCAACCTGTTCCGGCTGTCCACGTACGACCCGGACCGGAAGCTGCAGCAGCCGGGCAAGCCGTCCGCCGAGATCTGCTTCCACAACCTGCGGCTGTATCTGCGGGATGCGGCGGCGCCCGCGATTGCGGGGGCGGCGGCAGAGCTGGCGGAGGCGCGGCGGATCCTCAAGGACTTCCCGCACCGGGCGTGGCAGGTGGAGTGGTACGAGGGGCTGCTCGGCCTGGTGCGCGCGCAGGCCGCCGCGGTCAGGCCTGGGACACCGATCGGAGACGGTGACGGAGGGGCCGCCACCCCGGCGGGTGAGGCGGGCGCGGCCGACGAGGTGTCACCCGAAGTGGCGGCGCTGAGCCGGGCGTACGACCACTTCGAGGCGGTCTACCGGCGGCTGCCCGGCGAGTACGCACCCAAGATGGCGCTCGGCTACTGCGCCGAGCGGCTGGCCGCCGCCGAACCGCCCGCCGCGGCGGCCGGGCGCACGCCGGAGGAGTGGCACCGGATCGCCACCGACCACTACCTCGCCGTCTGGTCGCGCAACCGCATGCAGGGCAACGGCGCCTTCGGCCTGGCCCGGCTCGCCCTCGCCCGCGGCAGCCGGCGGGACGCGGTGCAGGTGCTGGGCAACGTGCCGAAGGACTCGCCCGACCGCGCCGCCGCGTGGATCGCGACCGTGCGGGTCTCGGCCGCGCGGCTGGCGCCGGGCGGCCGGGCGCTGCCGCCGCTGCGGGAGATCGGCGCGGCCCGGGAGGAGCTGGCCCTCGCCGCGGACACCGGGAGTAAGGCGCCGCTCCATCTGGCGCAGGAGCACGGGCTGCTGCTGGAGGCGGAGTTGCTGGAGTGGGCGCTGGACCTGGTCACGGGGCCGGGCACGGAAGACACGGGCGGCACCGGTGCCACGGGCGGCACGGGCAGTACGGGCGGTACGGGCGACGGCGCGGGGGGCGACCGCTTTCCGTACCGCGAGTTGTTCGGCGAGGAGTACCGGCCGCGCGGCAGCGAACGCCCGCTGCCCCGCGTCCTGCCGGCCCGACCGCCCACCGCACGCGACACCCCCGAGCGGAACATCCGGCTGCTGCTCGCGGCCTGCTACCGCAAGCTGTCCCGGCACTGCCGGGACGACGACCGCGCGAAGCTCATCGAGCTGCACAACGCGGTCCGCCCACCGACCGTCGCCTGACACCTCCCCGTCTCCCCCGACTCCCCCGACTCCCCCGACTCCCCCGACTCCCCCGACTGAAGGCGAGAGACCGATGGACACGCTGCGGTTCGGCCTCACGCTCGCGGACGCCGCGGAGGCGCGGCACCGACTGCGTGCCGACGTGGCCGCACACACCGTCGACACCACCGTGGAGGTCACCGCCGAGGCCGCGGGAGGGCCGGTCCCGGCGCCCGCCGACACCGGCGTCATCGTCGCCCTCGACTTCGCGCCGCACCGGATTCAGGAGACCCGGCAGGCGGTCGCCGCCGCGATCACGGCGCTGCCCGACAACACGTCGTTCGCCGTGCTGCACGGCGGCGGCACGCCGCGGATCCACTACCCGTACGGCGCGAGCGACGTGTGGGCGCGCGCGGACGACATGAACCGGAACATGGCGCGGTTCGAGGCGGAGCGGCTGCTGCCCGCCGGCGGCGCCGGCCCCGCGGGCGGCGGGCCCGGCGGCTACGCCGACTGGCTCGACGCGGCCCGCGCGCACATCGCCCGCGAGCCGCGGCGGATCGCGCACCTGATCATGATCACCGACGGCCACGGCCACGACGACGGCCGCCTCGACGCCGCGATCGACGCCTGCGCCGGCGAGTTGACGTGCGACGTCATCGGCGTCGGCGGCGACTGGGACCCGGCGCTGCCGACCCGCGTCGCGACCCGGCTGCACGGCAGGGCCGAGCTGGCTGAGCTTGCTAAGGGTGCCGGGCCGCTCGCCGCCCGGCTCGCGGAGATCGCCGGCCGGCTGCGGTCCACCCGGGTACCGGCGGTGCCGGTCGAGGTGCGGGTGCGGACCGGCGTCACGCTGCTGTCGTTCCGCGAGGCGGCCCCGGTCAGCCGGGAGCTGCGGCCGGACCCGGCGCCGGCGGGCGCCGACCCGTGGCGGCACGTCTTCACCACCCGGCTGTGGGACGCCGGCGTCCGCCGCTACATCCTGTCGGTCAACGTCCGCCCGGACGGCGACCCGGCGGCCGGGCGGGACGCCGACCTGCTGGACACCGACCTGCTGCTGGCCCAGGTCGCGCTGGGGCCGGGGCTCGCGGCCCTGCCGGGCCAGGCGACGGCGAAGACGGTGCTGGTGCGCTGGTCGTACGGCGCGGCTCCCAGCGGCGTACGGACCCGCGGCGCCAGCGCGACGTACCGGCTGCGCGACCGGCTCGCCGACGCCTTCAACGCGGGCTGCACCGCCTATTCCCGCGGCGACATGCGCGAGGCGAAAGCGAAGCTGGGCGAGGCGGCGAAGCTCGCATACGAGTTGGAGGACCAGGACTTCCTCGACCGCGACCTGAACCGCGTCGCCGAGGTGCTGGACGCGCGCAAGGGCGTCGTACGGGTACGGACCGGCGACACGGTCGACCCGATGGCGGTGCTGCGCGCCCGGCTGTCGCGCGGGCAGCACCGGCCGCTGGACGTGCCCCCGGCGGCGCCGGCCGGCGTCCCCTGCCCCGACCCGGCCTGCGGCCGGCCCGCCACCACCGCGGCCCGCTTCTGCGTCGCCTGCGGCACCCGCCTGGCGACCGCCGGGAGCCCGCGGTGAGAGCGCGGCTGCGGCGGTTCGTCGGCGCGCTGCTGCTCCCGAAGACCGTCAAGTACCGGCTGCTGCGGCACCTGACCGCGGTGCTCGTGCTCGGGGCCGTCGGCAGCGCCGCGCTGCTGGTGTCGTACGACAGGGTGCACCGGGTGCCCGCGGAGCTGCAGGCGCGCTCGGTGCTCGCGGTGCAGGACGCGGTGGCGCTCCGCAAGGCGCTGCGGGACGCGGATGCGCAGGTGCGGCGCTCGTACGAGGACGGCCTCATGGACACCGTGGGGCCGGGCGAGCGGTACAAGCAGCAGAGCGGCGCCGCGCGCCAGGCGCTGTCGCGGCTGTCCGACCGGCAGATCGACGGCGACCGCGGCCGGCGGGCCGTCGAGGTCATGAACGTGCTCCACGACTCGTACCAGGAGGCCGTCACCGAGGCCGCCTACTACAAGGGCCCGGAGAACCGGCTGATGCGGGAGCAGAACCTGTACGAGGCCGAGACGGTGCTGAAGCGCGACGTCACGGGCATCCTCCCCCGGCTCGCCGAACTCCAGCAGGACCAGCTCGCGCACATCCGGGACCAGACGGACGTGAGCGCCGCCGAGAAGGGGGGCTGGATCGTCGCCGTGGCGGCGCTGCTGGTGCTGGCGCTCGTGGTGGCGCTGGCCTGGCGGGTGCTGTGGCGGCAGTGCGGGCGGCTGTTCAGCGGCTGGCTGGCCGCGGCCCTGGTGCTCGCCGGCGTACTCGCCGCGGTGCCGCTCGCGGCGGCCGACGACACCCAGGACCGGCTGGACGAGGTCCACACCGCCCTGGTGCGCCTCGACCGCACCGACGACCAGGACCGTACCGAGGTCGGTGCCGCGACCGTCCGCGACGCCATCGCGGCCACCTCGTCGGCCACCCGCGCGATGCCGTGGCTGGCGGCGGGCTGCGGGCTGGCCGTCGTCTGCGCCGCCGGCGGGCTGCTCTGGCGGCTGTACGCCGACTACGGAAAGGACTAGCCATGCTCCGGACACCGCGCCGGGCCCTTGTGCCGACCGTCCTCGCGGCCGTGCTCGCCGGCTGCGTCGGCGGCCAGCCACCGGTCGACGAGGCGGCGGACCGCCCCGTCACCGTGCTCGGGCCGTGGACCGGCGCGCAGGAGGACACCTTCGAGGCACTGCTGGAGAGCAGGGGCTTCGACTACGTCTACCAGGGCACCGCCGCCCAGCGCGAGGTGCTGCTCTCCCAGGTGCAGGCCGGCACCCCGCCCGACATCGTGATCATGCCGGGCACGGGCGAGCTGGCGGAGTACGCCGCGGAGGGCCTGCTGGAGCCGGTCGACGGCCGGGGGCTGTACGAGCCCGCGCACTACGCCGCCCCGTGGACGCCGCGGGCCACCGGGGAGTCCGGCAGGCGCGTGTACTGGGTGCCGGTGCGGGCGGCGCTGAAGAGCATCGTCTGGTACCGGACGGCCAACGGCAGACCGGAGTTCGTCGGCGCGCGGGAGTGGTGCGTGGGCATGGGCGACGACGCCGCCGCCGGCTGGCCGGCCACCGACTGGATCGAGGACCTGCTGCTGCAGACCGCGGGGCCGCGGACGTACGCGCGCTGGGCACGCGGCGAACTGGGGTGGACGAAGGGCCCCGTCGTCCAGGCGTGGACGGCGTGGGGCACGCTGATGAAGTCGGACGGCGCCGGGCCGGCGCGCTGGGCGCTGCTCAACGACCACCGGGGGGCCGCCGGCGAGCGGGGGCTGCTGTTCGGCGGTCGGGTGGGGACCGACGAGCGGTGTGTGGCGGAGCACCAGGGCTCGTTCGCCCACGACCTGTACGGGGAGGCCGCCGACCGGGCGGACTACGCGGCTTCGACCCCGTACCTCCCGGGCACGACGGTGCCGCGCGGGCGGGAGGTCAGCGGTGACTTCGCGGCCCTCTTCGACGACCGGGACAAGGCGCGGGAGATGTTCCGGTTCCTCGCCTCCCGGGAGGGGCAGTGGTCCTGGGCCGCGGCGTCGGGGTCGCCGGTTTTCAGCGCCAACTCCGAGCGGGGCATGCCGCATCCGGTGGACCCGGTGACGACGCGGATCGCCCGCGACCTGGAGGACACCGCCCTGCCGCGCTGCCTGGACGCCTCCGATGTGATGCCGTCGGCGGTGCGCGACGCCTTCTACAACGCCGCGCTGCAGTACCTCGCCGCCGACGGCCTCGACCCGCTGCCGTGGCTGCGCGACATCCAGCGGGTGCAGGACCACGAGAAGCGGCGCCCGTGGATGACGGGCATCTGCGGCTGAGCCCGGGCCCGGGCGCGTGCCGCCCCGCCGTACCACCGCCCAACTGCGGATACGGCGGCCCCCGCCCTCTCCCGAAGCCCCGGTTCCGGGGCTAGGGTCGGCCCCATGACCGCCGCGATCTCCGCCCGGGACCTGCGCAAGCGCTACGGCGACGTCCACGCGGTCGACGGCGTCAGCTTCGAGGTCCGCACCGGCGAGTTCTTCGGGCTGCTGGGGCCGAACGGCGCCGGCAAGACCACTACCCTGGAGATGGTCGAGGGCCTGCGCCGCCCCGACGGGGGCCGCGCGCTGCTGCTCGGCGAGCCGTCCTGGCCGCGCAACCCGCGGCTGCTGCGGCGCATGGGCGTGCAGCTGCAGGCGTCGGCGTTCTTCGAGAAGCTGACCGCCCGCGAGCAGATCCGCACCTTCGCCTCCCTCTACGGCGTGACCGGCGAGCGGGCCGACGCGATGCTCGCCGAGGTCGGCCTCACCGAGAAGGCCGGCACCCGCGAGGACAAGCTCTCCGGCGGCCAGGCGCAGCGGCTGTCGATCGCCTGCGCGCTGGTGCACGACCCCGAGCTGGTCTTCCTCGACGAGCCGACCACCGGCCTCGACCCGCAGGCCCGGCGCAACCTGTGGGACCTGCTGCGCGGCATCAACGCCGCGGGCCGCACGGTCGTCCTCACCACGCACTACATGGACGAGGCCGAGGCCCTGTGCGACCGCGTGGCCGTCATGGACGCGGGCCGCATCCTGCGCGTCGGGCCGCCCGCCGAGCTGGCCGCGGAGCTGGAAGTGGACTCCCTGGAGGACGTGTTCCTGCAGCTGACCGGGCGGGAGTACCGCGAGTGAAGCCGTTCGTCAGCCTGTCGAAGGCCATGGCGCTGGGGCTGCTGCGCGACCGCGCCTCCGTGTTCTTCATCCTGGTCTTCCCGCTGATGTTCCTGGCCCTGTTCGGCGTGCTCTTCAAGGACGCAGGCGTCTCCCGCGCCACGGTGGTGCAGGTCGGCGCCGTCGAGGTCTTCGACGAGATGCCGGCGAAGCAGCGCGCGGGCCTCGACGACGTCCTGGAGATCGAGAAGTCGGCGGACCGGGCGGAGGCGCTGGAGAAGGTACGCGACGGCGACGCCGACGCCGCCGTGTGGGAGGAGCCCGGCGGCAGGGTGCAGATGCGCGTCTCGGCCGCCGATCCGGTGCAGGCGGGCAGCGTGGGCGGGGTCCTGCGGTCCGTCGTGGACCAGGCCAGCATCGCGGCGACCGGGCAGCCGCCCGCGTACACGCTCACCGGCGGTCAGGTCGAGGACGAGTCGCTCCAGGCCATCCAGTACTTCACCCCCGGGCTGCTGGGCTGGGCGGTGGCGATGGGCGGGGTGTTCGGCGCCGCGCTCGGGCTGGTCAACTGGCGCAAGAAGCGCATCCTGCGGCGGCTGTGGCTGGCGCCGGTGCGCGCCGGACCGGTGATCTCCGCCCGCCTCGGCGTCAACATGCTGCTGGCCTTCGGCCAGACCGCCGTCTTCCTGCTGGTGGCCACCCTGCCGTACTACGGGCTGCGGCTGACCGGCGACTGGTGGCTGGTGATCCCGCTGGTGGCCTGCGGCAGCGTGGCGTTCATGTCGATCGGCTTCGCGATCGGCGCGTGGGCGAAGACCGAGGACTCCGCCAACGGGCTCGCACAGCTCATCGTGCTGCCGATGGCCTTCCTGTCCGGGTCGTTCTTCCCGCTCGACGAGGCGCCGCCGTGGGTGCGGACGATCTCCGAGGCGCTGCCGCTCAAGCACCTGGTGCAGGCGACGCAGGACGTGCTCAGCCGCGGCGGCAGCTGGTCGGAGGCGCTGCCGGCGATGGGCGTGCTGCTGCTGACGGCGGCGGTGTTCACGGCCCTGGCGCACCGGCTGTTCCGCTGGGACGCGACGTAGCGGAGGCGCCTTCCAGGCGCGTCCGGGGGACCTGGCCACCGTGAGTAGATGGCTGATTCCCGCGAGCGTCCATGGACGGCCTGTTGCCGTTTCCGTACCCTGAGTAGGCGGGTTGGGCAGATGACTCAGGGGCGATGTATGGCCGGTACGTGGGACGCGGATCCGCAGGCGCGGCTGGCCCGGCGCATCGGTGTCGCGCCGTCGGAGCTGGGCGCGACCGGGGGGCGGGACGGCTGCCCGGACATCTGGGAGCTCGACAACGGCGACTTCGCGGTCATCGGCCGTGACCTGACGTCGGTGTATTCCGAGGACCTGCCCGACGATGCGGTGATCGGCGGTGGCGAACGCCTCGTGGTCATCCCGCGCGTCACCCTGCTGGCCGCCAAGGCGCACATTCCGGATGCGTGACCTCCTTGGCGCCTCGCCCGGCGAGCGGTTGGGACTGGACGCTTACCGCGAGGACTTCCGCGGCAGGGATTTCACCGTGGACGGTTGTGATTCCTGGAAGCTGGAGCGCCGCCAGCACTTCCGCGAGCCGGGTGACGCGAGCTGGGAAGCCTTTGCCCAGGGGGACTGGGAGGAGGCGCTGAGGCTGATCGAGGCGCAGCGCGCCGGGCTTCTCGACGTGTCCCGTCTGGCCGCGCGTCACCGTTGCCGTCTGCTGCGTGTCCGGGTGGTGGAGACGCCGCTCACGCCGTATCTGCAGTGGGAGCTGCATCTGCTGCGCGTGCGCGCCGAGTGCGGTGAGCTGATCCGCGTCATCGGCCCGGAGCACATCGCGGCGTTCGAACGCGAGGGCCCGGTCCCGGAGCTGGTCACGCTGAACGATGACACCGTGTACGAGATCCTCTACGACGCGGAGGGTGCCCTGGAAGGGGCCGTGCGCCATCTCGACAGGGGAACGCGGGATCGCGTGGCGGCGCGGGTTGAGGAGCTGTACGTCCTGGGTGAGGACATCGGCACGTTCTTCGGCCGGGAGGTGGCCCACCTCAAGGCTCCGACGGGTGACTGAGCCGCGTGAGGAGGTCAACTCCTCGCTCTCCGGTACGGCTCGCGACGTCGTGCAGGCCCGAGATGTGCGGGGCGGGATACATTTCCACGCTCCGGCGGCTGACCGCGCGCGGCTACCGGTTCCGTACCAACTCCCCTTGGCCGGGCAGGGCTACGTCGACCGGTGCGCTGAGCGTGACGCACTTGATCGTCTGCTCGATGACGATCCAGCCGGTGCGCGGGTGCTGCTGGTCACCGGCACTGCCGGAGTGGGTAAGACGTCGCTGGTGCTGCACTGGTCGCACGCGGTCCGCGACCGGTTCCCGGACGGGCAGTTGTACGCCGACCTGCACGGCTACGACCCGCAGGCCCCGGTCAGGTACGAGCGGGTCCTTGAGCGCTTCCTGCGGGTACTCGGTGCCCCTGCGGACGCGGTACATGCTGACGGCGAGCACATGGCCGCGGCTTTCCGCTCATGTCTCGCCGGCCGCAGGCTGCTGGTCGTGCTCGACAACGCCGCCAGCGCGGCGCAGGTCAGGCCCCTGTTGCCGGCGACGCCGGGATGTCTGGTCATCGTAACGAGCAGGCGCCGTCTGACCGGTCTGACAATCCGGGAGGGAGCGCGCCGCCTCACGCTTGACGTGCTCGACCAGGACGACTCCGTCGCCCTGCTGCGCAGCGTCACCTCGGGCTACCGGGACGGGGACGATCCCGCTCAGGTGGCGGAACTCGCCTCGCTGTGCGCGCGCCTGCCGCTGGCACTCAGGATCGCTGCGGAGCGCGCGGCGGGCCGGCCGTTGATGCACCTGGCGGAGCTGATCGGCGAGCTGCGTGACGAGTCCGGCCGGTGGGAAGTCCTGTCGGCAGACGGCGACGAGGAGTCTGAGGCGGTGCGTCCCGTGTTCACATGGTCCTATCGCGCGTTGCCTTCAGATGCCGCCCGGCTCTTCCGACTGCTCGGGCTGCACCCCGGGCCGGACTTCAGCGACACGGCTGCCGCGGCTCTCGCGGGAGTCGACGTCCGCACCGCCCGGCGGCTGCTCGATGTCGTCGCCGCCGTGCACATGGCCGAGCAGACCGCGTCCGATCGCTTCCGTCTGCATGACCTGCTGCGTGCCTACGCCGCCGACCAGGCACGGCGGGAACAGACCCCGCTGGAGTGCCAAGAAGCCCTGCGCAGGGCGCTGACCTGGTACCTGCACACCGCGGACGCGGTCCAGGCCCGCGTCGCGCCGCAGGAGCAGCGCCTTGAGCTGGTGCCTGCCGACGGAGGGCTGCCGGGGTTGCGATTCGCCGACGAGGCGCAGGCCATGCGGTGGTACGAGGCGGAACGCGACAACCTGGTGGCTGCCGTACGCGCGGCAGCGGGTGGCGGGCTGGACCGGATCGCCTGGCAACTGGCGGTGGTCCTGCGCGCCGTCTACATGACCACCAACCCGTTCCAGGATTGGCTCGCCACCTCTCAGATCGGTCTGGAGGCCGCCCGACACGACGGCGATCGAGGCGCCGAAGCCGAACTGCAGGAGAGCCTCGGCATAGCGTACGCCCAGTCCCAACCCACAATGATCGCCACGCCGAAGGCAACGGCCTCCGGCTCCTCGCCGCAGCGGAACTGGACAGCGGAAACGCGGATGCCGCGCTGGCCTACGCCGAGCAGGCCGTGGCCATCGCCACCGAAATCCGCAGCGCAGCCGCCGAAGGCTACTGGCTCCTGGCCCTGGGCGACGCCCAACGCGCCACCGGGCATCCCACCCGGGCACTGACCTCCTACCGACGCGCCGCCGCACTCCAAGATCAACTTGGCGACCGCGCCCGTCAGGCCGCTGCCTGGGACGGCCTCGGGCAGACGTATCTGCAGCTCGGCCGCACTCAGGAAGCCGCCGAACACCACCGCCGGGCAGGGGCCGCCTACCGCGACCTCGGGCAGAGATGGGAGACAGCAAGAACGCTGGCGCACCTGGCGGATGCCCTGGACCGTGCCGGCGCGCCGCAGGAGGCCGCTGACACGCGAGCCGGCGCATGCGAACTGCTCACGGCCTTCACCGATCCGCGCGCTGTGCGGCTACGGGAAAACATCGTCGCCCGGTGACTTCACGACGAGGCAAGCCAGCGATCACGAGCCGGAACGGGCACCGATTCGGTGACCCACAGCGGCCCGTCCCCACACCGCTTCCTCACACCGCGCTCCTGCCTGGTACTGGTCCGCAGCACACTGACCCACTCGCCCCGAACCACCGCCAGCGGCCCCGGCACGGCGAACAGGCCGAACCGGTAAGCCCGCACCAGGTTGTGGACCTCCCGGGCCGGCCGACTCCAGTCGATGACCGCACTCTCCGGGCCCATGAACCCCTCGTACGACGCCCGCGACTCGTCCTGCGGTGTTCCCGCGAAACCCTCCTCCGCCAGTGCCAGTGCCTCCGGCACCAATGCCCGGATCGTGGTCCGGACCTGTCTGAAGACCACATCGCCTGCCAGATCGTCCGGCAAGGGGATACCGCCGCGCTGGGCCACGACCGGGCCGCTGTCGAACGCCTCGTCCATCCAGTGGACCGTCACCCCGGTCTCCTCGTCGCCGTGCCGCACGGCCCAGTGCACCGGCATCGGCCCCCGGTGCCGAGGAAGGAGCGACGGGTGGACGTTCAGCACACCGAGCCGCGGTACGCGCAAAACAGACCCGGGCAGCCGCCACGGAGTCCCGTAGCACACGGCAAGGTCGGGCTCGTATCCGGCGAGCGCGAGCGCGAGGCCCTGAGGGCTGCGAGGGACCAGCAGATCGGCTCCGGGCGGCATCGCCGCCAGCACCCGGTCCACGGCAGCCCCGCCCTGCGATGCGGCACACACGTACGCGACCGGCGTGTGACCGGCTGTCTCGCACGCCGCAGCCAAGTCCTCGAAGCCCTCAGCCCCGTACGCCATCAGCACTACGCGCATCCGCCAGCCCTTCCCTCACCCGGCGCCCCGGTTCCTCGTCACGGCGATTCTCACCGACGACTGGACACGGCCCACGACCAGGCCGCGGGCGTGGGCGATGACCAGGCCGGCCGGATACCTCGCCGCCGTTCTGGCCGAGCGCCTGACCCTAGTGCCCATCAGGCAACGTTCGCCCCGTCCTGTCAATCTCCAGTGGCTGACGCGGACATGAGCGGGACGGGGGCGAGTGGGCCCGCGCTGAGGCGTAGGAACCACCTCCGACTACGCTGTCGGCACATGAACCCGATCTTCCGGCTTCCGCCCAATTCCCCGCTGGGTACGGCTGTTTCCGAGGACTGGGGCCTGCTCCCGTTGCGTGTTCCGGCCGGTTGGAGCGTCATCTGCAACCAGTTGTCGGCCCGGCGCCTGCCGGATGGAAGGGTCGAGGCCAACGACTCCGGAGGATCTGTACTGGGCGCGTACGGCACCACCGCCGTGGCTGACCGCGGAGGAGGTGGCGGAGAGGGGCGGGCTGCAGGCTCGGGAGATCAACACAGACGCTGGCTGGTACGCCGGCTACGGGTTCCGCGTCGTCGTCCTCGACCCCGACTGGGACCATGAGCGGGCCTCCTGCACCACTCCCAACCTCGATGAGTTCGTCACCACCCTGGAACGGTGGATGTGGGTGATCACCCAGCAAGGGCAGCTCCCCACGTCGTGAGCCTGCCCTGGAGGAATCCAATCGAGCGGCGGCCGGCAACGCTTGCCCTCCTATGACGCCATGTGGTTCAGATGCTCGTCCGGAGCTGCCAGTCGGCCGGGGCGAGGAGGGGCTGTTCCGAGTTCCCTGCTGGGACCAGAGAGCATGACCAGCCGGTGAGTTCGGGGCGCCCGTTGCGGTCCCACCCCGCGACATGCTGCTCGATCTGATCGGCCATCGACCGGGCACCGGGGCCGGGAGTGAGGTGTAGTCCGCCTGGCTGGACGAACACCGCGGCGGCGGCGTCGACGAGCGCGCAGCCGGTGTAGTCGGTGGTGCCGTCGGCGCCGGCGCAGGTGGTGCGTGTGTCGTGGGCTGCCAGGTACATCCACACGTCGATGTACGAGCCGCGCGGGTCCAGAATGTCGCCGGCGGCGCGAGGGCGGGCGGCGGCGGGGTCCGGGGCGGGGAGGAGCTGGCCGCTGCTGGCCGGTACCGGGGTGGCTCCGGCGTAGAGAGGGCCGGTGGCGGTCATGAAGTCGGCGTTGGCCACCAGGCGCCCTGTCGGGCTGCCGGTGTGGCTCACGCGGAGGAGGGGGTGGAGGCCGCCGTGGGCGACGGGGGCCAGGACCGTGCCGTCGGGGGTGAGTTGTTCGAGCCAGGCGGGGGCAATCCCGGCGATGCCGCAGGTGGCGATGATCAGGTCGTACGGGCCGCCGCCGGGGTGCCCGAGGTATCCGTCACCGGCGTGGACGGTGACGTGGGTGGCACCGGCGCGGGCGGTGGCGGCGCGCGCCTCGGTGGCGATGAGGGGGGACGCGTCGATGGTGTGGACGTCTGTGCGGGTGATGTGGGCGATCAGGGCCGCGTTCCAGCCGGTCCCGGCGCCGACCTCCAGGACCCGCATGCCGGGGCGCAGTCTGGCGGCTTCGAGCATCTTGGCGACGATGGAGGGCTGCGAGGTGCTGGAGTATCCGCCGGCTTCGTCGGCGGGGATGTGGGTCATGATGCCGCGGTCTGCGTAGGCGAGGTGCAGGAGTTCGTCGGTGGGCTGGTCGGGGTCGACGGCCGTGTGCTGTCGGCCGGCGGCGTAGTGCCCGGTGAGGAACAGGTGCCGGGGCACTTCCTCGATGGCCGCGGCCACCGCGTCGGAGCGGACGGCGCCCGTGGCCCGCAGGTCGGCGGCCAGGGCCTGGGCCATGGGTGCCCAGTCGAGGGTGGTGGTCATCGCGGCTTCGACTCCTGCGGGCTGTAGCGGGTCAGGGGTGTGTAGGTGCGGGTCGGGTCGCTCGGTTCCCCGGCCGGCCGGCCTTCGGCCTCCAGCCAGGCGTGTACCTGAGCGGTGCCGGGTTTGACGCCGAGAACCAGGGCGGGAGTGTGCCCGTGGGCGCGGCAGTACAGCAGCGCGGCCATCGAGCGCGGCAGGCAGGCGCGGGTGCCGCCGAGGCGGAGATGCGCGGTGCAGACCGCCAGCACGGCGTGCTCGGTTTCCGCCGCGGTGGAGGGGCGTCGGGTTCCGCGCTGGATCCTGGCCAGGGCGCGTTCGAGGCGGGGCGTGCTCGCGCTGATCCAGGGCGCGAGGATCCCGGCCACGCGGGCGAGCACGTACTGCCGCGGGCTGAGAGCGACGCGGTGCGGCATCGCGACGGGGAAGCTCACCGGTGCCTCACCACCCCGGTGTCCCGGAGTTCGCCAAGGAGCCGGTCGAGATCAGCGCGCAGAGTGTGGATCGGAACGGCGGGCCAGCGGCGGGCCAGTTCCTCCTCGGCGCCGGCGACCGTGCCGCCGTCCGCAAGCGCGGTGAGCACCACGGCTGCGGTGGGGTTGAGCGTCCACACGCCGGAATCGGGCGTGATCACGGTGCCGCGGCCCGTGGCAGGGTCGGTCAGTACCCGTGCTCCGGTGGCCAGGGTCAGCATCGTGTCTCCGCAGGGGAACCGAGGGCCGGCGGCATCGGCCGGTCGGCGGTGGTGCGGGCCCAGATCTCGCACATGACGGTCAGGTGCAGCAGCAGGTCGGTGCGCTCGTCCGTACGGTCCCACGCGGCCAGCGCCGTGCGCAGGCGGCCGACGTCGACAAGTCCGTGCGCGGCGAGCTGGCAGCCCTGGTCCAGCAGGTCTTCGAACGACTGGTGCATGAGGGCGACCGCGGCCGCGGTGTCGGCGTTGTAACCGCCCTTGGTACGGCGGGCGAGGTGGGCGTCGGGAACGATGCCCCGCATCGCGGCCGTCAGCAGCGGCTTGTTCCGGTACGGACTGGTGCGGACCTCGGCGCGGGCGGACAGCGCGGCCTCGATGACCTGCCGGTCGGCATACGGGTACCCGAGCCGGATACCGAACGGGCCCGCAGCGTCGGCCTGGAGCCGGTTCCATCGGGCCAACGCCCGGATGGCCGCCATCGCGGTGTGCTGATGCGCCCGCTCGTGCAGCGGCTGGGCGCCGACTGCTGCCGTACGCAGCGAGTCTGCCAGCAGCGTGCATGCCGACGAGGTGAGCCATGGTGGCAGGAAGGGTCCGGCTTCCCACCCGGATGCCTCGTCGCGGCCGTGGCCGCGGGCGAGACAGTTGGCGAGCCATTCCGGGTACGGCCGCGGCGCCGCCGCCTGGTTCCGGATCTGCCGCGCGGGCGCACCCCACAGGGCTGCCCAGCCTTTCATGTGACGCCGGGCGGTACGCCGGTCACGGCGGCGGGCGTGCGCCAGGTAGGGCAGCGTAGTCAGCGTCAACTCGTCGCCGCCCTTGCCGGACAGCAGCACCCGCGCCCCCGTCCCGGCCGCGTGGCGCCACCAGAACACCGACCGCCGAGGGCTGGACGCCGACGGCGATGGCGCGTCCAGCACGAACGGGGTATCCATGCCGTCGAACTGGGCGGGAAGGGTGTCGGCGCCGAGGACATCGTGCCGCGCGCCGGGCTGCGCCTGGGCGGCCAGACGTGCCCATTCGGTGTCGTCATTGCCCGGATCGGCCGGCACCCGGGTGAGGTTGACCAGGCGCCCGCCGCCGACTTGCCCGTGAGCCAGGGCGGACAGGGCGGCGCTGTCGGACCCACCGGACAGCTCACAGCCCACCACAGGTTCACCGCCGGTACGCACCGCCACCGCACGACGCAGCGCGTCCCGCAGCGCCGGCGCGGCCTCGGACAGCACCCGCTCATCGTCGGGGACCGACCACCACCGCCGCACCACCACCCGCCCGCGCCCGCGGTCCTCCACGCGCACCGAGCTGCCGGGCGGCACTGACCGTACGCCCCCGTATAGGGAGGAGCCGGACTCCGCCAGCACCAAGGGCGGTACCGGCCCCAGCAGGTGCAGCGCAAGGTGCGCGGTGTCAGCGCGTACGACTCCGGCGGCCCGGGCCAACGGACGCGCGTGGTCCCCGAGCACCACCACGCCCTCGACCCGGGCGTAGAACACCGGCCGCATTCCGGCCACGTCCCCGCACACCCAGGTCCGGCCGCCGGCGGCCAGCACGGCGTGATAGCTACCCGCCCCGCCCATCAGCGCCGCGACGGTGCCGTCCGCCGCAGCCCGAGGCAACGCCTGGGCGAGTCGGTGCACACCGAGGTCATGCGTCCCTACCAGCGCCGCCGAACCCCCGGCGGTGTGCGCGACGGTCAGCGGGCGCGTGGAGCGGCCGATGATCCAGGGCCGCCCGTCGCAGCGGGCCAGGACCCGGGCTCCGGGATCGGCCGCCTGAAGCCGGGCCACGGCCCGCCGTGCTGCCGGGGAGAACCCCGGCAGCACAGCGAACCACTCAGCGAGCGTCATGCCGTTCACTGCCACTTCGTGGTGTGGTAGTCGCCGTCGTCCTGCTGGCCCTCGGAGTACGTGCCAGCCGCCAGCGAGACCACCGTCCCGGCTCGCACCGCGGCCGGCGGCTCGTACGGCGCGACCGCGACCCTGAGGGCCGGTGACGAATCGCCTCTTACTCCCAGCCGTGGAGAGAGACCTGTGGGCCGTTCTCCAGGTATCGGTGGAGCGCGCTGGCGGTGGTCTGGACGAACTCCTCGGGGATGGCTCTGGCGTGGATCCAGCGCACCTGGGCGTGCTTCTGCGGCTCGCGGTTCTCCGGCTCGCCGGTCCACTCGTGCGCGGTGAAGACTACGGTGAGGAAGCCGTTGGGGGCTTCGACCCCCCAGGCGCCGTGAATGATGTGGGCGACACTGAGCTGCTCTGGCTTCACCGTGATACCGGTCTCTTCATATAGCTCGCGTACGGCGGTGTCGGTGACGGGCTCGCCGGGATCTGACTTGCCGACGGGAAGGTCCCACATGCCTTGGGCGAACTTGGCGTTGGGGCCGCGCTGGAGGAGCAGGACGTGGTCGGTGGTCTTGTCGTGGAGGATGACGGCGGCGACGAGCAGGGTCATGGACTCGGTGGCGGGCTTGAGGGCTCGGGAATGGGTGCCTGTATCGGGCTGAGCCACGGTGATCCCTTCGTCGGGCGAGCTGGTGAGCATGCTAGAGCAGTGCCTCGCGGGCGCGGCGGGCGAGATCGGCGGCGCCGGGGACTTTTCGGCGTTGGTAGATCGCCAGGGTGGGGCGGATCGAGGCGATGGCTTTGCGAGTGCGGTCGGAGGTCATGCCGTCCATCAGGTCCAGGGTGGTGCCCCAGGCAGCGATTGCTTCGTCGGCGCGGGCTTGGGCGGCGAGGCTGTCGCCGAGGTCGGCGTGTGTGAGGGCGTGGACGCGTTTGTACTTCTCGGGGTCCCAGCGGATCAGCGCGTCGCGGTGCTGCTGTTCGGTGCCTATGTGGTCGGCGAGGTCGGTGAGGGTGCGGGCGGTGTGGCTGGCGACGGTGCCTGCGGCGGGGCCGCAGACGAGGGAGTAGCTGGGCTGTGGTCCGTCCTCGCGGAGCAGGGCGTCTTCGGCGGCCAGGAGGGCGCGCGCGGCGGCGGTCTTTTCCCTGGTGGCGGCGAAGGCGCGGGCGTGGGTGATATGCAGCAGGGCTTCGGTCTGGCCGTCGATGTGGCCCAGGCCGGTGGCGAGGGCGGCTTCGGCGAGGTCCACGCAGTGGTGGGGCTGTTTGAGACTGAGGGCCTGGTGGGCCAGAGCGCGCATCATCCAGGCGGCATGGGCGTGCGGGTCGGCTTCGCAGGCCAGGCGGTAACCGGCTTCGTAGTAACGCTGGGCGGCGCCCTCGTGGCCGAGATCGTGGTGCTTCCAGCCGGCCAGGTAGGCGAGTTCGGCAACGGCGCCGAAAGCGGCTCGGCGTAAGGCGTCGGTGGGGAAGCGGCCTCGGAGCATGGGGGCGGCCGTGTCGGCGAGATAGGCGGCGACCGTGGTCAGACCGTGGCCACCGCCCAGGCGTTCGTCGGCGGCGCTGAAGGCGGCGGTGATCTGGCGGACGACCTCGACGTCCTGTGTACCGACCAAGGTGCGACCGGTGCGGGCGCGCAGCAGGCGGGAGGTGGCTTCGTGGTCGTAGCCCAGGGGCATCGCGACGCCGGCGACGCTGAAGGCGGCCACGGCCAGAGGGCGGCTGCGCTCGACGTCGGCCCGGCCGAGACCGGCAACAGCGATGACCGGATCGGCATCGTGTCCCGGTCCCGCTTCACCGCCGCCCGCGAAGCCGAACTCTGCCGGGGTGACGACGCGCCCGAGGCGACGGGACAAAGCCTCGGCGAGGTAACGGTCCGTCTGACCGGTAGGGCGGCGGGTGCTGTTGACCCAGTGGGAGATCGCGGACTTGTTGGTCTGGATGATCTCGCCGTTCTCGGCGGCGACACGGCGCACATCGCGGGCAAGGGCCTCCAGCGTGCAGCCGGCCTCGGCGATGGCTGCCTGGAGCCGGGCGTTGGGCTGCTTCGGAGCGTTCACGACCCTCCCCGATCGCGAGGCTGTAAACCGCGTATACCGCCTTACCCACCCTCCACCGTACCCACTGTGCGTAGCGGCCGGTTCACTGATTGGCAGGCCGCCCGGTGCGACACTCACCCATCGCAGACCAGGTCCCACGCTTGGGCCGGGCGGCTTCCCACCATCCGCAAGGCGCCGGCCCGAGCGACGCCACAGTGCGCAGGTCCCGCCCGAGGAGAGACGGAGACACCACAGTGACGACCATCGACACCACGGCCATTTCGGTCGACTTACCGCAAGCGTTCGATGAGCGCTGGAGCCGACTGCCCGGCATTCAGGTCGACGGCACCCGGTTGACCATCGACCCGGCGGAGTACTTCTTCCGCTTCGAGTCGAACACCTGGCTCGTCGCCGACTGGCAGCTGGTCACCGATCAGTTGCTCGGCGCGCAGGAAACCACGGAGAGCGCGGTCGAGCAGATGGCGCTGCAGTTCATCAAGGAACACGCTGCCCCGACCCCCGACGCAGCCCTGGTGCTGCGAACGGCGTACGAGGTATATGCCTACCTTTTCAGGGACGAGCACCTGGGCGGCCTCGGGCTGGCGCAGATCACCGCCACCCATCTGCGGATGCTGCGCGAGGCCGCCACGCTGATGGCGCTGAACAAGGTGGAGCTGGACGGGCACATCTCCAACGTCGGCCCGTGCTGGTTCTTTCCCGCCGCGACCTCCGTGGTCTTCGACCTGGACGACGAGATGGGCGGGCTGCTGGACGAGGTCTACCACGGCGGCTGGTTCAACGAGCACCGCCGCATCGAGTCCATCAAGGCCCACGCCGCGCTCGGTGGCCGACTGGTGCACGGCTGCCAGTCCGTGCCCGACCAGTCCGGTGGCGTCGTCGCGCCGTACGGCGCCTCCATGACCGCCTTCCGCGACGACCTGGCACGCTTCAAGACCGGCTGGATCGAACAGGTCCACGCCCACCGCGTCACCCCGGCCGCATAGGCCGCCCGCAGTACGGGCTTCGGGGCCGGTCGGCACGCTCGCCTGCCCCGAAGCCCTCCACCCCACAATCCGGAGACCAACCATGGACGAGACGCTGATCACCAAGCTCTACACCGACCTGTGCGCCGCTGTCGGGCAGCCCGCAGCCAAACGGGAGGACGTGCGCGTGTGGTCGATGTCGGGGGTGGAGCGCCTGACCTTCCCCGACGGCACCACCGCCATCTTCAAGTACGCCACCCGTCCCTTCGAGACCGAGGACCGGGCCCTGCGTCAGGCCCTCGCCTGCGACATCCCCGTTCCACAGGTTCTCACCTCCGCCACCCGCAAGGAGTGGCTGGGGATGTTCCTCGAAGATCTCGGTCCCGCCACACGCGAGGCCGACGACCTCGACGGCGCCGCCGCCGCGGCGGCCCTGCATGCCGCGCCCCGCGCCGGCGCCTTGCCGGTGCTTGACGAGGCGGGCCTTCAGGCGCTGCCCGCCCGCGCCACCGACCACCTGCTGCGACTGCGTGAGGCGGGCCGCTGGGGCGACACCGACGACGTCGCCGATGCCCTCAGCGCCCTCACCGGCGCCGCCAAGGCGCGCGCTTCCGAGGCCACACTGGAGCCGTTCGGCTGGGTGCACTCGGAGTTTCACCCCACCAGCCTGCACATCGGCGCGACCGGCTGGCGGCTGCTGGACTTCGCCCGTGCCTTCACCGGTCCCGGCCTGCTGGACCTGGCCAGTTGGCACGGCACCCTCGACGCCCCCGACCCGGGCCGCACCCGTGTATTCCTGGAGACCTACGTAGCCCAAGGCGGGCACCAGGATGCGCTGGCCGACCGTGGGGGCCTGACGGCGGCAGCGTGGGCGTTGGGCTGGCACCGCGTCTGGGTCATCGAGTGGTTCCTGGAACAGGCCGTGCGCTGGGTCAACGACCCGACCACCGACCCCGCCTACCTCAACGTCGTACGCCGCCACCTGAACGACGCCGTACGACTGCTGGAACCCTGACATGCCCGCCCACGCCTCCCCCTGGTTCGCCCACGCCGCGCAGCGCACCGCCGCCGGTCCCGCCGAGCCGCTGCCTGCCCCTGCACGCATGGAGTGGACCACCCGCCCCGGCCAAGGCCCCGGCGCCGAAATCCTCGGCCCGAACCTGTACCGGCGCCGGGTGCTGGAACTCGGCTGCGGCCCCGGCCACAACGTCGCATACCTGGCCGCCCACCGCGGCGCCCACGCCACCGGCGTCGACCTGATCGGCCTGCAAATCCGCCGAGCCCGCTCACACTACGGACACATCAGCGGCGCCACCTTCGCCGCCGGCCACGCCCTGCACTTTCTGCAGGCGTCCCAGCAGCAATATGAAGCGATCTACTCGGTGTTCGGAGCCATCGGCCTCGTCATGCCGAACCTTCTCCTCCCGGCCATCGCCGCACACCTCAAACCCGGCCGGACCCTCGCCTTCTCAGTGCCACATCCCGCGCGCCGAGGCCGCCAACCGGCCGCAGACGACCACCCCCGCCCGGACTTCGTGACCCTGCCCGACCACACCCGCCTGCCACTGACCCGCTGGGAATTCGACGCGAAACGCTGGGCGGCCCGCCTTGCCGACGCCGGCCTCGCCGTGACCTCCACCCAGGAGTTCAACGACCCGCGTCCCGGCCGCTGGCCCACCACCCTTCTGATCGCCGCGCGCAAGCAGTGAGCTTCACACCCTCACCCACGAGCCGTGGAGGTAGTAATGCCCCTGCCGCACCTGTTGCTCGATATCGACGGCGTCCTCATACCCTTCCCCGCTGCCGACGGCAGCACCCCGCACACGCACCGTTGCCACGACGTCCTCCCGGCCGGACGAGCTACCGACGACCCCGTCACGGTCTGGCTCAACCCCGCGCACGGTCCGCTGATCCGTGGCCTACTGGAGACCGGGCTGGCCGCCCCGGCCTGGTGCACGAGCTGGCGCCAGGACGCTCCCCGCCTCATCGGGCCCCTCCTCGGTCTGCCTGCCTTCCCACATCTCGACCTCCCCCGGCTGCCGATCACCACCAGCCACCCCAACGGATACCTGTGGAAGCGCGACTACGTCGACAGTGGCTCAGAGACGCCCCGGCCGCCTGGATCGACGACGACTTCACCGCCCTCGACCACGAATGGGCGGCCCGCCGCACCGCAGCAGGAATGCCGACTCTGCTCGTCCAGCCAAATCCCCGACAAGGGCTGCACCCAGCTCACGTGCGAGCGATCGAGCAGTGGGCCGACCGGCCGCAATCCGGGGACCGTAGGGCTGCATGACCTGGCGTGAGAAGCCGTATCTCAACCGAACGTGATCCCTTGATTCCTGCTGGTGAGGCATGGTTTCGCTCGGGTTGAGGGAGGCATCGCGACGTCTTGTGTCCGCTTCATGGTCGAGGGGTGCGCGGTGGCGTCGGTGCTGGGAATGCTGGAGGAGCGAGAGGCGGCTGCCCGGGTGCGGGTGGAGGGCTTGCGGGAGGAAGTCGCGCGGTTGGCTGAGGTGTTGGAGGCCGCGGAGATCGAGCTGGACCGGCAGGTGATCGCGCGGGAGGAACTGCTCGAGGCCCTGGCAGTTGCTGCGGCCGAGTCCACTGCCGTGACCACGACCGAGGCAAAGGAGGAAGCGGCGCCGTCGCTCGCGCCGGTGGCGGGCTCGACGGTGCCGCCCTGGCGGGAAGGACTGCCGGTGACGGTTCTGGCGCCGGACTATCAGCGGATTCTGGGGGTGCTGGAACAGCAGCGATCCACGGGGCAGGGGCCGCTTCGAGCCAAGGAGATCGCGGTGGAGCTGGGCCTTGGGGCGACGCCGGCGAAGGTTGAGGGGCTGCGGTCGAAAGCCCGGCGCCTGGCGGAGCGCGGGTGGCTTCTCCTGGAGGCGTCGGGGGCGTTCAGTGCCGGCCGGCGGCCCGTGGCCGTGCCAGACGCCGGCTCATCCGCGTGACCATCGACCACCGGATCATTGCCTCGCTGGTGGCGGGCAGGGTCTCGTAGTCCCGGGCCAGACGGCGGGAGTTCATCAGCCACGCGAACGTGCGCTCTGCCACCCACCGCCTCGGCAGCACCACGAACCCTGTCATGTCGTCGGTGCGCTTGACGATCTCCAAGGTCAGAGCGAGTTTGTCCCGGCACCAGCCGACGAGGCCGCCGGTGTAGCCGCCGTCTGCCCAGAGGAGGGTGATGTCGCGGTGCAGGCGGCGCAGCCGGGTCAGCAGTCCCGCCGCGGCGTCGCGGTCGCCGATGTTCGCGGCGGTGACGCAGACGACCAGGAGCAGACCGAGGGTGTCGGTCACGATGTGCCGTTTGCGGCCCGGTACCTTCTTCCCGCCGTCGTAGCCGCGTGAGGCGGCTGGCACCGTCGCGGCGGCCCGCACCGACTGCGCGTCGATGACACCGGCCGTGGGCTCGGCCTCGCGGCCTTCGCGTTCACGGACCTTCCCGCGCAGCCGGTCGTGGAACTCGGCGATCAGCCCGTGCTCGCGCCAGCGGCGGAAGAAGGCGTAAACCCGGCCCCAATCGGGGAAGTCCGCGGGCAGCGCCCGCCACGAGATCCCGCCCGCGACCAGATAGCGGATCGCGTCCAGCAACTGCCGGTGGCAGTAGCCCTCGGGCCGTCCGCCCCGCCCTTGAAGCCAGGCCGGCACCGGCAACAACGGCCGGATGGCCGCCCACTCCGCGTCCGTCATGTCCGACGGATACCGGCGCACCCGATCGGGATGATCGGCCGCGTTGCCGTACACATGCGCGAGGCAATCGCACGACACAGCGGGCGAGTTGAAGTCAACGGGCTCGGGCGCGTACAACAACGACAACAGGGCCTCCGGGAACCGCTCGGAATGGGGTCGCACCCCCGAGCTACCAGGAGGCCCTGCCTTCATGCGCGAACCGCCGGAAGATCACCCGACCAGGAACTCCGTTCGATCCACACGTTCCAAGATCGGTTGAGATACGGCTTCTCAGGTTTTCTCAACGAGTTTGGTCTCATGTGTTGTTGAGGACGAGGGCGGCTTGGGCGATGGTGCCGATGCGGCTGGGGCTGAGTGTGACGTGTTGAAGGGCGCGCCAGCGTTGTTTGGGGGTGGCGGCGGCGTGTTCACCGATGGCGCGCAGGCCGCGGAGGAGGCGGTCGTGGCTGCGGCACCGTTTCGGTAGGTCTGGCCTGTGCGGCCCCGGCTTCACGGTGGGATGCCGGCCTGCGGAGCGCTGTGCGGCGTCCGGCACGTCAGCGCGCTGGAGCACCACGTTGCGGACCGGCGTTCGGGGGCGGCGGGGAGTAGCGGCGGTAGTCTCCGGGAGCCTGTTCCCCAGACGGGCGGGCGGCGGAGGGACCGCCGCGCAGCGGAGGGAGATGCATGGGATCTCCCTGGTCAAGCGTGCCGTCCAAAATGTGCCGCACCGGCGGAAGGAGCCGCATCGGCGGAAAGAGCCGTCCATCGTGCGGGGCGCCCTGGGGGCCACCGGGCCCGGGGGCGGCGCCGTACCCTGCAGGCGCACCGTGCTGCAGACCGTACCCGGGCCACTGGAGACCCGGAGCCACAGCCTCCGGCAACGGGTGGCGCTGCGGGGCACCGGCCCCGTAGTCACCGCCGTACTCTGCCGCGCCTGACGCCACGCCACGGGAAGACTCCGCCGGCCCCCGATGCGACGCATGCCCGGGATCGCTCTGCGCCTCAGCCTCGGGTTTGCCCCGGAACTTGAACATCCAGGGCCTGGCGCGCACGACCTCCAGCCGGTCTCCATGTCCGTGCTCCCTCAGCCACTCCGCCGTACCCGACGGCAGAGAGGAGCTCTTCCCGGGCGCCGCGTTGTTCAGACGCTTTCCCACGGGGGTTTTCTGAGGTGGCAATGTGCGGTTCTCGGCCGGCACGCCCCTCTCGGCCTGCTCATTGTCGTGTGCCTGCAACGCAGCCACGCACTCAGCATCAGTCAGCGGCGGCTGATTGCTCTTGTTGGGACGAAATTTGAACCTCCTCTCGTGCCTGCTAGGCGCGTCCACCAGCCGATCTTTATGTCCGTGCTCCCTCAGCCACTGCGCCGTATCCGGCTGCAGAGTGGAAGTCCCTTGAGGCCTCGCGTCGTGCAGACGCTTTCCCACGCGGTTGCTCTGAGGTGGCAATGTGCGGTCCTCGGCCGCCACGCCCATCGCAGCCTGCTCATCGTCGTGTGCCTGCAACGCAGCCACGCACTCAGCATCAGTCAGCGGCGGCAGCCTGCTCCTGGAAGGGAGGAAATGGATCCTCTCGGAGTCGTCGTCCGCTGGCACCACCCGGGCTTCATGTCCGTGCTCCCTCAGCCACTGCGCCGTACGCGGTGGCAGAGAGGCGCCCTTCCGGGGCGCCGCACGGTTCAGAAGCCTTCCCACGGGGGTTTTCTGAGGTGGCAATGTGCGGTTCTCGGCCGGCACGCCCCTCTCGGCCTGCTCATTGTCGTGTGCCTGCAACGCAGCCACAAATTCATCGTCGGTCCGCGCCACTGTTTCCTCAGCCGGCACAGCAGTCTCCTCTCCATACCCAACCATCACCACCGCCTCCCGCATCGGCGCGGAGGGCGCACCATCAACACGGATCCACCCGCCCGATGGTTCACCACCCCGGCACCCCACACCTCCCGCAGGGCCTTCCCGGCGAGATGGGCTCCTGACGGACCCCGGCCGCCGACCGACCTGCAACCCTGGCACGACAGGCCGGCCGAGATCATCTCTCCGGCCAGCAGAAAGGATCACCTCAGCCGCCATGCCCGACGCCCCCGCCCCGTGGACTCCCCCACCCGGCCGCCGGGCGCCGTACCGCGCAAGATCGGCCGGGCCCGTCACTCCCCCGCCGCTTGTGCCTCGTCGCGGCGTTTGACGTAGTCCCACCAGCGCTCTCCAGCGGCCGCTCCCCATCCGGTACCGCTCGCGCCGCGAGCCCGGTTCGCGTTCAACGGTGATGAGGCCGACCGCCGCGAGGTAGCGCACCGCACGCGAGACTGCCGCCGGACTCACGTGCAGGCGCCCGCCCACCTCCGCCGCCGTGAGGGCGCCCGAGTCGTCCGCCGGAAGGCACGATGCCCGGGAGCGATGCCCATGACCCGACGCGCACGTCGGCACGTCACCCTTAGCTTGACTCTGTCGGGGATCTTGGAGTTGCCGAGGTCAGGTGCCCAGGGTGCGCCAGGACTTCGGCCGGGGGATTTGGTGCTGATCGAGGTAGTTCTGGAAGGCGGTCGGTCGGCGGGGAGGGGGTGCTTCGTCAGTCGGTGGGAGACCGCTGAGGCGCTCGATGTTGATGGCGATCGCGGTCAGGACGTGCTGGACGTGGGCCTTGCTCTGTCCTCGGTAGCGGCAGCGGCGCATGCCGTGACCGTGAGCGAACTCGTTGACCGTTCCCTCCACTCCGGAGCGGACCGCGTAGCGGGTCTTCCACTCGGGAGTCTGTTGCTCGGCACGGACACGGAGTTGCAGGTCGCGGAGTTCTCGCGGGGGAAAGCCGACGGTGCGGGTGCTCTCGCGGGAGGTGGTGCACTGGGCGCGGGCCGGGCATGGGTGGCACTGGCTCTTGGTGAATCGTGCCACGATCAGTGGGGCCGCGGTGGGCGAGGAGGTCGGGTAGGGGCCGTGCCAGCCCTGGCTGACCTGCCCCTGGGGGCAGGTGACCTGCCGGCGGTCGTAGTCGATGTGGAAGTCGTCGCGGGCGAAGCCCTCGCCTCGGCGGTGTTGCCGGGTGGGGTTGCCCCGCAGCGGCCCGGAGACGGTGACCTGGTGGTCGCGTGCGGCTTGTTCCAGGTGTGGCAGGGAGGTGTAGCCGCTGTCGACCAGGTGCTCGGCGGGCAGCAGGCCGCGGCGGTGCAGGCGGGCGTGGATGCCGGGCAGGACCTTGCTGTCGTGGGTGGTGGACGCGGTGGTGGCCACGTCCGTGATCACGTTGGGTCCGTCAGGAGCACAGGTCTCCGTCAGATGGGCGGAGAACCCCTTCCAGCTGATGATGTGCCCGTGACGGGCATAGCGGGCCGAGGTGTCGGAGGGAGAGACGATCACCCGGGACGAGGGCGGCAGCCCGGGTCCGTCCTCGGTCTCGGCGGTGCGCCAGCGCAGGCGGCCTGCGGCGTCGCGGTGATAGTTCTGCACCATGATCTGGCGCAGAGCCTGGACACGGGGGCCGGACGCTCGGTCCACTCCGTGCCGGTAGAGGTGTTCCAGGAGCCGGACGGCGTCGTTCCCGGTGGCCATGATCCTGGTCTTGGGCTTCGTGGGGTTCTTGCCCAGGCGGACCGGACGGCCGTAGCGACGTCCCCAGTCCTCGTCGACCAGCTCGTCCAGCAGATGACCGGCGGTGTCGGCGACTTCTTCCAGCGCGGCGCGGACCGCCTCGGTGATCAGCTCCAGACGGGTTAGATTGCGGACCGCGGCCAGGACGTGAGTGGAGTCGGTGCGCTGTGTGGTGCGCTCGCGTACCAGGCCGGCCTCCTTGAGGCGGGCCAGTGTGAGGTCGAGGAGGCGGTCAGCGCGATCACCCTCGGCGAGGCGTTCACGGAAGTCGGCCAGCACGCTGTGATGGAAGCCGGGGTCGTCCAGCTCCATGGCCATCGCGTACTTGAACTCGATCCGGCAGCGGACCGCCTCGGCGGCCTGCCGGTCCGACAAACCGAGCAGAAACTGCAGCACGCAGACGGTGGCCAGTTGGGCGGGCGAGAGGCCGGGGCGCCCGTCGCGCGGGTACCAGTCGGCAAAGTCCTCATCGCGCCACAGCCCGTCCAGCCGGTCGCGCACCCATATCGCCGTCGTGCCGTTCGGGTTGCTCGCCCGCGCGATCTGCACGGTCAGAGGCGGGACTTGCTCACCGGAACGGGGACGCAGGGACAACGGGCACCTCGACGGCTGCATCGGTCATCGGAACCAACCGAGCATGCCCGTTGATCATGCTGCCGCGTCGCGAAACTCCAAGATCCCCGACAGAGTCAAGCTGAGCCTCGGCCCCAACCGCATCGGACGCATCGCCCAAGTGGCCCGTCTCCCCTGCCACGGGCGGGGAGGCGGGCCACTCCTCATCGGATGAGTCAGGTCAGGGCGCGTCGAACTCGTTCCTCTTCACGGCCGCGATGAATCCGTTGAACGCCTCGGGCGTGAACAGCAAGGCAGGACCTTCAGGGTCCTTCGAGTCACGAACGCCCCGCTTGCCGACGAACGGCGTAGCGGTCAGGGCAGCGACCTCGACGCACTGCCCGTTGGAGTTTCCGCTGTAGGACGACTTCTTCCAGACGGCCCCTTCAAGCTGTGGCGCAGTGATGGAGCGTCCGTTGCTGGTGGTCACTGGTGCAGTCCTTCCAGGTGCTCGTTGAGGAGATCCCGTGATTCGTCCACGGTGAGTGCTGCGGAAGCGATGTCCTCGAACTCGGCTTCCAGATAGGCGACCTGATCCGCGTCGACTGTGTGCAACCCGCCCATCGGGTTGTCGACGGAGGCGACGGGCGTCCACGGGTGACGGAACGAGAGGATCGTCATCGCCCCGTTTGACCCATAGGACGGATGCGCGGCCAGTGGCAGGATCTGGAGGGTGACGTTCTCCATGTTGGAGGCGTCGATCAGCTTGCGGAGCTGGTCCTTCATAAGTCCAGGGCTGGACTCGAACCGGGCATGGAAGGCGGATTCAGGGACGAGCCCATGGAACTTGGCGCGACTGAGGACTTCCTGTCGGGCCAAGCGAATAGCGATCAGTGACTCCGGATCTTTCGACCGAGCACTCGAATGCATCTCCCTGACGTAGCCGGGGGACTGGACGAGTCCCGGGATGACGTTCGGGTGAGCGATGCGAATGGTTTCAGACTCAGCCTCCAGCTCGACGAAATCGAGGTACTGCTCGCTGACACCCGCCTTGTTGGCGTACGAGGCCCACCAGCCCTTGCCGGTCGGCTCCTCGGCGACGCGGGCGACCTCTTCCACGCCTTCCAGGTCATCAACACCGATCTTCGCGCACACGTCGAACACCTCGTTGCGCGAGATGCGGTAATAGCCGCGCTCGACGCGCGAGAAGCGTGCCTGGCTCCACCCCATCGCCCGAGCAACGTCGCCGGACGGCATGTCAACTGCCTCGCGCCACTGGCGGAGTTGGGCACCGACACGCCGCCTCTTGATTGACGGGGTCGCTCTCTTCTGCGTCATAGTCGCAGTCTGACACGCCCGCGTCACTGTTGGCCATGCACACACACGTTCCCGCCCTTTTTGGCTCTTCTCTGAAAGTGTTGCACGTCCAAGCGAAAAAGGAGCATGATGGGTCGCGGCGGACGTGACTGCCCATCAGGCAATGATCGTTTGTGACGCACAGTTACGCCCGCCGCTGTACGGGCCGGATCGCTGGCCCGGCGGAGGCCCGCACTCCCGCCCCCCTGTGGGGACTGGCCTCCGCCCCTCCGACCGAAGCCGAGGCCGCTGATGCCGAGTCAGAGCAGCCCCCGAAGGACCTACCGTGATGCGCCTTGCATTGCCGTTCGACGCACGACCAGGGCCTTACGACGTGACGTGCCGGCTCGCCCGGGGTGGGCCCGCGTTCCGGAGGCGTCAGCACCCGAAGGGCGGGTGTGCTCGTGATCCGGCAACGGGCCGTGAGCGTCGCCGACGTCACCCACTATCTCCTCGTGGTTCGGGCGGCCGGTCGACTCGGCCGTCAACGAGCGTGCGTTGTCCTGCCCGGCGGCTCCACTGCGACGCCCGCGTGTGCTCGGAACATCGTCCGATCCTGGCTGGCCGCCTGGCGGATCCCGCCTGACCCGGGCCACGACACTGTGTTGATCGCCAGCGAGCTGACGACGAACGCCTGCGTGCACACAGACAGTTCGCAGATCATCGTGGCCGTCCAGATCACCGGCCGCGAGTCGCGGCGGCTGACGATCAGAGTGATCGACCAGGGACCGTCCCGGCAGGGCTGGATCGACCGCCAGACCCACGGGGCCGCCGGAGGCGACGCGCTCGCCCTCTCCGGCCGCGGGTTGTTCCTGGTCGGAGAACTGGCGGATCGGTGGGGCGCGGTCCGAAGGCTCGCGGGCACCAGCGTGTGGGCGCAGCTGGCTATCCCCGCTGCCAAAGCATCGTCGTCGTACGGGCATTCCGCCGACACGGCATCGGGCGGTGGGCGATGAATCGCTTCCGTGACGTACTCGCGAGGGTGCGGTGGGTTCTGAAAGCGGCGCGGGCCTGCCGCGAGTGCCCCGCGCTGTACCTGCATCCCCACGCCGTGCACCTGTCGCCGCCGCGCGAGCTGACCCCCGAGGAAGAGGAGCGCATCGCCAACCGGGTCGCTCACCGACTGGAGGCCCACCTGCTCTTTCCTCCTGAGCGGGCGGACCGCGAATTCCGCGAGGCCCTGTACCGGGCCCTGCGCCGGATCGCGGGCCGGCGTCCCGGCGACGAGCCGGGCTTCTGACACCGGCGCCGACCGCCTCACGGACTCCGCCCTCTCCCCGAGGGCGGACGGCCCGCCCTCCCGGCAGCGGGCCGCGAACCGCGGGACCCCGCAACGGCCTGCCCGCTCCGGGCCCGCGGCCGGCACACACCGGGCACGCCGCGTACGCGTCCCGGAGACCACCCCGCTCCACACGAAGAGACGAGGGAAGAGCGATGACCAATCACAACGTCAAGAGCACCGCCCGGCAGCGGCAGGTGACGTTAGCGGTGAACCCCGAGCATCCGGACCGCCACCCGGCAGCGGGCGACCTGGCCGAGGAACTGCTCGCGGCGGTCCACTTCACAAGCTTCACCTACGAGCACGGTCCGATCCCCGCCGCGGACATCACGCTCGACCTGCGTCAGTTCGGCGACTCCTTGGAGCTGGAACCTGATGACCTCACCAGCATCCCCCTCTGTGACACGTGCTCCCCCCTGCCGCCGGGAGCGGATGGTCTCCCGGAGTTGATCGAGGGCATCGTCCCCGTGGTACGTGCGTTCCGTAGCGGGCCGGGCGACGGACTCGTCACCGTGGCCGTGGGAGACGCGGACGGCCATCTCGCCGCGACCGTCGCGACCGCGATGCATCGGCGGATGGACCGCCGCCGGGCCCGTATGACGCTGGAACACCTCAAGCCCACGCCGCCCAAGCCCGTCCGCACCGAGCCGGGGGGATGATGCGGCAGCCACAGTTCCGGTCACAGCAGGTCCCGCCGGCGGTGTCGCTGCTGGTGCCAGGCTGCCACGGCTGCTTGGTGACGGCGGCGCCAGGCGGTCCGGTGCAGGGCGTGCCGGTGCAGGGCGTGGCCGCAGTTGTGGAGCGGTCAAGGCTCTGTCCGGCCCTCTCGCCGCCGCTCCGCGAGCCGCTTCAGGGACCAGGCTGTCCATGGGTGTTCAGGTCCAAGAACACGCGCACGCGCGTCAGCCACCAACTCGGCCTGCGCCACCGCTTCTTCGTGCAGACCAAGCTCGCCGAGGGCTCGGCTCAGCAAGGAGTGGGCCGCGAGGGTCTTGGGGTGGTCTGGTCCGTAGGCGCGCTCGAAGGCCGGGACCGCGTCGCGGAGGAGGGGCAGGGCCTGGCGCTGATGACCGCTGACGATGAGGGCGAAGGCGTAGTTGAGTTCGACGGCCAAGGTGATCGGGTGTCCGGGGCCGACCGCGCTGCGGCAGTCAGCCAGCAGTTCGGGGCCGGCAGTCGGGTCCAGCTCTTGGGCGACCGTGTACTCCAGCAGGTTGGCCCGCGCAAGGAGTGTCGACGGGTGGGCCCCGCCCAGGGTGGCGGTCCGGCCCTCGACTGCCCGCTGCACCAGCGTTACTGCCTCCTCCTTCTGGTCGAGCGCCCAGAACAGCACAGCGGACAACCCCATGCAGCTCTCCAGTGTTTCGACGTCATCTGCGCCGAACGCGGCGGCGCAGTCAGCGAGGACGAGGCGGTGGGCCGCCTCTGCTTCCTCATACCGTCCGAGCCGGTAGAGGGCCCGCCCCACCCGTTGTCGGACCACGATCACCGCAGGGTGGTTCGCTCCCAGCAACCGCGTCCCGCACTCGATCGCATCCTGCGCCACCGACAGCGCGGACGTGTAGTCGCCGGCCCGGTGCAGGGCCACCACGAGCCGTAACGCGCAGCCCATGACGCGTGCCACGGTCGTCGGCCCGGCCTCGGTCCACTGACCCGCCCGGCGCAGCAACGCCCGGGTGTGCGGTGCGAACTGGGCGAGCGGCGGGTCCTCGCGTGCCCACGCCTGCGTCACGTCGGGCAGCACCGTGCCGATCAGCTCGGCGGCGGCGCGGACAAGCGGGTCACGTTGGTCTGCCGGGGTGCTCCTGGCGATGCTGTCGAGCAGTACGCCGTGGGTGCGCACACAGCGGGGCGGGCCGGGTACGAGTCGGGTGAGTGAATGGTCGAGCAGTCCGCGCAGCGCCATCTCCACCCGGGCGCGGGGCAGTACCGCATCGATGGCTTCACCGGCCAGCAGGTTGAGTGGCAGCGGGTCGTGGGACCAGCAGGCGAGCAGCCGGATCAGGTTCGTGGCCTCGGACAGCCCGTGGGTGCGCAGTGCGTCCAGGGACAGCTCCCACGTGCTGCTGGCAAGATGACGCGAATCATGGCCGCTGCCGTACTCGGCCCCTTGGTCCAGCAGCTCGATGGCATCCACCGCGGTACCCCGGTCGAGGGCCCGCCCGTACTCCGCCATACTCCACGGGGCGATCACCTGGTGCGCCAGGTAGCCGCCCGCGAGGGTGAGCGCCAGCGGCAGCCGGCCGAGTCTGTCCGCGACCGCGGCCGCCTCCTCCACCGGCCCGCTCTCCGGGGCCAGATCGCACAGCACTCGTGCCGCGTCCTCCCGCGGCAGTACGCCCACGTGATGCAGCTCAGCACCGGGCCACCAGTGCGCGGCCACGTGACGGGTGGTCACCACCGTGGTGCCACGCGGGCTGGTGCGTAGCCAGCCGCCGTCGCGCAGGATGGCCGGGTCGTCAGCGTTGTCGATTACCAGTAGCCACGGCTGGCCGGACCGATCCAGCCGCTCCCACACCAGATCCGCGGCGGCCCGCAGCCCGCTGCGCGCCGCGGTGAGCTCGCCTTCGCTCGCGCCTCGGTCCGCGGCGACGGCGAGCATTCCAGCGCGTAGTGAGATCAGGTCGGAGGCGTTGACCCACAGTCCGATCCGGTCGCCTTCGGTGGTTGCGAAACGGAAGACCTCGGAGGCAACGGCGGTCTTGCCGCAGCCGCCCAGGCCGTACAGCACGTAGACCTGGTTGACCCCGCCGTCTTGGAGGGCGGCCTGGAGCCGCCCGAGCAATTCCACCCGGTCACGCAAGACCACCGGAGGGCGCCCAACGGCCGGTCGCCGTACGGAGTCCGGTGCCGTCCCTGCACCGGCGGTCCAGCCATCGCCGTGGTGGTGGTGCTCGGTGATGTGCTGGTCCCCACCTGACTGGAAGACCCGCCCATTGTCCTCCGCGTGGCCCTCGGTCGGCCCAGTCATCGCTCGCTGATGCGCAGGTCGCGTCCCGCCTGATAGATCCTGGAGTCGCCAGAGGCGGTGGCGCGCTGTGCGACGGACGGGACGTGTGCCGCGTCGGGTGCGAGTTCGTTCAGCAGGCTCCGTAGCTGCACCGCTGCCTCGGGCCGGCCGATCAGCAGCCGCCTGAGCCGACCCTGCCACTCGGCTGCCAGTTCGTCCTCGGTGACGAGGTCCGCTGCCAGATCATCCTGAGCGCCGTCCAACTCGGCGGCCACCGCGTCGGCCCGCTCGGGCCAGGCCCGCCGCCAGAGGGCCACGACTCCGTCCCTGGTGCGCTCCCAGGCGTCGGTCGCCATCAGAGCGACGAGGGTCAGGCTCGCGTTCTGCGCGAGCGTGGTCAGCTCCGGATCCACGGCGCACGCTCCTCACTCTGCCGCGCACTGGTTGGTGTATCAGCTAACGGTGGGCGGTCCGAGCGGGGCGATCTCCCGCTGGAAGAACGCCGAGAAATCCTCGCCTTTGCGGTACAGGGAATCGAATTCACTGAGGGTTGTCGCGATCTGCTCAGGATCGATAAAACGGCGCGCGCCTGCACCCTTGCACTCCTCATCGTAGATAACGGGCTCTTCCTACTTCAGGTGGGGGCTGGTGAGTCCGCCTCCGATGAGCAGCATGCGTAGTCGGTAGTGATCGCGGTTGCGGAAGCCTCGTGCGATGCGGCGTTGGAGTTCGATGAGTCCGTTGATGGCCTCTGTGCCGCCGTTGTTGGCGCGGCCGGTGTCGAAGTAGGCGAGGAAGGCTTCGCGCCATTGCTGCAGCGTCTTGCCGAGTCGCTTGATCTCCTTGATCGGGCACGTCGGGAAGGTAGCGAGGACCTTCTCGGCGATCTTGTGTCCCTCGGCGGGACTGTCGGCCTGGTAGGCGGCTCGCAGTTGCTGGGCGCAGAGCCAGGCGACGAGAACCTCGTCGTGGCGTTCGTCAGCGGCGATCGCGAGGTCGAGTCGCGCTCGTTGTCGGTCGGTGAGTTTCTCGACCCCGCAGCGCAAGATGGTGCGGATGCCGTAGAGCAGGTCGCCCTTCCTGCCCCGGTGGCCATGGATCTGTTGCTGGACGCGACGACGGACCTCGTCGACGGCCGCGGAACCGAGCTTGACGACGTGGAACGCATCCAGGACCGCAGTCGCATCCTCGAGCTTGTCATCGATGGCGTTCTTGTAGCCGCGGAACGGGTCCAAGGTCGCTTCCTTGATCCCGTCACGGAAGCCCGGTCCGCGTTCTTCGAGCCAGTCGGCGTAGGCCTGCCCGGACCGGCCCGGGACGAGGTCGAGCAGCCGGGCTCGTGTCCTTCCCTTCGCGTCGGTGGTCAGGTTGACCATCCCGGTCAGCATCTTCGGCCCGCGACCCCCTTGGTCGATGGGTCGTTCGCTGACATGGTGCCAGACATGCTCATCGACCCCGAGCCGGGTGACCCCGTCGAACCGCGTGTCGTCATCGGCCATCGCCTTGAGCAGGGGACGGATCGAGGTCCACACCGTGTTCCATGTCGTGCCGAGCTGGCGGGCGATCCCGCGCACGGAGGCGTGCTCACGCCGCAATTGTCGGATCGCCCACCAGCACGCCCGCACGGTGAGCAGCGCCCGCGGCTCGGCCACCGTATGGTTCTGCTCGGTGAACGTGCCGACCGGGCAGGCCGGTTCGACATAGCGCCAGGTCCGCTTGCGCCACACGATCTTCACGGGCCGGTCGAAGCAAGGTGCGTCGATGAGGACCACCTCGCGTCGACTGTGGGAGTGAGCGATCGCGCCGCAGGTCCGGCAGCCCATCACCATCCGCGCCGACTCGACCCGAACAGTCAATCGGTCGCCATCACCCCGGTCGACGTCAATCACGTGGAGATCGTCGAGACCGACGAGCAGGTCGCAGTTCACGCAGTAGGTGTTGGTGTGATGGCAGCGCGCAGCGGCACGCGCCACGGGCTCAGACAACGTCGAGGCCTTCCCGAATGGCGCGTGTCTGATCTCGTCGGCGATGGGTCTAGTGACCAAAGGTGACCGGCTGGCCGTGCCAGTCGGTCTTGCGGAGGAACTGTTCCCAGCTCAGCGTGTTGGGATCGATGCGCCGGCTCCACGTCGTGTCGCGGTCGTCTCGGAAGTATCCGAGCTCGACCGCGTACTGGACCATGCCGAGGGTCTCGTCGACCAGCAGAGGGTTCTCTCCCAGCGCGGGGAAGTAGGTCAGCAGGTCTTCGCGAGAGTAGGCGCTGCGGTATTCGGCTTTGAGTCCGGTGACGCGGGAGAACTCCTCGACCATCTCGGCTGGGGAGATGACGTCCCCCACGACCGGCAGACAGGCGCCGTGGTAGGTGTCGGGGTTGGAGAACACCTCGAGGGCGGCCGGCCCGGTCGCGGTGAGTGGGTCCACGAACGGGGCACGGAAGTCTTCGGGGAGGTAGAAAGGCATGAGCACCGTGTCACCATCGATGCGCGGGGGGTAGTACTCCAGCACGTTGGTGTAGAAGAACGAGAGCATGATGAAGGTGTGCGCGATCGGCAGAGTCCGGATGTACTCCGCGATGAGCGCCTTGTCGGTGAAGTGCGGGGCGTACTTGGTGCCCGAGGACCGCTCGTCGACGTTCTCGAGAGCACTGAAGACGACGTGTGTCACTCCGGCCTCGACCGCTGCATCGGCAAGTTGGCGCCCGAGAGGGAACTCCTCGGAGGGCGGCGCGAGGGGCGGGGTCATCAGGAAGGCCCCCTCGGCCGATCTGAACGCGTCGACGAGCTCGCGCTGGTGACCCGGCGCGAGAGGAACCTCGGCGATCTCCGCTCCCAGTCCTGCCAGGCTCCGGGCCTGGGCAGAGCCGGCGTCTCGGGTCAGGGCTCGCACTCGGAACCTGCCGCTCTCAAGCAAGGAGGTGGCGACGCTCCTTCCCTGCTTGCTAGTGGCACCCGCGACGACGATCAACGGCTTGCTGCTCTCAGACATCGTGTACTTCCTCTTGTGTATCCCCGGTGTTCGCGGCGGACGGCAGTTGCGCGGCAGATACCGGAGGGGCGTGAACGCAACGATCATATCATGATATCGCGATGTGTCAATGTGTGGCTGGGGGCGAACTCGGTTCGTCACATCGAGATACGATGGTGTGTGAGAGGCGAGGAGGCGACCGTGGCGACGTCACAGGCAACGAACTCAGGAGGCGACGCGGAGAACGAGCCCCCTCTGGCTGCGGTCGAGGCCTTGAAGGCGCTGGCGAACCCTGCACGGCTGCAAATCATGGACTGGCTGCGGGACCCTCACTGCGAGTTCGCTCAGTGGGAGCCAATAGCCGACCGGGACGAGGTCGGAGTCTGCGTCAGCCATCTGCAGGCCAAGTCGGGGCTGGCGCAATCGACAGTCTCCTCGTACATGGCAACCCTCGAGCGGGCAGGCCTGGTACAGGCCACACGGGTCGGCAAGTGGATCCACTACAAACGCAACGAGGGCACGCTGTCGCGACTCGCGGAGATGCTCCGCGGCACATAGCGACGATCACGAAAGGGCGCCACGAGGCGACCAACGGCGCACGGCACACGGCACACCAGACTCCTCGCGACATCGCGGGCGTGACTGAGGCAGGAACCAATCCCTGCCTCCGCGATCCTCGAAGCCTCGCTTTCCACGCTAGCCGCAATACCGGTAACTTACGGCTTTGGTGTGCGTCTGACCCGTTTGGGTTTGGTGGCGTCGATGATGGTGACGGCCGGCACACGTGGGCGGTCTGCGACGCGGTGGGCAGCGCGTTTGAGGGGCCAGTTGGCGACTTTGCGTTTGATGACGCGGGGGTTGCTCCGGCGGCGTCGTGGTGGCAGGAGGCGTTCGAGGAGTTCAGCGTGGGTGGCTTTGACCGCGTGGGCGAGGCGGCCGGGGGGAAAACGCCGCCTGGTCTGTGACCTGGCGGCGCACGACGCGCAGTGAGCGGGTGAAGGAGATCCGGTCGGGGTCCCGGTCGGCTTGTCGTGCGGCCTGGTGCATCAGGTGCCGGATGGCGTGGTGGACGAGCAGGAAGCCGTAGAGTTCCTGCTCGGCCCCGTCAGGGTGCTGCGAACGCAGTACCAGGTGCGATCCGCCCAGGTGGGTTTTGATCTCGTCGAGGGTGGATTCGAACTCCCACCGCTGGGCGTAGAGGGCGGCCAGTTCCGCGGCAGGGGCTTTGTCCGGGTCGAGGATCGTGGTGATGAGCCGGTAGGTGCCCTCACGGCCGGCGATGGTGTATTCCACCGCGCGTACCGGTACCCCGCGACGGGTGTGGTGGATGTCGGTGCGGTCGAAGATCTCAGTGAGATACGAGCCGTCCGGCAGTTGCTCGACCACCGGCAGTACGAGGTCTTTGCGGACTCGCCACAGCAGGTCCGCCCCCCTGGCCGCGGCCTTGCGCCACAGGTCCACGCTGTAGAAGCCGCGGTCGGCCAGCAGCAGCATCCCCGGCCGCAGGGACCCCAGGACCGCCCGGGCCAGAGTCTGCTCTCCGGTGCGAAGAGCTGCGAGCGCGGCGTCGAAGACGGCGTGAGTGCCGCACTCCACCAGACCGACCATGCGCAACTGCGGGTAACCGACGTCCTTTTCACCGCGCCCGGAGCGGGGCGGACGGCCGAACGCCTCCACGTTCGCTTTCGTGTCGGGCAGGTCGAAAGTGGTGCCGTCGATCGCGGTCAGCCGCCAGTCGCGGTAGAAGGCGCCCTGAGTGTCCGGTGTGGCAACCGGACGACACACCCGCGCGAACAACTGCCGCAACGGCGCTACCCCCAGCCGGGACCTGGCCTTCCAGATCGCCGCCGTACTCGGCACCACCCACGATGTACGCCAACGCCGCGCACCCTGCAAACCCGCGGTCAGCAGCCGGGCGACCTCCTCATAGCTCTGCCCGGAAAACAGGCACATCGCCAACACGAAGTAGACCACCAACCGGGCCGGCAACAGCCGGTTCCGCTGCTGCACCCGACCCGTCTCCGCCAACACCTCGTCCACAAGAGACTGAGGAAACGCCTGGGTCAGCACCCCGACCGCGACTCGGTCGGACAACCGCTCACCAGATGACTTCAGTTGACCAGCTCTCGGCACACCACCAACAACGACTGAACCCCCCCAAAGTTACCGGTATTG
>NZ_JCANTA010000008.1:0-257572 GCF_059570575.1 Streptomyces sp. CNX435 | reverse complement strand
TCTTCCAGGTCGCGGTGGCGTCCTGCTTGTCGGAGTGGGCCAGCACGAGCACCCCGTCCAGGTCCACGATCACCTGCCCTGCGGCATCCGGAGCCGCGTTCTTGGCCAGCCTCCAGACGCGCTCGCGGGCTCCGGCCCGCGCAGCCCGTATCGCGGCCAGGGCCTTCGGCCCAGCGGCGGCGAGGGTGTCGATGAGCCGGGAGACCGTCGGGTCAGAAGCGACTTGTCCGAACACGGCCGGCTCAGCCCGCAGCATCCCGGCATCCGCGAGGCAGTCCCCGCCCAGCGCGACCGCGAGCGCCACATCCAGCACGATCTTCCCCGGATCGTGCACCGCCCGCGGACGTCGCCACGGAGCCAGAGCACCCGATATCGCCTGGTCCAGCCCGGCCTTGCGGATTGTCTCCACCAGCAACACGGCCCCGGCCTGGGACACCACCCCGTGGCCACCGCCCTCAACGCGAACACGCGGATAGGACCCGATACGCTTCTTCACCTGGGAAGTGCCTCCGACAGCGGCAGGAACAAGGACCTCGATAATCCTTATTCTTGCTGGTCAGAGGCACTTCTCGCTTGCGTGACCACCTATCGGACAACCCACTTCATGAAAGCCCGAGGCTAACGACCCCCGATCTTCGGCTGCCGCGCGGTCGGAGTGATCGCGTTGGAAACGCGCTCCCCGTACACGAGCGCGCCCAGAATTGTTCCATCGCCGGGGGCGAGTATCGCTAGACGAGCTTCCCCTCGAACGGAAATATCGCATCCTCGACGGTGGGCCGCAGACCTCATTACGGTGGACAAGCCGTTTCATCAGTGAGAGTTCGTTCAAGGGGAGTCGCTACGTCTCCTCTCTTGGCTTAGGTGGATCGGGAACTGTCACCTTGGCTGATGACGGCGAGGGTGTGGAGGAGAGGCCGGTCGGCGGTCGGGCCGGTAGGGCTTCCTGTTCCAATAATCTGGCTCCCGCCAGGTATAGGCCCTTCTGCCCAGCGGAAGGGAGGCTCCTGCTCGTTGGCGACCCGTACGGTCGCCGCTGCTCCGTGCAGTCGTAGGCGCGGTCTATTGGGCCGGGCTCGGGCAGCGGGTCTATCTGGCCCTCCGCGGTTGGCCTGTCCACACGGGCCTGGTGCTCAAGCCTCAGGCAGGCGATTGGCCATCTCGACCACAAAATCTGAAGGGCCATCAGGCCGCCAGTAACCATTCTTCGTGTGGTACCCGGGGCCGACGATCAGGTGTAGGGCCCTTTCAGCCCTGGTCAGCGCCACATAGAAGGTGCGTCGCTGTTCCGCGAGCTCCTGCGGCGTGGGACTTCGCCATCTGCCTCGGTCGGCAACGTTGCGTGGGATTATGCCGTTGAGCAGCCCGGGGAGGATCACCGTGTCGAACTCCCGGCCCTTGGCTGCGTGATACGTGGTGAGGAGAACTTTGCCGATCACCTGTTCCCTTTGGGCGAGGTCCTGCAGCAGGAGGCCCTTGGATCGGCACAGGCGAGTTAGTTCGTGCAGACAGTTGGTGTTGTCCTGATCGGGGTGCGATGCGGCGACTGCATCCAGTTCCAGGCCCGAGCGCATCTGCTGGAGCCAGTCCTGGGCGGGTGCGTCGGCCGGGTAGGGCGGCTGGGGGTCAAGGTAGATCTGTAGTGCCCGCGGCAAGGCCAGCCGCGAGGTTGGAGGCGGGAGATGAGCGTCGGTACGCAGTGCTGTGAGGGTACGGGCCAGGGCGGCGAGCGACGGTGCTTCGGCTCGTCGCAGCATGCTCGGGCGGTCGGCGCCCGGGGCGGCGTGTATCTGGGAGTTGGTCACAGCGCGGCTCGCACAGCGCTGGATGAATCGCGAGAGCGCGCCATCGGGCAGTTCCTCGTCCCGCTCGTAGAGGAACGGCAGTTGGCGATGCGTCAGTTCAGCGTTGAGGGCGTCGAGCAGCGGGCCGCGCTGCGGATAGAGGACGGCGATCCGCTCCAGGCCGATCCGCTGGCGCTCTGCCTGCTGAACGAGATCGCAGGCTAGGCGCGCATGCTCGCCGAGCGCCCCGTCGGCCTTTATGAATTTGACATCTCCGGAGGGTGCGTCGTCGCGTGCCCGGCGCCCCCGGGGCATACCCAGGGCGGCTTCTGCAGCGGTGATGATGTCCTGACCGCTTCGATAGTTGATGTCGAGTTCCAGGTCACGGAAGTCACTCCGGGTCGCCAAAGCGGTCAGATATCTGGGGTCGGCTCCGCTGAATCCGTAGACGGACTGGTCGGTGTCCCCGACCGCGAAGACCGTGATGCCGGCCAGGTCGTGCAGAGCCAGCACCAGTTCGTGCAGGACTCCGCCGAGATCCTGGTACTCGTCCACGATCAGATGAGGAAACCGTGCGTGCAGCAGATCGCGAACCGCCGCGTGCTCACGGACAATGCGTACAGCGCGCGTCACCATGGCCTCGAAGTCGATCTCTTCGCGGACGAGGAGCTGGTCCGCGTAGAGGCGGGCTGCCTGCACTTCGCGCGGGTCGAAGCCTCCCAGCGGCTCCTCGCAGGCCAGGGCGCGGCGAATCCGTGTGCATTCGGCGGTACGGTGCTGAGCGAGGACCTCGCCGATGCCCACCTGGTCGAAGCAGTACTGCAGGAGCCCTTCGGTGGCCGACTTGTTCAGGACCTGTCCAGCTTGAGGTGCTGGCTCGCGGGTGATCGGGGTGAAGGCCCGCAGGATCTCGTTCAGACAGAAGGCGTGGACCGTAGAGCAGGTGATCCGTCCTTCGGCGCGCACACCGCTGTGCAGGACGCGGCGGCGGATCTCGTCGGCCGCGCCATTGGTGTACGTGATGCACGCTACGCCCCGAAAGGGTGAGATCTGTGTCTGCAGCAGATAGGCGATGCGGGTGACAAGGGTGTGGGTCTTGCCGCTGCCTGGCCCGGCCCGTAGGACGACGCTGCCGGGGTGCACGACGGCGGTGCGCTGCTTGCAGTTCAGGTCCTCGAGTTCCCGCAGGAGGGTCTCACTGATCAGCATCGGTGCCCTGCTTGCTGTCGTCGGAAGGGTCCGAGCCGACGGCGAACAGCGGGGTTCCGCGTGCGGTCAGCGAGATCTTGTCCAGGGCAAGGAAGAGGAAGGCGGTGCTCCCCAATCGGCGCAGGGCCTGCGTGTCCAGGGGAGTGTCATCGTCGATGTTGGCCCCTGCGCGGACGCTGGTTGGCAGATCCACGTGCGCGAGGTGGGCAGCGAGCCGCTGTGCGAATCGTCCCTTGCCTAGGTCGGAGATGCGCTTGAGCATATCCTTGCGGGCATCGGGGTCGAGCGTCTCCGCCTGTTCGCCGCTGACGCCGAGGCGCACCTCATCGATCGCGGCGGCGTTGTCGCTCAGCTCCTGAAATGCGTTGATGATCTCTTCGCCGAACATCGGGCACAGGTCCGATTCCAGAGTCTGGGCGCCGACGTAGACGCCGATGCTCTCCAGATCGCTGGCTAGCGGAACGCGGTTGCAGTGGTAGCTGGCTGAACCGGGCTCGGGCAGCAACGCGATCTGATCCAAGAGCTCCTTGGACCGCGCGGCGTCGGGGTGGAGATTCGCGGCGCGCTTGAGGCCGGCTTCCCGCCGGCCCCGCTTGTCGGGGGCAGCGTCGCCGTCCGTGATCACCACATGAGGGGTGTTGAGACCCTGCGGGCCGAGGAGGGCACGGTAGGGCCTGAAGTCGGTTCCATGGGCGCTGGCTACGACGACTCCGTAGGCATCAAGGTCGAATCCCGCGGCGGCAGCCAAAGCGGGAAGGACGTACAACTCGGCTAGTCCTTCGACGAGGATGACCGCGGAGGCGAACAAGACCTCGGCGCGACTGATGTCGATGTAGCGCTCGAGATCCGCCGCCTCGTTGCTACTGACGGGGAGCGCGGCGGTGCTCGCCCCGGTGGTGCCGTTCTCGGTGCCGCGCAGCACGATAAAGGACCGCACCGGGGTGACCGCGGCGATGTGAGGGCTGTGGGTGGTAAGGATGAGTGGCTGACCACTGCGCAGCAGGTAGCCGAAAAGGTGCCGCTGGAGGCTGACGTGAAGGTGTGCTTCGGGTTCTTCTAGGGCCACCAGGGTGGCGACGAACTGATCGTCGAGGCGCTGCTGGGCGAGGGCTTCCAGCAGCAGGCCGAGGTAGATGACGTTGGCACTGCCCAGGCTGGTGTCGGAGATGCCCCTGCGATGTGCCGTGTCGAAGAACAGCCGGACGGCGCGAATCAGTTCGTCGGGCTTTGAGGAGGCGAATCCCAGAGTGGGCTGCACCGCCAGACGCGGTCCGAACATGGCTCCGAGCCGGTCGGTCAGGTGCCGCTCCAGTTTGGCGACGTTGCCGTCCTCGGCGAGCTGATCGACCGCGGTAGCGATCGCAGAGGCTGTGGCCTGCAGGTTGGCCGGGTTCAAAGGCAACCTCTCAAGCAGATCGCGCAGCGGGCTACGCCGCCAGCTGTGCAGGTCGCTCTCTGCGTCCCGCAAGGCCGGCAAGACGCGCAAAGCCACTTCCCGGCGAATGACACGAAGATCTGTAGTCTCGCTGGAGCCCGCGAACGCAATGAAGTCATAATCCTGCGCGGTCAGTGGCCGATTCGTGGACTGCAAGCCGTTGTCAGATGCGGTCACGATCTCGACACGGGGAGCGAAACGATAGGTCAGCCGGGCGGTGTAGGGATCGAAGTCCACCGTGGCAGCCGACAAAATGCTCTTGGCATCGTCGTCGGTATCGAACCCCTGCAGGTCCACCACGACGGTCGCCTCGGCCCCACCGGCTAGGCCGGACGGGTGCCCCTCCCAGATGTCCTCCTCACGCAGTGTGCGCTGCGAGTCGGGCAAGGATGGATCGAGCACCAGGCGGATCGCCTCCAGCAGGTTCGACTTCCCGACACCGTTCTCACCGACGATCACCGCGTGGGCGGGGAAATCGTCGATGACAAGGTGCTTGAAGTTGCGGAAGTTGCGTACCTCAATCCGCGAGATATGCAGGCACATTCGTCCCCCTTGCCCCCTGTGTGACGTTCGTTCCCGACTAGCTTTCCAGAACTTCCCATGATCGGTGGTTATTCTCGGGTTTTCCCGTCGTCTCATGCATCGGTATGGAACACGAGGTGCCATCCGTCTCCTGACCAGGGCTTCTACAAGTTCTGGGTACGAGCGGGTTGTCGATGAAGAGCCGGACCCAGGCGACGTGTTCGGGTACGTCCCGGATTGCTCGGTGGTCTTGGCGATGTTGCCCGCTCCCAGCAGCCGCAGTCGGCCGATGGTCACGTTCCGGAAGGAGGCCATCGTCCGCGGCCCGGTGCCGGTGGAGGTGTCCTCGGCGAAGGTCTGGTCGCGGATGTGGTGGCTGGAGTTTTTCCACAGTCCAGCGGTGAGGAGCGCTCTCCTGCTCCCGGCGGGCAGCCCTGTCGGTTGGGGAGGGTCCTCGCCGACGGTGCCCGTGCAGTAGGCCGAGCCTGATGCCTCCGGCCCGGCGGCATCAGGCTCCCCGCCTCACAGCTCATCGGCACCCTTGACTCGGCCGAACCGGAAGCTCTCGCCGTGATCCGCTCGACCCGAGCCGAAGGAGGGTGCCGGTAAGAACATGCCAACGGTTCGGAGGCTAGGTTCGCGCACGGTGCCCCGCTCGTTCCACCTCTGCCCCGACACCAAGATCGCGTTACACATCCATTACACAAACGCGCGGGAACTTCCGGGAAACCGCAGGTAGAGACGTTGCACATCCTGACGTGGGAAACGGCCCCGACCCAGGTAAACGCCCAGGTCAGGGCCGTGAAGGTGGACGAGTCGGCCTGTACGCCGGGTTCTGTCTCCCGGGGGCCTTGCGGCCGCCGGGGAGGCGGTCATCCATCTGGGACCGGTGTTGCCACCGGCCTCGTGCGGTCTACCCGCGGACTCGGGCGGGCTGCCCTCGGTCGTCCGCGCAGGGTCGCTTCCGCGGCCCCTCTTGACCTTGCTCCGGGTGGGGTTTACCTAGCCGCCCGGGTCACCCCGGGCGCTGGTGGTCTCTTACACCGCCGTTTCACCCTTACCGGGAGCCGCAGCCCCCGGCGGTCTGTTTTCTGTGGCACTGTCCCGCGGGTCACCCCGGGTGGGCGTTACCCACCACCCTGCCCTGTGGAGCCCGGACGTTCCTCGGCGACCCCTGGGTGGGATCGACGCGACCGCCCGGCCGGCTCGTCCGCCGTGGGACCCATGCTAGCTGCAGCGACGGACTCCCCGCCGCCGGGCGGGCCCGGGGTCGCCGAGGCGGCGGTGGCCAGGAAGGAGCCGGCCAGGATGAGGACGAAGGCGGCGGCGATGGTGCCGGTCAGGGACTCGTCGAGGAAGGCGACGCCCGCGGCGACCGCCACCGCCGGGTTGACGTACGTGAAGACCACCGCGCGCGTCGGGCCCACCTCGCGGATCAGCTCCAGGAAGACCACGAACGCCAGTGCCGTGCACAGCACCCCGAGGCCGGCGAGGGAGGCGAGCACCTTGCCCGACGGGGTCGTGTCCGGCCAGGTGGCGATGCCAGCCGGGGCGTAGACGAGCGCGGCCAGCAGCAGGCAGGGGGCGATGAGCTGCAGCGTCGGTACGTCCTTCAGCCGGCGGGCGATGATCAGCGGGGCGGTGGCGTAGCCCAGGGCGGTGAGCATGACCTCGGTGATCGCCCACGCCGAGCCGCCGCTCAGCTCCGGCGCCGCCAGCACCGCGACGCCCGCCAGGCCCAGCCCGAGGCCCAGCCAGCGGCGGCGGCCCAGGCGCTCCTCGTCGCCGAGGAGCCGGGCGAGGATCACGCCGATCGTCGGCACCGCGGCGATCAGCAGGCCGGCCATGGCGCTGGACAGCTTCCGCTCGGCGTCGGTCAGAGTCCACCACGGGCCGATGATCTCGATGCAGGCGAACGCCAGCATCGGCGCCCAGTGCGTCCGTACGGTACGGATCAGCCCTCCGCCGCGCAGTGCGAGCGGCAGCAGGACGAGCGCGCCCAGGGCGCACCGTACGAAGACCACCCCCGACGGCGACACCGCGTCCACCGCCACCTTGATCATCAGATACGGGACTCCCCAGATGACGCCCATGAGGAGGAAGAGAACCCAGCCGCGTGCAGTCATGCCGTTCAGGGTCCGGGGGGCGGGTGCCCGCTGTCTTGAATGGTGTTGCGGGGAGCGTCAGGGCCGTACGCTCCGGCGGTACGCCGCCGGAGTCGCGCCCAGCACCCGCCGGAACCACCGCGTCAGGTGCGCCTGGTCCGCGAACCCCACCAGCCCCGCCACCTCCGCCGGCCGGTGCCCCGCCTCCAGGAGCCCGCGCGCCCGCTCCACCCGGTGCTGCGCCAGCCAGGCGTACGGGGGCATGCCCATGGTGTCCCGGAACGCGCGCAGCACCTGGTACCGGGAGAGCCCGAGGTCGCAGCCGATCGCCGCCAGCGACGGCGGGTCCGTCAGCTCGTCCGCCAGCCGGTCCCGTACGGCCCGGGCGACGCCGCTTCCCAGCGCGGCGGTGACGGCCGGGCGGGCGCGGCCGTGCCGGCAGGCCAGGGCGGTGAGCAGCCACGGCAGCCGCGACTCCGCCTCCAGCGGCTCCGCGCCGCGGTCGACCGCGACGTGGGCGGCGCGCAGCGCGGCGGCCAGGGCGGGGTCGTCGATGACGGGGTCGGCGAAGTGCGCGTCGGTGCAGGTGCCGTCGGTCAGCAGCGCCATGGAGGGGTAGAACGCCCGGTATCCGTACCCGTCGTCGCCCTCCGGGCCGCCGGTGTGCGCCTCGCCGGGGGCGAGGACGACGATGGTGCCGGGTCTGGTCCGGACCCGTTCGCCTCGGTAGTCGATGATCTCGGCGCCGTGCGTGGGCACGCCGACGGCGAACTCGTGGTGCGCGTGCGGCGCGTAGCGGTGCTGGGTGAAGCACGCCGTCATCAGGTACAGGGACTGGTCCGCGCCCAGCGGCGTCCGCGCCCAGCGTCCGTACTCCTCGGGGCGCCGTCCCACGCCGTCCCGCGCACTTCCCTCGCCGCTCATGCGTCGCATTGTGCCGGGCGCCGCACCGCCCTTGCCAGCGGGATTCCGCGTCTGCCTACGATGCGCGGATGTCGGAGCGAGATCTGTCCCCGGAAGAGTTCCGCGAGCTGGGCCACGCCTACGTCGACTGGATAGCCGACTACCGCGCCCGCGTCGGCGAGCTGCCGGTGCTCCCCGGCGTCGAGCCCGGCTGGGTGCGCGAGCGGCTGCCCGCGGAGCTGCCGGAGGAGGGCGAGCCGCTGACGGCGGTGCTGGCGGACATGGACCGGGTCGTGGTGCCCGCCACCACGCACTGGCAGCACCCCGGCTTCTTCGCGTACTTCCCCGCCAACGCCTCCCTCGCCTCCCTCCTCGGCGACATGCTCTCCACCGGCCTCGGCTCCCAGGGCATGCTCTGGTCGACGTCCCCCGCCGGTACGGAGCTGGAGCAGCACCTGCTCGACCAGCTCGCCGGCGCCACCGGCCTGCCCGCCGACTTCACCTTCGCCGGCGGTGGCGGCGGCGTCATCCAGGACTCGGCGTCGTCGTCCTCGCTGGTCGCGCTGCTCGCGGCGCTGCACCGGACCTCCGGCGGCGCGTGGCGGACGGCGGGCCGGGACGGGCGCGAGGTGCTGTACGTCTCGGCGCAGACGCACTCCTCGCTGGAGAAGGCGGCGATCGCCGCCGGGCTGGGCGCGGACGCCGTACGGGTCGTGGCAGCCGAAGGCGATGCCCAGGCGATGTCGGCGGCGGCGCTGGCCGCGGCCCTTCGCGAGGACGTGGCCGCCGGGCGCCGGCCGGTGATGGTGTGCGCGACGATCGGCACCACCGGCACCGGCGCCGTCGACCCGGTGCGCGCGATCGCGGCGGTCTGCGCGGAGTATGGCGTCTGGCTGCACGTGGACGCCGCGTGGGCCGGCGCCGCCGCGTTCTGCCCCGAGCACCGCGGGCTCTTCGACGGCGCCGGGCTGGCGGACTCGTACAGCACCGACGGGCACAAGTGGCTGCTCACCGCCTTCGACTGCAACCTCTTCTGGACCCGCGACACCACCACCCTCACCGGCGCCCTGACCGTGCTGCCGGAGTACCTGCGCAACGCCGCCAGCGAGTCCGGCGCCGTCGTCGACTACCGCGACTGGCACCTGCCCCTCGGCCGCCGCTTCCGCGCGCTGAAGCTGTGGACGGTGCTGCGGCGCTTCGGCCTCGCGGGCATCCGGGCCCACGTGCGCCGGCACGTCGGCCTGGCCGCCGAGCTGGAGTCGTGGGTCGCGGCCGACGCGCGCTTCGCGCTCGGCGTGCCGCGGAGCCTGGCGCTGCTGTGCCTGTACGTCGCCACCGGCCGCGGCACCGACGCCGACAACGCCGCCACCAAGGCGGTGCTGGAGCGGATCAACGCCGGCGGGCGGTCGTACGTCACGCACACCGTGGTCGACGGCCGCTACCTGCTGCGGGTGGCGATCGGCGGCCTGGAGACGGAGGAGCGGCACGTACGGGCGCTGTGGGACGACCTGTGCGCCGCGGCGGACGCCGTGACCGGCGGTGTGGCGGGACAGGCCCCGGCCGTCGCGGGCTGAGCACCCCGGCCCCGGGCGCCGCGGGCGTCGCCGCTTGACCTTGTCGCGACGTCAACGTTTCTACTGAAGCCATGCGAATCGGAGAGCTCGCCGCGCTCGCCGGGGTCACCACCCGTACCGTGCGGCATTACCACCGCATCGGGCTGCTGCCCGAGCCCGCCCGCCGGGCCAACGGCTACCGCGTCTACACCCTGCGCGACGTCGTCGAGCTGGCCCGCGTCCGCCGCCTCACCGAGCTGGGCCTCGGCCTGGACGAGGTCCGCGACGTGCTCGCCGACGACGCCGGCAAGGAGCTGCACGAGATCCTCGCCGAGCTGGACGCCGACCTCGCCCGGCAGGAGGACGCCCTCCGGCGGCGCCGCGCCCGCCTCGCCGAGCTGCTGCGGCAGGCGGAGCGCGGCGGGCTGGCCCCCGAGGCGCCGGTGTCGCCGGAGCTGGCGGCGGTGTTCGCCGACATGTCCCGCGCCTCCGCCCGGCTCGGCGTCCCGGAGCCGGCGAGCGCGGCGAAGGAGCGTGAGCTGCTCGCGCTGCTGGACACCACCGCGGACGACGCGCACCGGGGCTGGCTGGCGGCGCTGCTGCACGCGCTCAGCGCGGACCCGGAGGCGATGACGCGGGCGTACGACATCTACGCCCGGCTCGATGAGCTGGCCGACGCCGAGGTCACCGACCCGCGCGTCGAGGAGCTGGCGCACGCCGTGCTCGCCGCCATGCCGGACGAGGCGCTGCGGCTCGTCACCGCCGGGCCGGACGTGGCCGCAGGGGGCCCGGCGGCGTACGCGGACGGGGAAGGCGGGGAACGCGGAGAAGGCGGGGAAGCCTTCGCGGAGGTCTTCTTCGCGGACTTCCCCCCGGCGCAGGCCGAGGTCATGCGCCGGGCGATGGCCCTGCTCGGAGAGCGGACGGGCGGGGCCGGCGAGGCGGGCGGGGCCGGGCGCGCCGACCGGCGGCGCAGGGCGAGAGGAGGCAGTGCGTCGTGAACGCGCTGCGCCGTACGGTCCGCTGGGCCCTGGCCTCGCTCGTACCCGGCGAGCTGGTGCTCGTGCTGTGCCTCGCCTCGGGCGTACGCGTCCCGGCCCCCGCGCTGCGCGTCGTCGAGGCCGCCGTCCTGCTGGTCACCGTGGCCCTCGGCACGCTGCTCGCCGTCGACTACCGCCGCCACCGCGGCGCCGGCCTGGCGCGCCGCGCCGCCGGTCTGGAGGCCGTACGGGACAGCGTCCCGGCCGCCGTGCGCAAGCTCACCGTGCACGAGGTGAAGCTCTTCACCGCCACCCTGCGCTGGCTCGCCCGCCGCCCGAAGCACGGCGTCGGGCCCGGCGACACGGCCGTCGCGTACGCCCCGGGGCAGGCGTTCACGTTCTACGGCTTCCTCTTCGTCTCGGTCGTCGAGACCGTGGCGCTCGCCCTCGTCATCCCCTGGCCGGTGGTGCACGCCGTCGTGCTGGTCCTCGACATCTGGGGGATCTACTTCATCCTCGCGCTGCAGGCGGCCTGCGTGGTCCGGCCGCACGTCGTCGGCGCGGACGGCTCGCTGCGCGTACGGTACGGGGTCCTGCTGGACATCCCCGTACCGGCCGAGCTGATCGCGAACGCCCGGCTGGAGCGCCGCTTCCCGGACGGCGGCGGGCTGCTGAGGCTGGACGGCGAGGGCACGGCCGACCTCGCCGTCGGAGGGCAGACGACCGTGACCGTCGAGCTGACGGAGCCGGTGCGGTTCGTCCGGCCGCTGGGCAAGCCGGCCGAGGCGCGGCTGCTGCGGTTCTACGCCGAGGACCCACGGCCGGTGGTCGACGCCCTGCGCCGGGCGCGCGCGGTGTCGCCGCCCGCTCAGGAAGCCGGGGTGAAGCGCACCGGTGACACCCCGGGCTCCGCCGCGGTCAGCCGTACGCGCAGCCGGTGGCCGAGCGGCAGCGGCTCCGCGACCGCGGTGCCCGGCCCGTCCGGGGCGCCGACGGAGCCCGCGAGCGAGTCCACGGCGCCAGGAGTGCCCGCCTCGCCGGCCGCGCGCACCGCACCCGCAATACCCGCCGACTCCGCCGCACCCGCGGCCTCCGCGGCACCCGCCGAGCCCGCCGAGCCGCCCGACTCCACCCGCCCGATGACCGCCGGCTCGTAGAGCTGCACCGTGCCCCGCGTCGGCCGGCGCTCGTCCACCTCCACCACGTGCCCGTCGAATGTCTCCCCGATCCGCCCGTTCATGATCGCCGCCTCGACCAGGTCCACGCACGCCCGCTCCAGCCGGCCCGCCCGCCGCGCCCCCTCCGCCATCACCTCGGCGATGCCGCCCAGCGCCTCCCGCACCCACTCCGGCGCGGGCTCGCCGGCCACCGCCGCCACGCACAGCTCCCCGGCGTACCGGTCGACCAGCCGCCGCAGCGGCGCCGTGCAGTGCGCGTACTCCTCGGCCACGGCGGCGTGCACCGCCTCCCGCCGCACCGGCGGGGCACCGTCGAAGGCGGTGTACCCGGCGCCGCGCAGCAGCGCGGTGCACTGCTGCAGGAACGCCGCGTGGTTGGCCATCTGCGGGTTGAGCGAGCGGACCAGCTCGGGGTAGTCGAGGCCCTCGGGCCAGTCGACGCCCAGCGCGCGGGCCACCCGGTGCAGGTATGTCAGGGCGTCGCGGCGCGCGGGCGGCAGGGTGCGCAGGACACCGGTGCCGGAGGCGAGCATGAGGTCCGCGGCGGCCATGCCGGTGAGCAGGGACAGCTGGGCGGTCCAGCCGTGGGCGGGCAGCGGGGCGCGGTACTCCAGCGCGTAGCGGCCGTGCCGCTGCACCACCTCCTGCTCCGGTACGCCCAGCGAGATCCCGCCGCGCTCGCGCTCCAGCTCCTCGCGCAGCAGCCCGACGTCGCGGAGCAGCGCGACCGGCTCCTCGGCCGTGCCCTCGTCGATGGTCTGCTGTACGCCGCCGTAGTCGAGCCGCGCGCGGCTGCGTACGAGCGCGCGGGCGACGCTGACCTCGGCGATCTGCCCGCTGGAGTCCAGGTCGATCTCCCACAGCAGCGCTGGGGCGGTCTGGTCGGGCAGCAGGCTGGCGGCGCCTTCGGAGAGCTGCTCGGGGTGCAGGGGCACGCGGGTGTCGGGGAAGTACAGGGTGGTCACGCGGCGGCGCGCCTCGGCGTCGACCGCCCCGCCGGGGACGACGAACGCGGCGACGTCGGCGATGGCGTAGCGGACCCGGAAGCCGCCGCCGCCCCGGCGGGCGACGTGGACGGCCTGGTCGAGGTCGCGGGAGCCGGGCGGGTCGACGGTGTAGAACGGGATGTCGGTCGCGTCGCGCTCGGGCAGCCGGGGCGCCTTCGCGGCGCGGTCGGCCTCGGCGAGCACCTCGGGCGGGAACGCCGCGGGTACGTCCTCGGCGGCGCGCAGCCGGCGGAGGGCGGTGCGGAGGGGGGCGTCCTCGGCGTCGTCGGCGTGCAGAATGCGTTGGGGCACGCATATCACCTTAATTCGGGCGAGCGCGTCGGGCGTGCCGCCGCGGCCGGATACGCCGCCCGCGCCCCAGGAGTGACCGTTCTGTCACCCGGCGGTTGGTAGAGGTGGAATCCCCCCACCCCCGGGAGAGGCATGTCGACCCCTCGTGTATCCCGTCAGCTGTCGCGCACGTGCACCGCGATCATCCTCGCCGCTCTCGTCGCGACCCTCCCGCCCGCGGCGGTCGTGAACCCGGCCACGAACCCGGCCATGCGCCCGGCCGCCGGCCCGGTGGCAAGCACCGCTCCGGCCGCCGAGGAGCCGGCCGGCCGGCCGCCCCCGCCCCTCGACGTCCTGGAGCGCCACTCCGGCATGGGCGACGGCCTGCTGTTCGTCGGACCGCAACACCCTGGTCGGCTGGGGGTCGGCGGGCCGCGTCTCGGAGTGCGACGCGAACGGGCGGCTGGTGTTCGACGCCGTCTTCCCGGCGGAGTACAGCTCCTACCGCGCGTACCGCGAGGAGTGGGAGGGCAAGCCGGAGACCGCGCCCGAGGTACGGATCGACGGCGCCTCCGGCGACGCGCACGCGGTGTGGAACGGCGCCACGGAGGTCGCCGCCTGGCGGGTGCTGGCCGGGGACGCGCGGGACCGCCTGAGGCCCGTCGCCCGGTCTCCCTGGGACGGCCTGGACACGGACGTCGACCTGCCGCCGGAGGCGGCGGACGTGAGGGCGGAGGCGCTGGACGAGCACGGCGCGGTGATCGGCGCGTCCCCGGTCACCGGGACCGGCGCGGGCTGAGCGCGGGGCCGAGCGCGCGCCGCCGCGTGCAGGCGGTGCGTGTTCAGACCTGCTGCAGCGGGCGGTGCGGTGCCGCCGGCAGCACCACGGCGACCGGGTCTCCGGGACGTACCACGCCACCCGTCAGCACCACGCTCATCACGCCCGCCCTGCGCACCACACGCCCCGCCGCGTCCCGGCCCACGACCTGCTTCAGCAGCCCGTCCTGGAAGTCGTCGATCTGGGCGCAGGGGTTGCGCAGCCCGGTGACCTCGACGACGGCCTCCGCGCCGAGGTGCAGCAGCGTGCCGGTGGGCAGGCCGAGCAGGTCGAGACCGCGGGTGGTGACGTTCTCGCAGAGCTCTCCGGGACGTACGGGAAAGCCCGCCGCGGCGACCTCGGCGAACAACTCCTCGTGGATCAGGTGCACCTGACGCAGGTTCGGCTGGGAGGGGTCGCGGGCCACCCGGCCGCGGTGCTTGACCGTGACGCCGGCGTGCACGTCGCCCTCCACCCCGAGGCCGGCCAGCAGGGTGATCGACTCGCGGGCCGGCTTGTGGAAGGTGTACTCGCCGCTGCTGCAGACCGCCGTGACCGTGCCGTCCATGTCCTGCGGACCCCCTCCGTCGTGACCGTCGCTCCCCTGCGAGCCTAACCGGCCGCGCCGACAGGCTGCGTTGAGCGGGCCGCGGCCGTCCGGCATGCGGGATCACACGTTATTGATTCGTACGGATTCGCGGGCGCATGGCAGCCTGACCCGCATGTTTGGAGTCACCGATCTTTCGACGTACCTCGCCGGGCTGGCCCTGATCATCCTGCTCCCCGGGCCCAACTCGCTCTACGTCGTCTCCGTCGCCGCCCGCCGCGGCGCCCGGGCCGGCTACCGCGCGGCGGGCGGCGTGATGTGCGGCGACATGGTGCTCATGGTGCTCTCCGCGGGCGGCGTGGCCTCGCTGCTGCAGGCCAGCCCGACGGCGTTCGCCGTGGTCAAGTTCGCGGGCGCGGGCTATCTGACCTGGCTGGCGGTCGGGATGCTGCGCGGGGCGTGGCGGATGTGGCGCGAGCGGGAGGTGCGGGCCGCCGCCCGGGCGGAGGGTGAACCGGCGCGGGCGGAGCCGGGGCGGGCGGAGCCGGCGCGCGCGGAGATGGAGCGTCCGTATCGCCGGGCGTTCGTCGTCAGCCTGCTCAACCCGAAGGCGATCCTGTTCTTCGTCTCCTTCTTCGTGCAGTTCATCGACCCGGCGTACGCGCACCAGGAGCTGACGTTCCTCGTCCTGGCGGCCTGGGCGCAGCTGTTCAGCATCACGTACCTGACCGCCCTGATATTCAGCGGCACCCACCTCGCCGCGCTCTTCCGCCGCAGGCGGCGGCTGACGGCGGGGATGTCGGCCGCGGCGGGCACGGCGTTCCTCGCCTTCGCCGCCAAGTTGTCGATGAGCAGCGCGTAATCCCATGGACGCCGATGCCGACGCCGACGCCGCCCGGGGGCTGCCCGGCCCTGACCACTGGGCAGCCCCCGGCACGCCGCGGATCCCGCGGCCCCGGGGACCGGCGGGCTCCCGCTGCCCCCCGCCGGTCCCCGTGGGTGTCAGAAGGGCGTCAGCGTCAGCGTGAGCTGCTGCGGCGCCCGGTCCTCGATGTACGACGCGAAGCCGGAGACGTCGTCGAAGGCGAACCCGTACGCCCGCCCGTCCTCCGACACCTCGTGCATCACCCGCGCGTAGTGGTTTGAGATGTCGGTGCCGTAGAAGCCGGCCGCGTCGGTGACCGGCTGGTCGGCGTGGTCGCGCAGCGTGGTGCGGTTCAGCGCCGCGCCCAGGATGGCGGCGACCGGGCCGGTGGTGCCGTCGTTCGGGGCGGCGAGCGTCCCGTCGCAGAACAGCACGTCGCGGGTGGGCGGCCGGTCGAAGGCCACGTCGGCGGGGCCGGTGAAGGACAGCCGGTCGCCGGCGACGCGGCCGGTGAAGGTACCGGCGTTCGTGGTGACCTTCAGGTCCTTGCCCGCGTACGCGGACCACACCTCGTCCACGTACCCGTCGAGGTATGCGCCGTCGAACAGCCCGGCGTCCAGCCCGTGCCCGGGCGCGATGACGCGCAGCCCGTCCGCGTCCACCAGCCGGTCGAAGCCCTCGGTGCCGGCCAGGGTGTCGAACACCTGCTGGCGGGCGCCGTCCTTGAGCGTCCCGGTCGTCTGGTCGGCGTCGCCCGTCAAACGGATGGACATCGGCACGCTGAACATGTCGACCATGGTGGTGTTGCAGAACATGCCGGAGTCGTTGAGCGTGAACTCCATGCAATCGTGTATCAGGGGGTAGTTGGGGTCGGTCGACACCCAACCGGCGGGGTACGCGAGCGCCGCGTTGCCGGCGCCGTCCGTGACCGCCTTCATCTTGAGCTTGCCGCCGAGGGCGACGTAGAGGCGGCCGGACATGTTCGGGAGGGTCAGGGTCGTGTCGCCGCTGCCGGCGAAGGGGATGGCGTAGTCGGTGTAGCCGTCGGAGCCGTTGTCGTCGAGCGCGATGGGCGCGAGCGTCCCGTCCGGCGTGAGGCGGACCTGCCGGCCGCCCTCGTTGCCGACGACGTAGATGCTGATCGAGGAGTTCTCGTACGCCCCGGTCTTGTTGACGACGGTCACGTCGAGGGCCGCGGCGGCGCCGCCCGCCCGCGTCGCGGAGAGCACCAGTGGTGTCCCCGCGGCGGCGGACGCGACGGCCAGTCCACCCAGGAGCCTGCGTCGCGAGATCACTTGGCGGCACCTCCGGACTGCTCGACGGACACGTAGTCGACGATCATCGGCACTCCGGGCCGGGTGGCGTCGGTGGGGGTGGCGTGGCCCGCGACGCCGTCGGGGAAGGCGCCGCCCATGGCCACGTTGAGGAGGAGGAAGTGGCCGTGGTGGGCGAGGTTGGCCCAGGTCTCCGCGCCGACCTGGTCGGCGTTGACGGAGTGGTACTGCTGGCCGTCCACGTACCAGCGCAGTTCCTCGACCGGGCCGCTGCGGTCCAGCTCCAGGGCGTACTCGTGGAAGCCGGACTGGCAACTGGTGTCCGGGCAGGCGCGGGAGGCGCCGAGGCCGTTGTTCTCGTTGCACGGGCCGCCGGGCGCGGTGCCGCAGTGCAGGACGCCCCAGACGCTGTTGACGCCGTTGACGTTCTCCATGATGTCGAACTCGCCGATGCCCGGCCAGTTCCAGTAGTTGCCGCGGTAGGCGTCGCCCAGGGTCCAGAACGCGGGCCAGTAGCCGAGGGCCTCGTCGCCGGTGATGTTCGGCATCTGGATACGGGCCTCGATGCGCATGACTCCGCCGGCGGGGGCCGCGAAGTCGGTGCGCTGGGTCTCTATCCGGGAAGACGTCCAGCCGCCGGAGGCGTCGCGGCGCGGGGTGATGGTGAGGTTGCCGTTGCCGTCCTTCTGGAGGTTCTCGGGGCTGTCCGTGTACGTCTGGATCTCGCCGGTGCCCCAGTTGGCCGGGCCACCGGGGTAGGACGTGCCGGTGTCGACGATCCAGTTCGCGGCGTCCGGCGGGGAGCCGGCGGCGCCGTCGAAGTCGTCGCGGAAGACCTCGGCGAGGGGCGCCGGGTCCGCCGCGTTCCCTTCGCCGTTCTCTTCGCCGGCCACCGCGGAGGGCAGGGTCAGGGCGCTGACCGCGGCGAGCGCCGCGACCGCGCAGAGCATGACCCTGCGCCACCGTCGTCGTGTTGCATGCATGTCTGGCTGCTCCTCGGGTGTGTGGGGGAATGAGGAGGTTCTCCCCTGGGGACGCGCGTGTTTGAGAGCGCTCTCAGGCTGTGTTGAGGCACACTGCCGAGTGCGCGGGCTACTGTCAAGGCCCACCGAGCGAAGAGGAGTTGAGGTGTCCGGGAACCGCCCCACGCTGGAGGCCGTCGCCGCCCGCGCCGGAGTATCGCGGGCCACGGTGTCGCGCGTGGTCAACGGCGGCGCGGGGGTGCGCGAGACGCTGCGCGAGCGGGTGCACCGTGCCGTGGCCGAACTGGGCTACGTACCGAACCAGGCCGCGCGCACGCTCGTCACCCGGCGCACCGGCGCGGTCGCCGTCGTCATCGCGGAGCCCGAGAGCCGGGTCTTCTCCGACCCCTTCTTCGCCCGGCAGCTGCGCGGGATCAGCGGGGCGCTGGCCGCGGCGGACACGCAGCTGGTGCTGCTGTACGTCGCGGACCGGGAGGACTACCCGCGCATCGGCCGGTTCCTGGCCGGCGGGCACGTGGACGGCGCCCTGATGTTCTCGCTGCACCGCGACGACCCGCTGCCGGGCATGGCCGCGGAGGCGGGGCTGCCGGTGGTCTACGGCGGCCGGCCGGGCTGGCCGGGGGCGGCGGGCGAGCCGGGGCTGCTGTTCGTGGACACCGACAACCGGGCCGGCGCGGAGCTGGCCGTACGGCACCTGCTGGGGCGGGGGCGGCGGCGGATCGCGCACATCGCGGGGCCGCTGGACCAGACGTCGGCGGTGGACCGGCTGGCGGGGTACCGGGCGGCGCTGGCGTCCGCCGGTGGGGGCGGTGGTGTCGCCGGGGCCGGTGAGCCCGGTGAGCCCGGTGAGCCCGGTGAGGCCGACGGGGTCGGCAGGGTTGCCGGGGTCGGCGGCGTCGCCGGGGGAGTGGGTTCGTACGAGATCCCGCCCGGGCCCGAGCTGGTCGCCGAGGGCGACTTCACCCCGGCCGGCGGCGAGCGTGCGATGGCCGAGCTGCTGGCCCGCGCCCCCGGCCTCGACGCCGTGTTCGCCGCCTCCGACCTCATGGCCACCGGCGCCCTGCGCACCCTGCGCGCGCACGGCCGCCGCGTCCCCGACGACGTCGCGGTCGTCGGCTACGACGACCTGGAGCCGGCGACCTGGACGGAGCCGCCGCTGACGACGGTGCACCAGGACGTCGAGGGGATGGGCGGCGTGATGGCCCGGCTGCTGCTGCGCAGCATGGGGGGTGGCCAGGAGCGCCAGGACCCGGTGGTGACGGCGCCGCGGCTGGTGGTCAGGGAGTCCGGCTGAGGCTGCGGCTTCCCTCCGGCTTCAGAAGCCCGCGCGGGCCGGTTCGTCCACCCGGGCCACCGACTCCTGCGCGAACTGCGCGGTGTAAGCGTCCCGGATCTCCTCGATCCGCCCGTCCTGCTCCTGCGCCTCGGTCAGCGGGTAGAGCAGATAGACCTCGTAGGACCGCTCGCGCTCGATCGTGCCGTGCCGGTCGCGGTACTGGCCCCGTACCCCGTCCACCGTCAGCCCCGCCGGGAAGCGCGGCGTGACGACCTCGTCGACGAACGCGCGGAACCGCCGGTCCGTGACGTCCGGGCCGCCGTCCGGACGTACCGTGCCGAAGATCAGGTGCGTCTGCACGTACGGGTCGAGATCCGCGGCCTGCGACAGGGCGGCCGGCGGGGCGGGGTCGCCGTCCGCGAGGGCGACGGGGGCGGCGACCGCGGCGGCGCCGGCGAGCGCCGCGGCGAGCGCGACCGCGGCGAGGCGGAGGCGTGGCTTCGTAAGGTTCACGACGGGGCAACGATCACCGGGACCGAAAGTTGCGCGGGCACGTCGGGGGCCGTTGTTTGTTTGCCCGTTGTTAGGCTTCACCTCACCGACCGGTGGCCACGCCGTTGCAGAATCGAGGCTCCTCCGGACGAGAAAGGCCCTTCCCATGCAGGAAGAGCGATTCACCGCGCCCACCTCCCCGGGCACGCGGTTGCTCCACATCGGCCCGCACAAGACGGGCACCACCGCCCTCCAAGGTGCCTTCCACCGGGCGCGCGGCGCCCTGCGGAAGCACGGCGTCGTGTACGCCGGGCCGGGCCGCCAGGCGAAGGACCCGGCGGTCGCGATCGCCAAGGCGGACCCGACGCCGGCGGAGCGGGAGACGTGGGAGGCGTTCTGTACGGAGGCGGCCGGGGCCGGCGATCTGCGGTTCTTCGCCAGCAGCGAGTTCTTCGCGACCGTCGGCGCCGAGGCCGCCCAGACGGCGGTGAAGGAGCTGGCGGGTGACCACTCCGTACACGTCGTCGTGACGCTGCGCCCGCTGCGGAAGATCATGCCGTCGCACTGGCAGCAGTACGTCAAGCACGGGCTCTGCGAGTCGTACGAGACCTGGCTCGACGCGATGCTGCGCAAGCCGCCGTACGAGGACCCCACCCCCGACTTCTGGCACATCCAGCGGCACGACGAGCTGATCGAGCGGTGGGCCGCGGCGGCGGGTCCGGAGAACGTGACCGCGGTCGTGGTCGACGAGGCCGAGCCGCTGTGGCAGTTCCGCGTCTTCGAGCAGCTGCTCGACCTGCCCGGGGGCGCGCTCGAACCGGAGGAGCGCCAGGGCAACTCCTCGCTCACGCAGAGCGAGGCGGAGCTGCTGCTGCAGCTCAACCGCAAGCTCCGGGACCGCAACTGGAGCTCGTGGCGGCAGAGCAAGGTGATCCGCGAGGGCGTGGTCCCGCGCCTCCAGTCGTACGAACCGGCGCCCGACGAGCCCCGTATCACCACCCCGCCCTGGGCGGAGACGGCGGTGGCGGAGGTCGCCGAGCGCGTCGCCGCGGGGATCGCGGCGTCGGGGGTACGGATCGTGGGCGACCTGTCCGCCCTGGCCCGCCGCCCGAGCACCCCGGCGGAGCCGGCGGCGCCGAGGGAGATCCCCACGGAGGCCGCGACGGAGGCGGTGCTCGGCGGCATACTGGCCTCGGCCGCCCTGGCGACGAAGACCACGCCGCCGCCGGTACCGGCCCCCTCGGTGCCGGAGGCGCGTGCGGCGCTGGAGGACAGGCCGGTGCGGAACGTGCCGGTGAAGGACCTGGTACGGGTGGTGGCCCGCCGCGCGGTGCGCAAGATGCGGGGCTGAGGGGCGGGAGTCGGCCACGGGTGCGAGTCGGTGACCCGGGCGGAGAACATCGGCCGTAACTCGCGGTAACTCTCTTCGCGTATTCGGGTAAACCGCCCGTGCGAGTCGGCTTTCGCCCTCTGGTGCGCCTCCGCCCGCCCCGGGACAGGGCGGGCGGAGGCCCGCACACTGAGGAGGTGGGTGGCCCCGGGGGCACCCACAACACCACCTCACATCAACCGGCCCCCCACGAACCCGCCCGACCCCACGGGACCACCGCAACCCCCAAGCCACACCGCCGATCCGGCCCGCGGGGCGGCATCGTAGAGTGCGGCTCGTCGAGCCAAACCGTCTGACCGCCATCCACGTCGACGGTCAGGCCGAAGCAGTCGACGGAGGGCCGCTCCTCGGCCTCCCACCAGGCCAGCGCGTCTTCGACCTCGTCCCATAGCGAACGCTCCCCGTCCTGGCAGACCTCCCCCGGCCCCCCGTCCCCAGCCCACGAGACCCTCGCCCACGACCCGTCACCACGCAGGCTGGAGAACCGGGCGGTCATGCCCCCGTCGACGAGACGCCGCACGGTGTGCGTGGCGTGCGGCACGATCAGCCCGAGCACGAAGTCCTGCGCCGCGTACGGCCCGAGACCGGTCAGCCCTTCCGGCCCCGGAGTGGTACGCGACCGGCGCACCGTGGCAGGCCGGTGATCCGGCTCCGAGTCGGGGTGACCCGACCACATCCCGGACGACCCGCGGGCCCTCAGGAACTCCGGCGACCGCAGAAAGTCACCACAGGCACTCTTGCCGTCCGACCCCACGACCAACTTCACCGGCGCGCGCTGCGCGCTGAACGCCGTACCCCACGGCGCCAGGATGATCCCGCCCGGCCGCACCTGCTCCACCCACGCGCCCGGGATCGAGCGCAGCCCGCATGTCGCGATCAACCGGTCGAACGGCGCCCCGGCCGGATCACCCTCCGCCCCGTCCCCGTGCAGCACTGTGGGCCGTAACCCGGCGGCATGCAACCGCCGCCGCGCAGCGTCGGCGACCAGCCCGTCGCCGTCGACGGTGACGACACGATCGGATCCGAGCCGGTGCGCCAGCAGCCCAGCGACCCATCCCGAACCGGTACCGACGTGCAACACCCGCATACCCGGCCGGACGTCGAGATCCCGCAGCAGGGCCATCACCACCGACGGCATGGACGTCAAGCCAGGTGCATCGCCCGGACGGGCCGCGATCGGACAGTTGGAGTCGACGTATCGATACCACCGCTCATCCTCGACGCAGCGGTCCACCCGGTCCGCCTCGCCCGCCGGGTCGTCCACCCACACCACCGGCGGCAGAAACCCCGCCCGATCCACCGCGGCGAATGCGGGCGCCCATTCGCCGTCCAACGCCCGCGTCCTGGAGAGGTACCGGCCCAACTCCTCCCACCCGGCCCGCACCTCGCGATCTTCAGCGCTCACGCGCCGTCACCTCCGTCAACGCCACGTGCAACCGGCCACGGTGCTCGTCCTGGTCGCACTCGCCTCTGGTGGTGCAGGTGACGCCGCCCGCCCGCCGGACCCGGTCGCGCAGCGGTGTGCCGGCGCTCCAGGGGCGGGCGATCCGCGCCCAGTCCTCGACCAGACACACCGCCCGCGGCGACGCGTTTTCGCGCATGGCGGCGACCAACGCCTCCCACGCGGGCCGGTGATCACACGTCAGCGCGTCGTCACCCCGGTCGACCCACGCCCCGGCGACGAACCAACCCCGGGCCTCGGCGAAGTCACGGCATCGGGTCAGGCGCTCGTCGAGCGCTCCCAGGGCGTGGGTGGCGCTGCGGTCGTAGATGTAGGCGGTCACGCTCGGCGGCGGCATCTGCGGCGCCTGCAGGGTGCTGGTACGTTCTGTCACCCGGACACAATGACGTCGGAATGTCACCCACCGCGGCGTCATCGCCAGCGGCATTTCGATGACGTGAATGGCGTCATTTAGGTGTCATTTCTCCTGGAGCGTGGTTACGGTGATCGGTATGGCAACCCCGAACAGTGCCCTGCAAGCGGCCCGTTTGTCGCTGCAGATGTCGCAGGACGACCTCGCCCGCGCCATCCGTGCAGCCGGTGACCGCATCGGCCGGCCCAACAGCGCCAACAAGCGCCTCGTCCAACGCTGGGAAGCCGGTGCCATCGCCTCCCCCCACCCCGCTTACGCGCGAGCGCTGGAGGAGGTCACCGGTCTGCCGCTGGCCGCACTCGGCTTCACCGTGCCCCAGGCCCGAGTCGCCGGAGACGGCCGCGGCGGACACGACGTCACGGACTCACCCACCGGCACCCCCCAAGGCTCCGGCGCTACCGCACCGCGCACGGCTCCGGCGACGAACTACGCCGGCGTCTGGCTCTCGCGCTACGAGTACTACAGCTCCGGCCGCGAACAGACCTTCACCGGCGCCCACTTCGTCGTCCTCATCCAGCACGGCAATCGCCTGACCGGCCGCAGCCTCCCGAACGCCTCACTCAACCCCGGCTCTCCGCTGACGCTCGACGTCACCGTCGACGGCAGCGTCCTCACCGGAGCCTGGACGGAGCAGACCGCACTCGACGGCTACTACCGCGGTGCGCGCTACCACGGAGCCGTGCAACTGCTCGTCGAGCCCACCGGCCGTCGCATGGTGGGCAAGTGGGTCGGCTTCGGCAAGGAGCTGGACATCAACAGCGGACCGTGGGAACTGGTCTTCCAGGACGCATCCACCTCGAAGACCGTCCTGGACGAGTACAACCGCCCACCAGAAGCCTGAACGCAGGGTCGGCCGAGGCGACGAGGCGCAGGATTCCTGCCCCCCGTACGCGGCACCCGAGGAGGTCGAAGGCCGGCGCCTGGCGGGGCGAAGTCCTGACGCGGCTGGGTCGGGGGCGTCGTGGTGTCAGCCGAGGTAGTGGATTCTGCGTAACAGCAGGCGCCGAAGGTGTGGGGCGTCGATCACGATGAGGGTGGAGTAGGTGAGCTGCAGGCTGAGGGCTCGTCTCACATCGCGGTGATCGTCGTCGCTGCGAGGCCGGGTGTGCGTCCACGGGTCCTGGCACGCTAGGCGGATGGCGTGGTCGAACTCTTCCCTCGCGTCGCCGGGGAGAGAGTCCCAGACGGCTTCTACGGGCGGCTCGTAGCGGAGCTTGTACACACCGTTGAGCTTGCCAGGTCAGGCGGCGCCGCGTGAACGGATTCCCTCTTCGATCTGCTGGAGGCGCTCGGTGCCGTCGATCCACACCCCGGGGGGGTCTTCGCCGCGCCGGACGGCTTCGACGATGACGTCCGTATCGTCGAAGGACTCTTCGATGCTCTTCGCGATGCGCTCCCACTTTGCGAAGACGGTGAGGAGTTGGTGGGCGGGTGCGGTGTTGATCTCGGCGAGGAATCGCGCCACGAGGTCGGGGTCGGCGAGTGCGTCACGAATCCGTTCGATCGTCCACGGTGCGTCATTGCTCATGACTCGACTCCAGACTCCCGGGACCCTGCGCCTGACCTGCGGAGATACCTACTCCAAGCGTGTGACGTTACGAGGTTAGCGCACAGGGAGTTGTCTGCACCGGCGGTTGTCGCTTCCCGCCAGGCGGGCGGCGGGAAGCAGCAGGCGGGTGCCGCGGAGGCGTCGGACTCGTGGTCGATGGCTTCGGCGGCTCCGGAGGTCCCGCGCGGGTCCGTCGGCGAGTGCCGGCTCAGTCGCAGACCGTCAGAGGCGCTCCACAAACCTCGCCCGCCACTGCGGCGACGGGTCCGAGCCCAGCTCGCTCCAGTACTCCCGGGCGGCCACGATCCGTCCGGAGCGCACCGTCCAGAAGGACGCCACGCGGTGCACGCCCATCGTCTCGTGCGGCACCTCCACCTCCGAGACCACCTCCTCGCCCGCGGCCACGATCCGCAGCACCCTGATCGACCAGCCCTCCGGATACTCCGCGTTGACTCCCACGTAGTTCGCCCGGCCCACGATCCGTTCGCCGCTGACCGGCCATTCGACGACGACATCGTCGGCCAATAGCTCGCCGACGCCGCCCCAGTCCCGCGCCTGCATGCGCGCCCAGAGCTCGTGGATGATCTTCGAAGGCTCCATGGGGGCATACTCTCAGCGCCCACTGACATCGCGTATCGATCACTCTTCCGGTCGACACGCCCATCGCCGCGGGCTTTCATGGAATTGCGGACTTCCCCCGGTTCGTACGTCCCGGGGAAGCCGCGAGCGACCCCTACCTCCGGCGGGAGGCACCGTGCAGACCGACAAGCGCCCGTCCGACGGCAGCGGCCGGGACGACGGCCGTCGGCGTCGTCCCGGCGGCGGGCACGGCCGCGGGGATGTGGCGCCCGACGGGGCCGCGGGCTCGCGGGACGCGTACGAGGACGAGCAGGACGAGGCCATCGACGCCGACCCGCAGCTGCGCGAGATCGGGCGGGCCCGGCTTCGCAAGCGCGCGGGCCGGCCGGCCGGGGGTGACGAGTCCGGTGGGCCGCGTCGCTGAGCGGCGGACGACCTGCCGATTACTCCCTCCGGTCGACACCTGAACGGCGGAGGCGTTACATGGTGATATGCCGGTTTCGCCGGACGAGTCGGCGGACCGCTTCTATCCCTGCACGCACCATCCAGCGGGAGGAACAGTGCAGACCGACAGGAACACATCCAGGGGCCGCAGTGGCAAGGCCGCGAAAGCCGCGGGGGTAGGGCGCGAGACCGACGCCGCCGCTGCGGCGGGCGGCGGTCAGGGCGAGACGATGGGCCGGCGCGGTCAGCAACCGGGGCGTGAGCAGCGGGGCGGCGCGGCGCAGGACCAGCGTGTCGTCGCGTATCGCGAGCGGCTGCAGGTCGAGCCCGTCGACCAGCGGCAGCCGATGGGCGAGGCCGAGGTCACGATCCGGGTGCGGGAGACGCCGCAGCGGTTCGAGGTCACCCGCGGCCACGACGAGTGCGTCGTACGGCGCAGCGACGTGGACGGCAAGGAGGGCAACCTGATCGCCGGCGACCACCACGAGTTCGTGGAGCGCAGCGTGAAGGTGCCGCTCTACGGCGAGAACGCCGAGGTCGTCGTGCACAAGGTGTCCGAGCCCTACGCGGTGGCCGACATCGCCACCCGGCGGGTCGAGGACACGCAGACGTTCGAGACCGTTCTCAAGACCGAGGAGATCGTCGAGAACGTGCCGTCCGGCGCGGGTTCGGCGATGAGCGTCCGCGAGGTGCAGGAGGGCTACGACCTGCGTGAGGGCGCCCGGCGCGAGCAGCACGAGCAGCGCGCGGAGACGGGCCGCACGCCCGGCCACGCCGCCGCGCCCGAGAGCGCCGACACCCCGGGTGCGGCCGAGGACATCGGGGAGGGCAAGGGCCGGGGCCGCTGGTTCTGACGGCGTCCCCACCCGGCCGATCGCGCCCACCCGGCCGGTCGGTCCCACCCGGCCGGTCGCGCCCACCGGGCCGATCGAACCGGCCGAGCGAGGGCGGGGGTCCGCGAAGATGCGGGCTCCCGCCCGCCGCGTGCGCGGGCGGAGGCGGACTACGGGGCGGATCACGGCGCGGAAGGACTACGCCGTCTTCTTGCCCGCCGTCTTCTTCGCCGCCGTCTTCTTCCCCGCGCTCTTCTTCGCCGCCGTCTTCCCGGCCGCCTTCTTCGTCGTCTTCTTGGCCGCCGCCTTCTTCCGCGGCGTCCCCCCGCGCTTGTCCTTCGCCGCCTTGACGCTCGCCTCCAGCGCCGACATCAGGTCGATCACCTGCCCCCGCTCCTCGCCGCGCTCCTCCTCCGGCAGCGGCGCGACACCCTCCTTGCTCGCGACGAGTGCTTCGACCGCCTCGCGGTACTCGTCCGTGAACTCGTCCGGGTCATAGCCGCCCAGCGCGTCCATGAGGGAGTCGACCATGTCCAGTTCCTGCCGGCGCACCGTCACCTTCTCGTCCGGTGCCACCGACTGCGCCGAGCGCACCTCGTCCGGCCACAGCATCGTGTGCAGGACGAGCACGTCCTCTTCCGCCAGCACCCGCACCAGCGCGGGCGCCTCGCGGTTGCGGAGCGCGACCTTGACCACCGCCACCCGCTCCGAGCGCTTCAGCGCCTCGCGCAGCAGGACGTACGGCTTGGCGGCCGCGGCGTCGACGGGCTTGACGTAGTACGCGCGCGAGAACTGGATGGGATCGAAGTGGCCGACCTCCTCGAAGCCCACCACGTCGATGATCTTCTTGCTGGGCAGCGGCAGCTGGGCGAGGTCGTCGGGGGTGAGCACGACTATTTCGCCGTCGGCCGTCTCGTACGCCCTGGTGATGTCCGCGTACTGCACCTCGCGGTCCTCCAGCTCGCAGAACCGCCGGTAGCGGATCCGGCCGCCGTCCTCGGCGTGCACCTGCCGGAAGGACACGCCGCGCTCCTCGGTGGCGGAGTACAGCTGGACGGGGATGCTGACCAGCCCGAAGGAGATCGCACCCTTCCATATAGATTTCATCCATATGTCCTCTCTCCCGGAGGTTCAGCATATGCCGGTCACCGAGGTCGAAGGCCGCCGCCTGAAGCTCAGCAACCTGGACAAGGTCCTCTGGCCCGAGCCCGGCTTCACCAAGGGCGAGGCGCTGCACTACTACGCCCAAGTCGCCGACGTCCTGCTGCCGCACGTGCGCGACCGGGCCGCGTCCTTCCTGCGTTTCCCGGACGGTGTGGACGGGGAGCGCTTCTTCGCCAAGAACACCCCGGCGGGCACGCCTGAATGGGTGAGGACCGCGGATGTCGAGCTGACCCGGAGCACCGTGCACCACGTACTCGTCCAGGACCTCCCCACCCTGCTGTGGGCGGCGAACCTGGCCGCGCTGGAGCTGCACGTACCGCAGTGGAAGGCGCTGGCCGGCAGGGGAGGGAAGGAGGCGGTGCGGGTCAGGGCGGACGAACGTCCCGCCGACCGGATCGTCTTCGACCTCGACCCCGGTCCGCCGGCCACCGTCGTGGAGTGCTGCCGTGCCGCGCTGCTGCTGCGCGAGGCGCTGCGCGCGGACGGACTCGACGCCTGGCCGAAGACCTCCGGGGCGAAGGGCCTGCACCTGTACGTGCCGATCGCGCCCGCCGCCGCCGAGGCCACCAGCGCGTACGCCAAGGGCCTGGCGCGGCGGCTGGAGGAGGAGAACCCGGGGCTGATCCTGCACCGGATGGCCAGGAAGCTGCGCCCGCGGAAGGTCTTCGTCGACTGGAGCCAGAACTCGCGGGCGAAGACCACCGTCGCCCCGTACGTGCTGCGCGCGAAGGCCCGGCCGACCGTCTCCACCCCGCTGACCTGGGACGAGGTGGAAGGCTGCGCGGATCCGGACGAGCTGGTCTTCCTCCCCGACGACGTACTGGAGCGCATCGGGGAACACGGTGACCTGCTGGAGCCGCTGTTGGGCGAGCGCTTTGACCTGCCGGATATGCCCGATTAGTCCATTCGTAGGACAGTGGAGAGCGACCGACACGGTCGACAGGGTCACAGGGGCCCGGCGGGCTCGGGGCGTCGGGCACACGGACGTGGCCCCTCCGGCATGCGGCGGCGTGCTGAGGGGTGGGTGCGGCCTCGTGCGGCGGCGGGGCGCTGCCGCCGCACGACGGGCCCGTGCCGCGCGCCTTCCTACCCCCCGTACTCCGGCGCCCGGGCCTCCTCCGGGCCCTTGTCCGGCCGCAGCCCCCGCCACACCGGGTGCCGCAGCACACCCGCCGCCGTCCACTCCCCGTACGTCACCTCGCCCACCAACTCCGGCTCCACCCAGTGCACCGCGCCCGCCGCCCGCACGTGCCTGTCCGCGACCGGCCCCGCGAACGGGCTCGTGTCCCGGGCCAGCCCCGCCAGCCGCTCCCGCAGCACCTCCAGCGCGTGCCGCGAGAAGCCGCTGCCCACGCTGCCCGCGTAGGCCAGGTCCCCGTCCTCCGTCCATACGCCCATCAGCAGCGCGCCGACCGCGTCCGACCTGCCGCCCGCGCCCTCCGTCCAGCCGCCGACGACGACCTCCTGGGTACGGACGTTCTTGATCTTCAGCCAGAGGTCGCTGCGCCGCCCCGGCAGATACGGCGACGACAGCCGCTTCGCGAGCAGCCCCTCCAGCCCGTACCGCAGGGTCATCTCCCGCGCCTCGGCGCCGTGGCCCTCCCAGTGCGGGGGAGTGCGCCAGTGCGGGCCGTCGACGTCCAGGCCCGCGAGCAGCGCGCGGCGCTCGCGGTACGGCAGGCGCAGGGTGGACTCGCCGTCGAGGTGCGGCACGTCGAACGCCATGTAGTGGACCGGCACCTCGGCGGCGAGGCGGGCGACGACGGCGCGGCGGGTGAGGTTCATCCGGCGCTGCAGCGCGCCGAACGAGGGCCGGCCGTCCGGGGCCAGCGCCACGATCTCGCCGTCGAGCACGCAGGCGTGCCCGGCGGCGGCGAGGGCCTCGCCGAGCGGGGCCAGCTCGGGGTAGCGGGCGGTGACGTCGTTGTCGTTGCGCGACAGCAGCCTCAGGGAGCCGTCGCCCGGGGCGTAGGCGACGGCGCGGATGCCGTCCCACTTCAGCTCGTACCCCCAGGAGGGGTCCGCGGCGGCCGACGGCAGGCTGCCGGAGACCGCCAGCATGGGCGTGACGTGCGGCAGCCCGCCGAGGTCGGTCATGCGGGCAGAGTAAGTTCCGGGCCGGCGCTACGCCTCCTGGGCGATGTCCGCCTGCAACGGCGCCAGGGTGCCGCCGATCGTCTTCACGGTGTCGTCCGGCACGCCGAGGCCGACGAGGGTGGCCGTCAGGTGGTCGACGACCCGCTCGAAGTGGGCCGTCGTGATGCCGAGGCCCTCGTGTGCCTTGCGCATGCCGCGGCCGTTGTACGCGGCGGGGCCGCCGAGTGCGGCGCCTATGAAGGCGCGCTGGTGGCGCTTGAGGCGCTGGACGTCGATGCCGTCGAAGAACGGCTTCAGCTCCGGGTCGTCGAGCACTCGGTCGTAGAAGTTGTCCACGGCGGTGGCGACCGCCGTCTCCCCGCCGATCGAGTCGTAAATAGTCATAGGGCCCGATTATTGGTGCCAGTGGGGCTGGAGTGAAGAGCGTAGAACGTTTAATTCCGGCCCAAGATTTCGCCAACTGTTGCCCAGGAGCCCTGCGTTGTCAGCCGTTATCGCCCATGCGCTGCAGGATCGCCCGCTTTGCCGCTGCGAATTCTTCGTCGGTCAGTATCCCGGCGGCGTGCAACTCGCCCAGCTCGCGCAGCCGGCGCAGCACCGCGTCGTGGTCGTCGGCCGGAACCGCGGTGTCCCGGGACTCCGTCCCGGCGTCCGCCGCCTTGCGGAACTCCACCGGCACCGCGTCCTCGGGCTCCGCCCCGTTCGCCGCGGCGGGCTCAGTGGACTCGGCGGGCTCGGCCGGCAGGGCGGGCACCGCGGGCGCGTTCGGGTGCGGCAGCCGTACGGTCACCGCCGCGGCCAGCAGCACCGCGGCCCCGGTCTCCTTCTTCGTGCCCCACAGCGCCAGCGTGTGGGGGTCCTTGTCCGGGTCGAGGAAGACCGCCGTCCCGTGCGGCCGGAACCGCAGGCCGCCCGACTCCAGGCCCGCCGCCCCCGCCCACTCCACGCCCGCCAGCTCGGCGAGCGGGAAGACCCGGTTCCCGACCCGCTTCTTGACGTCCTCGACCAGCCAGTTCCACTCCAGCCTGACCCGCTCGCCATCGAACGTCGCGGTGCCGTCCAAGCCGGCCGCGGTCAGCGGCACCGCGGGGCCCGGCAGCAGATAACGGTCGACCGGCCCGTCCGGAACCTCGTCCAGCAGCAGTGACCTGCGTACCTCCTCGGCGAAGTACTCCGCGACCCCGCCGCGGTCGCGCTCCGGCCGCAGCAGGTACGGGCTCGCCGCCTCCGAAAGCCGCCCGCCGGCGGCGCGCAGCAGCGGGCACGCGCCGTCGCGCAGCCGCAGCCGCAACAGTCCGCCCTTGCGCCCCGGTTCGTACGCGATCCCCGCCACGGCCGGCAGCGGCACCGCGACCTCGCCGAGCAACTGCCGCAGTTTGTGCACTCCCCGGTCGCGGCCGGGGGCGATCCGTATGATGTCGCCGTCGAACGCCCAGCTGCCGTCTTTCGCGATCACCTCGGCCATACCGCGAGTCTATGGCGCGGCCATGTGAACGTCAGTTCGTCTGGAATCCGTTCGAGACGTCAACGCTCCGTCACCTGACCGCCGCGTGGCGTATGGACAGTGGTTGCCGCCAACAACTGAAATACGGCGCATGACGCCTCCTCACCCGCAGGACGCCCTGCGCGCCGCCGCCGCGCACGTGAGCCGCCGCCGCTTCCTCACCGTCACCGGTGCCGCCGCCGCGCTCGCCTTCTCCGTCGGCCTGCCGCGGGCCCACGCGGACGAGCCCGCGGACCCGGGGCAGATCCGCCAGGAGCCCTTCACCCTCGGTGTCGCCTCCGGCGACCCGGCGCCCGACGGCGTGGTGCTGTGGACCCGGCTCGCCCCTGCGGCGTTCGAGCCCGACGGCGGCATGCCGCCGAGCCCGTTCATGGTCGACTGGGAGATCGCCCACGATGAGGGCTTCGGCCGAGTCGCCCGGCGCGGACAGGAGTTGGCGCACCCCGAGTACCACCACACCGTGCACGTCGAGGTCGACGGGCTCGCCCCCGGCCGCCCGTATTACTACCGCTTCCGTCTCGGCCGCTGGACCAGCCCCGTCGGCCGGACCAGCACGGCGCCGGGGTACGGGGAGCGCAACTCCTCCATGCGCTTCGGCGCGATCGCCTGCCAGAACTACCCGGGCGGCTACTACACCGCGTTCAAGCACCTCGCGAACGAGGACCTCGACGCCGTCTTCCACCTCGGCGACTGGATCTACGAGGGCGCCGTCGACTCCGCCGGCGGCAGCCGCGCCTACCCCACCGGCACCCTCTCCGACGTCTTCAACCACGAGACCGTCACGCTGACGGACTACCGGCTGCGCTACGCCCTCTACCGCAGCGACGCCGACCTGCGCGCCGCCCAGGCCGCCCACCCCTGGATCCTCACCTGGGACGACCACGAGGTCGAGAACAACTACGCGGGCGCGATCTCCCAGGACAACCAGCCGCCCGAGGAGTTCCTCGTCCGCCGCGCCGCCGCCTACCGGGCGTACTGGGAGAACCAGCCGCTGCGCAAGCCCCAGCGCCCGCGCGGCGCCGACCTGCTGCTGTACCGGCGGCTGCACTACGGGACACTGGCGCAGTTCGACGTCCTCGACGGCCGGCAGTACCGCAGCGACCAGGCTTACGGCGGCGTCTGGGCGCCGCCGGGGCCGGATGCGGACGACCCGGGGCGCACCATGCTCGGCGAGCGGCAGGAGCAGTGGCTCGCGGACGGCTGGCGGGACTCGCGGGCGCGGTGGAACGTCGTGCCGCAGCAGGTGGTGCTGGCCGAGCGGCGCAGCGAGCCGATCGAGGCGTACAACGTCAGCATGGACGCCTGGGACGGCTACACCGCCGCCCGCACCCGCTTTCTGGACGCGGCCGGGGCGGCGGGGGTGGAGAACCTCGTCGTCCTCACCGGTGACGTGCACGTGCACTACGCGATGGACGTCAAGCGGGACTACACCGACCCGGACGCGCCCGCCGTCGCCAGCGAGATCGTCGCCACCTCCATCAGCAGCGGCGGCGACGGCGCCGAGCGGCCCGCGAACTACGACCCGCTGCTGCAGGCCAACCCGCACCTGCGCTTCTACGACGGCCGCCGCGGCTACGTGACCGTCGAGCTGACCCGCGAGCAGTGCCGCGCGGACTTCCGCGTCGTGCCGTACATCACCACGGAAGGCGCCCCGATCGCGACCGCGGCTTCCTATGCGGCCGAGGCCGGAAGGCCGGGGCTGTACCGGGTGTGACGGGGCCGGCGGTGCCGCCGGCGTCGCCGGGTGCGTCGCCGGGTGCGCCACCGCCTGCGCCGCCGTCGCCTGCGCCGCCGGCCGAGCGGCTGACGGCCGCGACCCTGAGCCACAGGGCCGCGGCCTTCAGCGCCGAACCGGCGCACAGGCCCCAGGCGGCGCCGAGCACGCCGCCGGCCGCGTAGCCGGTGAGCATGCAGCCGACGGAGAGCAGGGAGAAGACGACCTGGATCGGCAGCGTGCTCTCCGGGCGCAGCACGCGCAGCGTGAGCAGCGCGCTGGTGCCGAGGGCGATGCCCGCGTACTGGCTGCCGGTGGCGGGCAGCAGCGCGGACGTCGCCGCCCAGGTGTCGCCGAGGAGTTCGCGGCCGGCGGAGTCGGGGAGGACGACGAGCACGGTCGTCCAGGCGGCGGCGGTGCCGGTGAGCAGGAGGGCGAGGGCGGCGGCGGAGCGGAGCTTGCCGCGCAGGTTCGGGATGCGGTGCATCACCGGCGGGCCGAAGGACGTCGCGGAGTTGTAGAGGACGTTCATCGGCCCGTAGAGGGTGGTGGCGCCGCGCAGCGTGCCGACCGCGAGTTGGCTCGCGACGAGCCCGAGGCCGATGACCGACAGCTGGGTGGCGCCGTTGCCCACCGCGAACTCCACCACGAAGCGGCGCCCGAGATGCCCCCGGCGCAGATAGCGCCGCCAGTCGCCGCGGGCGCCGCGGAGCCGGTACGCGGCCAGCGCGAGGCAGAGCAGCAGCGCGGGCAGCGCGGACGCACCCCACACGGCTATGAGCCGGGCCGGGGACGAGCCGTCCGGCTGCAGCACGAGCGCCGGGACGGCGACGACGAGCCGCAGCAGGTCGCCGAGGAGCGCGAGGTGCGGCAGCCGGAGCGCGGCGAAGCAGTAGCGCAGGACGTCGTGGAGCAGCACGACGGGCAGCACCAGCCCGAGCACGGCCAGCCCGTGCGCCAGCTCGCCGGGCACCGGCGCGAGCAGCAGCGCCGTCGTCCCGCCGACCGCCGCGGAGGCGAGCGCCGAGAACGTCGCCGCCGACCGGCAGGCGGAGGCGACGCCGGTGGCCGGCGGGGGCGGCGCGTCCGGGTCGGGCTCCGCCCAGGAGGGGACGACCGGCCCCTCCGGTGCGGTGTCGTCGGGCCCGACGCCGGGGCGCCCCCTGCCGTCCCTGCCCGCACGGCCCTTGCCTGCACCATCCTTGCCGCCGTCGCGCTCCAGCACCAGCGCCTGGCCCACGTAGCTGCTCTGCACGCCCAGCACGACGGTGAACGTCATGTAGACGAGGGAGAAGACCGCGAAGCCCTCGGCGGACGACCCCCGCGCCGCGACCACCAGCACCGCGATGTTCGTCAGCGCCGCCACGCCCTGGTCGGCGACGGAGGACGCGATCGCCCAGCGGGCGCGCATCTACCGCCGCGAGGAGCGCACGGCCCGGCTGTCGGCCGGGTAGTCCGCCCCCGTGGCCTTGGCCGGCGGCGCCGGTGCCACCGTGCCCGTACCCGCGTCGACGCCGCGGCCGTCGCCCCGGCCGCCGCTCCGGCCGGACCGGCCGCGCCCGCCCGCGTCGGGCTCGCCGCTGCCGTGCGAGTGCAGCACCGCGCCGAGCACCGTGCCGCCCGCGCCCGATATCAGCTCGCGGATACGCGCCAGGTCCTCGCGGTGCACCTGCCGCGGGTCGCAGACGACGAGCACGCCGTCGACCCGGTCGGCGAGCGCCAGCGCGTCCGCGTACGACAGGACGGCCGGCGCCAGCACCACCACGACCGACCCCGGCGCGTCCGCCTCCGCGATCAACTGCGTGGCCGGCGCGGACGTCAGCGCCCGCGCGGCGTTGCGTACCCGGGTGCCGGGGATCAGGTCGAAGGCACCGGACTCGCCCGCGTCGATCGGTATCTGCAGGCCCGTCGGCCAGCCGCCGTCGCCGCGCGCGGGCGTACGGGCCCAGCCGGGCCGCACCCCGTCGGCGGCGCTGAGCCGCGCCGACAGGCTCGGCGTGCGCAGGTCGGCCTCGACGAGCAGCACCTCGTGCCCCATCTCCACGAACGACGCGGCCAGGTTGACCGAGACCGCGGCGGGGATGTCTATGCCGCCGCGCGGCGCGACCACCAACAGCCGCCGCCGGTCGGCGAAGCGCTGGTCGTACGCCAGCCGGAAGGCCATCGAGCGGTACTCCTCGGCGACCCTGCCGGTGGCCAGCAGGCCGCCGGACCCGCGGGTGCGCGGCAGCGTGCCGAGCACCGGGGCGTGCAGCGCCCGTACGACATCGCTCTCCGAGCGCGCCGTGGGGTCGAAGATCAGCCGCACCCAGGCGACGAGCAGCCCGAGGCCCACGCCGAACGCGGCGCCGAGGCCGAGCAGCATGAAGATCCCCGGCCCCGCGGGCTCGGCGGGCGGCGTGGCGTCCCGCACGACGTGCCCGGGGGTGGTGTCGAGGGCCTGCAGCTTGGCGCGGTCGGCGGTGATCTGGCCGATGCTCTGGCTGAGCGAGGAGCGGGCCGACAGCGCCGACTCCAGCGCCCGGCCCTCGCCGAGCGCCTCGATCTCGTCGTCGAGCGCGTCCCGCTCCGCGATCAGGGGTTTGATCTGGTCGTCGTAGGCCTTGACCATGTTGTCGATGGTGCGCTTGCTCTTGTCCTCGCGGTACGCGAGGTAGGCGGCGGCGAAGGCGTTGGAGCGCTCGGCGGCGGTGCCGGGGTCGTCCGCGCTGTAGTCGAAGCGCAGCACCAGCGTGTTCGGCGGGTTGGTGACCTGCAGGCCGTGCTGCAGCTTCTCGCCGTCCTCGGGGTGGCCCACCTCGTCGGCGACGATCTTGGCCACCGCGTTGCTCGCGGCGGTCTGCCGCTCCGTGCCGATGTTCTCCTTGATGGCCGTTGCGTCGCTGCCGGAGGCGAAGGGGTCCAGGCTGACCTGGCGCAGCGTGACCTCACTTGAGGCGATGTACTCCTCGCCGGAGGCCAGGGCGATCCAGCCGCCGCCGAGCAGCCCGAGGACCACGCCCAGGACGATCATTCCGCGGTAGCGCAGGAGCTGCCGGAACTGGTCGCGCAGCAGGTCGGGCTCGTCCTGCGGCTGCATGGCGTGGCTGTCGCCCGGAACGTGCTGTGACATGGTCTCGGCCCCCCTCAACCGGTCTTGTCAGTATGGGGGACGGGCTCCCCGGCCGGCTCCCCGGCCGCCTTCCGCCTGTGGATAACCGACCGGTTGTGGACAACCGGCCCCCCGGCCCCGTCCAGCGCCCCGTCCAGGGCCTCGTCCAGCAGCGCGGTGATACGGCCCAGGCCCGCCTCGCTGCTCAGGTGCTCCCGGACGTACACCGGCCCCTTCGCGCCCAGCGCGGCGCCAAGGTCCGGGTCCCCGGCCAGCGTACGCACCGCCGCCAGCAGCGCCTCCGGGTCCTCCGGCGGCACCACCACCCCCGCGCCCGCGCGCCGCATCTCCTCCGCCGCGCCGCCGCCTTCGGCCACCGCGGCGACCACGGGCCGGCCGGCGGCGAAGTACGAGGTGAGCTTCGACGGCACGCTCATGTCCAGGACCGACGACCGCTGGGTGACCGCAAGCACGTCCGCCGCGGCCAGCACGTCGGTGAACTCCCCGGAGTCCGCGGGCGGCAGGAAGTCGAGGTTCGGCAGCCCCGCGCCCAGGGCGGCGAGCCGCTCGCGCTGGTTGCCGTCGCCCATCAGCACGACCCGCAGCGACGGATCCGACCGGGCCGCCTCGACGAGCACCTCCAGGCCCTGCTTCAGCCCCATGTTGCCGGAGTGCAGCAGCACCGTCTGCCCCTCGCGCCACCCCAGCCGGGCGCGCATCTCCGCGCGCGGCCGGGTCGGTCCCGTCACGTGCGACCAGTTGGGGACGACACGTATCAGCTTCTCGTCGACGCCCATCGCGGCCACCCGCGGGACGAACGTCTCGTGGATCACCCCGACCAGCGACGCCCGCCGCAGCACCCGGGACTCCACCGCGCGGGCCACGGCCGCCGCCCGGCCCCCGCCGCGGATACCGCTCTGCGCCGCGGCGGCGCCCATCAGGTCCTGTACGACGGGTATGTACGGCACCCCGTGGCGGCGGGCGAGACGGGCGCCGAGCGCGCCGCCGGCCAGGCTGGGCAGCTGCGCGACGACCGCGTCGGGGGCGTCCATGCGGGGCGGTGCGACGATGCCGTGGGCGAGGATCGACGCCTCGTACAGCGCGCGCCGTACGGCGGTCTGCCGGGCGGGTACGGAGTGCCGGCGGCGGTGCAGGCGGACGCCGGCCAGCTCCTCCTCCCGGCGCCAGACGTCGCGGTAGCCGTCGGCGACGCGCCAGTTCGGGTAGTGCGGCATCCCGGCCAGCACGTGCACCTCGGCGCGGCCGGTCTCGACCCAGTGCTCCGCGATCTGTGTCGCGTACGGGCCGATCCCCGCCTGTTCCGGCGCATAATTGGTCGAAACCAGCAGCACCCGCGTCACCGTTCCACCCCTCGTTTGCCTTCCCGAAGCCGGCTCGCACCTTATCCGCACCTGCCCGTTATGGTTGACACTCCTGGCGCGCCAGGGGTTGTGCCACTATCAGGGGGAATACTTGGGGGGTGCCGTGGCGCACACGGTCGGCTATGCACCGGGGGTCTACGACCTCTTTCACGTCGGACACCTGAACATCCTCCGGCACGCCCGGAGTCGCTGCGACTATCTCGTCGCCGGGGTGGTCTCGGACGAGATGGCGCGGCTGGCGAAGGGCCGTGCCCCGGTCGTGCCGCTGGTCGAACGGCTGGAGATCGTACGCAGCATCCGGCATGTGGACGCCGCGTTCGTCGAGACCGTGCCCGACAAGCTGGAGACCTGGCAGCAGGTCCGCTTCAACGTCATCTTCAAGGGCGACGACTGGCGGGGCACGCCCAAGGGGGACAAGCTGGAGGCCGACTTCCGGTCGGTGGGCGTGGAAGTGGTGTATTTCCCGTACACCGTGCACACGTCGAGCACGCAGCTGCGCCGCGCGCTCGACGCCCTCGCCGACCGCACCACCCTCGCGGACCGCGCCACCCTCGCCGGCCGCGGCCCTCGCGGCGAGGCCACGGTCAGCTCGCCGCAGACAGCTCCCGGAACCATTTCGCCATGAAGGCGGCCACGAACAGCCCCGCCACCGCGGCCAGCGCCGTATAGCCGGCGAGGAACGCACTCTCGCTGCCCAGCAGCAGGAACACCACGCAGAAGACGCCGTAGTCCACGGGCAGCAGCGCCACCGCCCGCAGCCGCGAAGGCGGCGGGGCGGGCGCCGGCGCCGCGTCCGGCGCGGGCTTCGGCTTGAGCTTGTCGGCCAGCAGCCCGCCGCAGAAGATCAGCACGGCGGCCAGCTGGAAGCCCAGCGGCAGCAGCAGCCAGGCGTCCGAGGAGAGGTCGAAGAAGCGGTAGAACGAGACGAGTACGGCGGCGTGCACAGACGTGACCTTCGCGCAGTCGACGACGTGGTCCAGCCACTCGCCGGCCGCGCTCGACTCCCGGCGCAGCCGCGCCAGCTGGCCGTCCGCCGAGTCGAGGGCGAAGCCGGTGACGAGCAGCGCGTACACCGCGACGGCCAGCGGCCAGCCGGGGCGTACCAGCGCGACGGCGGCGATCCCGCAGCCGGTGAAGGCCGCGCTGAGCAGCGTCACGTGGTTCGGCCGCAGCCCGAGGACGTACGCGCCCGCCGCGAACACCCGCCCCAGCGGCCGGTTGACGTAGCGCGAGTAGAGCGAGACGCCCTTCGCCGTTTTCTGAGCTTTGCGCAACTCGCTCAGTGCTGCCCCGAATGTCATGCGCAGCATGATGATCGCTCGTACCCGTCCCGGGGAAGGGTTTTCGCCACCGGGGCGCGAATGAGAGCCGAATCACTGTGCGGTTCCCCGCGGCCGGCGGCGGATCCGGTCCCGGGCCGGTGGGCCGCCGCCGACCCGGGTATGGTGACGCCGTTCCCAGGCACAGCGCAGGAGTCGGAGAAAAAGATCATGCCGATACGCCGCTTCCGGGCGACCGTCGCCGCGGTGCCGTTGCTGGTGGCGACGCTGCTGACGCTCAGCGGGTGCGTCACGGTGCACGGCGAGGAGGTCCTCCAGCCGGCCGTGACCGAGGGCGAGGCGGGCCGCGTCCTCGACCGGTTCGGGGAGATGAACAACAAGGCCAACGAGGACTACGACCTCGACGTCAACTCCCGTATCGAGGCCGGCGGCCTCCGCGAGATCGACCAGGCGGGCCTGAAGGTGCGCAAGGCGGACCGCCCGGAGGGCAACCCCGACTACGAGCCGCTCGAGTTCCGCGACACCCGCTACCTGATCCCCCAACAGCGCGGCTGGCCGCGCTGGTTCGTCGCCGACACCCTCTCCAACCGCAACGAGCTACGCTGGTTCATGGTCTTCGTCAAGGAGGGGCCGGAGGCCCGCTGGCACGCCACCCACCTGTCGCTGCTCGACGACTCCGAGGTGGCCGCCATCGGCGAGTTCGCCGAGGACGACGACGGCCACGTCCGCCGCGTGCCGCTCGGCGAGTCCTCGGGGCTGACCGTGCCGCCGGGGCAGTTGGGCACGACGTACGCGGCGTACCTGAAGGACGGCGAGGGCGACGACTTCGCGCCCGGGCAGCACACCTCCGAGCGGGTCGGCGCCCGTGAGCAGTACCGGCGCACGCCCGAGTACGTCACGCAGTACGTCGACGAGGCCACCCCCGAGTACCCGCCGGTCGCGCTGCGGCTGGCCGACGGCGGGGCGCTGGCGCTGTTCAGCAGCCGGCACTTCGTCAAGCAGACGGTGGCCCAGGGCCGGGAGGTCGAGGTGCCGCCCGCGGCCGACCCCCTGATGAAGGGGACCCCGGAGAAGTCGCTGACGCTGGAGCGGGTCTCGCAGCAGGCGGTGGTGGTGCCGCCGCGCGACGACAAGGGCGACGGGATCATCTTCTACAACCGTCTGGAGGGGCTGGTCGGCGCCGCGGGCAGCTGAGGAGGCGGCGCTACGGGCCCTCACCCGCGCGTACGCGGGCGGAGGGCCGCGGCGCCCGTACGCGAACGGAGGGCCGCGGTCCCAGCCCGCCGGCCGGGTCGCTCAGCCCAGCGGCCACGCCGCTCAGCTCAGCGGCCAGGCCGCTCAGCTCAGCGGCCAGGCCGCTCAGCTCAGCGGCCAGGCCGCCTCGCGCTCCCGCTCCCGCTCCCGCTCCGCGCCCGCGTACGCCGCGCAGGCGTCGGTCAGCGCCCCCAGCAGTGTCAGCGGGTCGGGCAGGGGATGTTCCGGGCCGCGCAGCCACGTCACACCCTCCTCGCCCGGCAGCCGCGCCGGCGGCACCAGCACGTAGCTGCCGCGGCAGTGCCAGCGCAGCCCCGGGTGCTCGTCCATGGTCTCGGGGCGGCAGTCCAGCTCGCACGGCCACCACTCGTCCTCGTCCTCGGGCGTGCCGCGGGTGGAGGTGAAGAACAGCATCCGCCCCTGCCCCGGCGCCTCCGGACTGACCGCCACCGGGCCGACCGCGACGCCCTCCGCCTCCAGCCGCTCCAGCGCCCGCGTGCCCGCCTCCAGCGGTACGTCGAGCACGTCGTGGCTGCGGCCCGTGGCGGTGACGAAATTGGCCTCCGGCTGGGCGGCCAGCCACCGCTCGACGCGCTGCGCGTCGGCGCTGGCCTGCGTCTGCCAGGCGAAGGAGACGGCGTGGCGGCCGGGGGAGGGACAGCCGATGCGGTCACAGGAGCAGCCGTAGCCCTCCGGGTACGCGGCGGGAGCGAGCGGCAGGCCGGCGTCGGCGGCGGCGAGCAGCAGCTCCCTGCGCTCGGCGGCGGCTGCCTGCAGGCGCTCCGCGGCGGCGGCGCTGCCGCGCGTCCGGCCGCGGCGGGTGCCGGAAAGCCACTCCGGAAGCCTGCGTACCCGTGCCATGCGTCCCCTCACCTCGGCCCGTCGTCCCGATGGCCCCCGATCTTCATGCTGCCACCTGACCGGGTGCCCGTAGGCCGATACTGTGCCACGGTATGCCATCCGGTCCGCGGGCCGCCCTCCGGTACCGAGGCGCCGCGATCCGCCCCGGCCGCCGGCCGCCGCCCGTTCCGTACGCCCGGACCTGCGCGGATGCGCACGTCCAGGGGCTGCGGGCGCCCCCGGCCGGCGTGGCGCGCGATGAAAACGTGACCACCGTTCACCAGTGCGTATCGCGCTAAATGCGGCTTTGACGGGCCGCCCCGGCCGCCCGTTCCCGCCCGCACCGCCGCACCACCGTGCCCCGCGACCCGTCCCCGGTCACTCGTGTCGCACTGCTGCGCGCGCGGCCCTTCAGCAGGCACCATTCGGTTACGTGCGTCGGCGCGCGCGATCCGCGGGCCGGCGCTTGGACGTCAGCAGTGAGGAGCCCTCGTTGTTGCGCACAGCTTCGGCGCGCCGGTACCTGATGTGCCCACCGGCACACTTCGCCGTCACGTACTCCATCAACCCGTGGATGGACCCCGCCAAACCCGTCGACCTCCAGCTCGCGCTCGCGCAGTGGGAGGACCTCGTCGCCCGTCAGCGCTCCCTCGGCCACACCGTCGAGCTGCTGGAGCCCGACCCCGCCCTGCCGGACATGGTCTTCGCCGCCAACGGCGCGCTCGTCGTCGACGGCCGCGTGCTCGGCGCGCGCTTCGCCTACCCGCAGCGCAGCGGCGAGGCCGCCGCCCAGCGCCGCTGGTTCCGCGCCCACGGCTTCGCCCACTACCGCCTGCCGGAACACGTCAACGAGGGCGAGGGCGACTTCGCCGTCACCCGCTCCTGGATCCTCGCCGGGCGCGGCTTCCGCAGCAGCCCCGAGTCGCACGCCGAGGCACAGGAGTACCTGGGCCGGCCCGTCATCGGCCTCGACCTCGTCGACCCGCGCTTCTACCACCTCGACACCGCGCTGTGCGTCCTGGACGACTCCACCGACACCGACGTCATGTACTACCCCGCCGCCTTCTCCCCGGGCAGCCGCGACGTGCTCGCCCGGCTCTTCCCGGACGCCGTCCTGGCGGGGGAGGAGGACGCGCTGGCGCTGGGCCTCAACGCCGTCAGCGACGGCCGCCACGTGCTGCTGCCGCAGGCGGCGGCCGGGCTGGTCGAGCCGCTGCGGGAGCGCGGCTTCGAGCCGATCCCGATGGACCTGACGGAGCTGCTCAAGGGCGGCGGCAGCGTGAAGTGCTGCACGCTGGAGCTGCGCGAGTGAGAGCGGCCGGGCGCGGAGGCCCCGGGCCGCTGGGCCCGTGAGCCGCTGAGTCCCTGATTCCCTGATTTCCCGAGCCGTTGAGCCGCTGACCTGCTACGGCGCGTCGTGGCCGTCGCCCGCCGGCGGCGGCCACGCATCGCCCCACCGCAGGTCGCGGGCGGCGCGGTAGCGGGTGCCCTGCCGCTTGGAGACGGTCGTACGGACCAGCCCCTCGCCGGCCGTGCACAGCTGCAGCAGCACCTGCCCCTTGCGCAGCTGCGGATGCCGTACGACGCGACCGGCGGCCGGTGCACCGCCCACGCGCTCCAGGCGGGCGGCAGCGACGTACGCGAACTTCTCGTCCTCGTGCCCCAGCTCGCCGCCCTTGATCCGGCGGTGCAGCGCGGAGCGCTGCACGCGGGCGGCGAAGTGGCACCAGTCCGCGGTCCCCTCCATGGGGCACGCCGCGCTGTGCGGGCAGGGCGCCAGCACCTCGAACCCGTCGGCCACCAGCTGCCGGCGCGCGTCGAGCACCCGGCGGAACCCCTGCGGCGTTCCCGGCTCCACGACCACGATGGCGCCGCGCGCGCTGCGGGCCGCGTCCGCGACGACGTCGCCGCGTACGTCCTCGGACAGCTCGCCGAGGACGTACGAAACGGTGACGAGCGCGGCCGCCGCCCACCCGGCGCCCGCCGAGCCGCCTGCCGGTGCGCCCGCCGAGCCGCCCGTCGAGTAGTCCGCCGGGGCGGCCGTCGAGGCGTCCGCCGGGGCGCCATCGGGGCCGGCTGCCGTCGTGCCGCCCCACTGCCGGAGCCGGGTGTCGCCCGCCGGCCGGCCCCGGGTCCGGCGAGGGCCCGCCGGGGCGGCGCCGAGCGCCTGGCGGCGCCACTCGGCGGCGCGTACCGCCGGGGCGGCGGCGCCCGCCGCCAGCTCGCGGCCGAGCGCCAGGGCCGGTTCTGCGTGGTCCAGGACGAGGGTCGGCCGCGGCCCGTCCGGCCAGACGGCCGCCGCCGCCCAGACCGCGGCGCCGGTCCCGCCGCCCACGTCGAGGTGGCTGCCCGGCTCCCAGCCGGGCGCGGCGACGGCCAGCGCGCTCAGGGCGGCCCGCACGGCCTGGAACGTAGCGGGCATCCGGTACGCGGCGTACGCCGCCACATCGTCCCGGTTGCGCAGCGCGGGGGCGGGGCCGCCGCCCCGGTATCCGGCGACGAGCCTTTCCACCGCCGCGGCGGTGCGCCGCGCGCCCGCTCCGTCGAGCAGCCGCCCGAGCCCGGCGCGGAGATCATCCTCGGCATCCACGCCCCGAGCCTACGGCCCGGGCGGTGCAACGCACGTTGCGTACGGCGCGAGGCGGACGGTACGCCGGTGCCCGCGGGCCTGGAATGTCGGAGGGGCGGCCTACCCTGGGGCGGGAGTGCGGGGAACGGGGTGTGCGGAAAGACGGGGTGCGCCCGCCCAAGCGGCGGCGGGATGACCGCGTGACCACTGACTCCGCCCCCGCCCCGCCCCCCGCCGGCAGGCGGTCCCGCTCAGCGCAGCCGCTTGCGCTCGTCCGGCCGGAACGTCGCCACCAGCGCCAGACACAGCACCGCGATCCCGATCCGCCCCGTCGCCTGCAGCAGCGGTCCCCGCAGCAGGATGAACGAGTACCCCGCGACCAGCGGGACCACCGTCGCCATCACGTTCCCCGGGTCCCGGGACACGTGTCCCGACTCGGCGAACCTCCGGTCCGTCCGCGCCGCCGCGTACCCCACGAGCAGCAGCCCGCCCGCCATCCCCAGCGGCCCGAAGTCCAGCCACAGCTCCGTCCACAGCGGCGAGGACAGGTTGACGTTCGTCATCCCCATCCACGTGCCCACCTTCACGCCCGAGTCGAGCTGCTTGCCGTCCCACACCGAGCGGGGCACGAAGAAGAACGCCGACGACGCCAGCTGCTTGCCGTAGGTGTGGCCGGCGCCCGAGTCCACGTACGAGATGGTGTTCGCGAACATCACCGTCTGGTCGTAGTCCTTCATCACCAGCGGCTCCAGCACCGACCCCGACTGCGTCTCCTGCCGCCCCGCCTCGTCGTAGCGGAACTTGTCCGCGAACGGGAACAGCAGCACCGCCAGGGCCACACCCCCCGCGAGCGCCGTGCGGTACACCACGGAGCTGCGCGGGAACGCGGTGAACAGCAGCGCGAAGGCGACCGTGAGGAACCAGTACCGCGGGTTGGAGATCGGGTTGTTCACGATCCCGTTGACCAGGACGAGCCCCGCCCACGGCAGCACCACGCCCGGCTGCCGCCTGGCCCGCCGCGACGTCACCAGCCAGCGCGTCATCATCAGCAGCGCCAGCAGCGCCGGCACCGTACCGAAGCCCCGCAGGAACGCCGAGCCGACCTGCGAGCCGGACGTGCCGCCGCCGGTCAGCTCGTCGCTGATCGCCTGGCGGCTGCCGAAGAACGGCGCCGGGCCGCCGAAGGAGGCGATGAGCAGCCCGCTGCCCGCGTACGCGAGGATCACCAGCAGGTACAGCCGGCGCTTGTTGACCGACGCCACCGGCCGCGGCCGGCTCACCCGCGCCTCCGAGGCGTGCCGCGACAGCAGCGCGCCGACGTCGAACGCGACGAAGCCGGCGAGCACCAGCGCCACCGCCATCGTGAAGTCGCCCCGGGTGCCGACCACCGGCGTCGGCGTCTGCTCCAGCACGATCTGCGCCAGCGGCGCGACGCCCATCGCGACGTAGCAGAACAGCCACACGGTGCCCTGGATAAGCCGCCGCCGGGTGGCGAGGACCATCGCGGACAGCCGCGCGCCCGCGTAACAGGTGGTGGCCAGCTGGAGCCAGAAGACCGCGTCCCGTACGTCGGGCTGGGAGCGGCCGGCGACCGCCAGCGGCAGGACGAGGACGAGCGCGACGACCAGCGGGACGGACAGCGCCCGGGAGAGCACGGCGCGCGGGGCGGGGCTCTTGGGGATGACGAGGGGCGTGAACGGGCGGCGGGCCGGTGTGCCGGTGCGGGTGTCGGTACGGGTGCCGGGGCTCGTGCCCGCGGCGGCCCGGGCGCGGCGCGCGGCCTTCGCGGCCAGCGGCGCCATCCGGATCTGGACGGTCTCGTCGAGTGGCGCGCGGGCCTCGCCGTCGCGCTCGCCGGGCCGCCGCCCGCCCGGTTGGTCCGCCATCGCCCGAACTGCCCCCGCCCCGTATCGCCCCGTACAACCGTCTTGCAACCGAAGACAGTCTAAAGAGGCGCGGGGTTGTGCGCCGGGTAGGCTCCGGGAACGTATGTACGGTGCCGGGGGTGCCGGGGAGGGGACCGTCTTGAGAGTTCTGCATGTCGTCACGCTGCACACGCCCACGAACGACTTCGGCGGGCCCACGCGCGTCGCGCTCAACCTGAGCAAAGGGCTGCGGGCCCGGGGCGTCGACTCCCGTATCGCCACCCTCGGCGACGGCTTCGACGGCCCGCTGCCCCGTGACATCGACGGCGTGCCCGCGTGGATGTACCAGGCCAAGCACGTCCTGCCGCGGTTCGAGGTCAGCGGCATCACCTCGCCGGCGCTGCTGGCCCGCGCCCGCCGCCTGGTCCGCTCCGCGGACGTCGTGCACGTCCACCTCATGCGGGACCTCATCACCCTGCCGTTCGCGCTCATCGCGCAGCAGGCCGGGGTGCCGGTGGTGCTGCAGACCCACGGCATGATCGACCCCACCGAGAAGCCGGTGGCCCGCGCCGTCGACGTGCTCGGGCTGCGCCGCGCGCTGCGCAGGGCGGACGCGACGCTGTATCTGACGGAGTTCGAGCACGGCGAGATCCAGGCCGTCGTCCCGGACACGCCGCTGACCCGGCCGCGCCGCCTCGTCAACGGCGTGCCGCCGCAGGAGCGCAGGCCCGCGCGGACGTCGGGGCCGCCGACGGTCGTGTACGTCGCGCGGGTGCAGGAGCGCAAGCGGCCGGAGGACTTCATCCGGGCGATCCCCGTGGTGCTGGCGAAGCACCCGGACGCCCGCTTCGTGCTCGCCGGGCCGGACACCGGCGCGCTGGCCGAGCCGATGATGCGGCTGGCCGAGGCACTACGGGTGGCGCACTCGGTGTCGTACGTCGGCTCCCTCACCCCCGACGAGGTGCTGGCCCGGCACCGTACCGCCGACGTCTACGTACTGCCGTCGGTGGTCGAGCCGTTCCCCGTCTCCGTACTGGAGGCCATGTCGGTCGGCGTCCCCGTCGTGATCACCCGCACCTGCGGCCTCGGCCCCGACGTGGCGGAGGCCGGCGCGGGCCGGGTCCTCGACAGCCGCGCCGATACCGACAACGGCCCACTGGTCGGCCAGGCCGTGCTGGAACTGCTGGACCCGGCCGCCAACGAGGAGGCGTCGCAGGCCGCCTGGCAGTTGATCAACGACCGGTTCGCCATCGACGGCGTGGTGGACACCCTGCTGGACGTCTACGACGAGGTGCGCCGCTGAGCCGTCCGTAGCCCGGCGGTGCAGGTGGCGCGGCCGTGCGGACCGGTGGCGGTGGCGCGCTGGCGGCGTCGTGCGTCGAAAGTTTCTCCGCGGTGCGGGCACCGCGAGATCGGCCTACGCGCTCTGCTCCCGGGTCTTCAGGCCTATCTGCCAGCGGTAGAAGCTCATCGCCAGCGCGTAGTCCAGCCCCGCGCGCCCGTCGAGGAAGCCGCGCTTGTACACGTAGGCGTACGCGAACGACACCAGCGGCTTCAGCGGGGCCCGGTGGAAGAGCCGGCCCTGGCGCGTCTTGGCCTGGCGGATCTCCTCCCGGACCTCCGGGTGGAGTTCCAGCCACGCCTCCCAGTCCGAGTAGCGGTTGTGCCGCTCGAACCACGTGCGTACCGGGTCCAGGTCCTCATGCTCAAGCGTTGCCCTCAGCCGCACCACCGGGCCTTCGGCGAGCGGCTGGTAGTGGCCCTCCTGCTCGCCCATGCCCGGCGCGTTCAGGTCTCCCAGCTCCGGGAAGCGGGCGCGGGTGCGGTCCATCAGGGCGCGTTTGACGATGGTGTAGCCGTGGCGCAGGCGCTTGCCCGCGAACCAGTAGCCGAGCGGGATGTCGAACGCGGCCGGGGCCACCCGGAGAGACCCCTCGGCCGCCGGGTCGAAGATGCGGTGCAGTTCGGCGATCAGCTCCGGGCTCGGGGATTCGTCGCCGTCGACGAACAGCATCCAGTCCAGCTCGGGATGGACGTGGTCCAGGCACCACTGCTTCTTCTTAGGATATTTGCCGTCCCAGGTGTACGGGACGATCTCGGCGCCCTGGTCCGCCGCGAGGGCGCGGGTGTCGTCCGTGCTGTCCGAGTCGACCACCACCACGGCCTCGAAGTGGTCGATGACGGACCGCACCGTCGTCGCGATGTTCTCGGCCTCGTTCTTGGTCGGTATCGCGACGACGATGGGCAGTCTCTTCAAGACGGCTCCTACAGCAGGTCTTCGTACTGGGGGCACAGGGTGTGGATCGCGTCCTCGGCGTTGGCGATGTCGCCGGAGCGGATGGCCTCCCGGGCCAGCTTCTCGTCCGTCGCCGCCGCGCTCTCGATCTTGGCGCAGGCCTCCTCGCCCGCCTCCAGGATCGCCGCCGGGTCCACGCCCTCGGGCACCCGGTCCTTCAGGTACGTCTTTTCCTTTTCGGAGAACTCGCCCTCCGCGGGCTCCAGGCCGGCCTCCGGCACCTTCTCGGTGCCGTCGTCCTTCTCCGCCTCGGGGCCGGGGTCCTTCGGGGCGCGGTCGCCCTCCTGCTGGGACGCCGGGGACTTGGCCGCCGCGTCGTCGTCTCCGTCGTCGCCGCCGCTGCAGCCGGCCAAGAGCAGCGCCAGGACCGTGGCCGCCGTCGCCAGCGCCCCACGTACCGTACGGGCGCTCATCAGCCCGCTCCGAACGTCAGCGTGAGCTTCGGCGCGTACGCGGTCTCCCGCGCCCGCACCCACCAGGCGTCCGTGCCGTCGCTGGTCAGCGCCACGTCCAACGTGTCGCCGAGCGAGCCGGCGAGCTGGGCGGCCGACAGCGACGCGGTGTAGTCGGTGTCCAGCTCCGTCGCGCCGGTGAACGTCCCCAGCACGGTGGACGACAGCCCCGGCCGGCTCGCGTACGTCACCGCCGACTCCGACCAGCTGCCGGTGACCGGCTGCACGCTGACGGTGTCCGGGGAGCCGGCGCTGGCGTCGGTCGTCGTGCGCAGCGTCAGCTTCGCGGACTTCAGCGTCATCCCGCTCGGCGCCTCCGGCAGCGAGAACCGCAGGTAGCCGAGGTACGGGGAGGTCTTCCTGGCCAGCAGCTGGTTGTGCGTGCCGTAGTTGGTGCTCACCGCCGAGCCGTTGACGTAGGCGTCCGCGGTCGCGGTGCGGTCGACCGTGGTCTGCGCCGGCGTGCCCGGCGTCGTCACCGTCACCGCCGCGGACTTGGCGGTGGTGTTGCCGGCGGCGTCGCTCGCGGTGATCTGGTAGCTGTACGTCGTGCCGGGCTCGACCCCGGTGTCGGTGAAGCTGCCCTGCGGCAGCGTCCAGAACGTCGAGTCCAGCGTCGGCTTGGTCGCCAGCGCCTCGCCGTTGCGGTAGATCGTGTACGTCAGCTTGCTGTCGTCGCGGTCCCAGCCGGCCTTCCAGCGCAGCCGCACACCGCCGTCGACGTTCGCCGCCGTCACACCGGTGGCGCCGGCGACGGGCTTTCGGCCGTCCGGGGTGCTCGCGAAGCGGACCAGGCCCTGCTGGAGCTTGTTGCCGTTGGACTGGATGCGGGTGAACTCGCCGCCGATCCACATGTAGTCCTTGCCGCCGCTGGACGACGTGACCATGACGCGCGGACCGATCTGCTCGGTGCCGGACGGGCCGTCGTCGGTGTCCGGGAACCAGGACAGCAGCGGCTTGGGGTTGTCGACGGACTCGGCGAGCATGTGCTGCCGCTCGTCCAGCTCCGGGAACTGGCCCATGCTGCCGCAGTTGTGCGCGTGCGAGACGCTGTACAGCACGTCCTTGTAGACGGTGACGTCTTGCGTCGCGCCCAGGCAGGTGTCGCGCCAGCGCTGCGTGAAGGTGCTGTTGAGGTTCATCGCGAGCCGGCCGTCGAAGACGCCGCCGCCGTGGCCCTCGTGCGCGGTGTAGATGCCGGTCTCGTCGATGTGGATGCCCTTGACGAGGGAGTTCCAGTGCAGCTCGTACGGGTTGTTCGCGTTGTTGCTGACGCCCTTGAAGGCCCGTACGGTCGATCCGGTGTCGGCGCGGACGACGGCCAGGCCGTGCACGCTGCTGTCGCCGTTCAGCCCGTTGAAGTCGCCGCCGACCACCACGTGCTGCCCGTTCGGGGTCTCCTCGATGACGCGGCCGGCCCGGTCCGGGCCCGCGTTGGCCTTCCAGGAGTTCAGCGCGCCGGTGCTCGCGTTCACGGCGGCGAACTTCACCCGGCTCTGCCCGCCGACGGTCTTGAAGTCGCCGGCCAGGTACAGCCGGCCGCTCGCCGCGGCGTCGAGCCCGTAGACCCGGGCGGAGACGCTGCCGGCGTTGAATCCGGACTTCACTGTGCACGAGGCGATGTCGATCGCCGCGACGCGGCTGCGGGAGGTGCCGTTGACGGTGCCGAACTCGCCCCCCGCGTAGAGCGTCTTGCCGTCGGGGGAGACGGTCAGCGCGCGTACGGTGGCGGTGCCGGAGCCGATGGTGAAGTTCAGCTTGCAGTCCGTCGGCTCGCCGGTCGCCGCGTCGAACGCGGCGAAGTTCGCCACCTTCGTCTCGCTGGTGCCGGCCGCCGCGCCGGGCGGGCGGATGGCGGAGAACGTACCGCCGGCGAAGACCACGCCGTCCGACTCGGCCATGGCCCACACGACGCCGTTGGTCTGCCAGGTCGCCAGGTCGTCGGCGGTCATCGCCACCGGCGGGGTCACCGCCTCGGCCTCGGGCGAGGAGTACGTGATGCCGGCGGATACCAGCGTGCCGGTCGCCAGCGCCACGGCCGCGCCGAGCGCTCCCCACTTCCGCGTTCTTCTGTGCTTGTGCATGTGCCCCCCTGGGCCGTCGTCCCCTGCGGCCGCGCGTCGCGAGTCCGGGGAGAGAATATCCGTTTTTACCTGTCGATTCTGACGGTGGCTCCGGACAGTTCGGCGTCGAGCGCCGCGATGTCCGCCGCCACCATGATCCGGGCCAGCTCGGGCCATTTGACCTGCGGCTTCCAGCCCAGCAGGTCGCCTGCCTTGGCGGCGTCTCCGATGAGCGCGTCGACCTCGCTGGGCCGCTCGTACTTGGGGTCGAAGCGGACGTACTCCGTCCAGTCGAGGCCCGCGGTGGTGAACGCGGCGTCGAGGAACTGGCGGACGCTGCCCGCCTCCCCGGTGGCGACCACGTAGTCGTCGGGCACGTCGCGCTGGAGCATCAGCCACATCGCCTCGACGTACTCCGGGGCGTAGCCCCAGTCGCGTACCGCGTCGAGGTTGCCCATGTAGAGGCGGTCCTGGAGGCCCGCCTTGATCCGTGCGACGGCGCGGGTGATCTTCCGGGTGACGAAGGTCTCGCCGCGGCGCGGCGACTCGTGGTTGAACAGGATGCCGTTGACCGCGAAGAGGTCGTACGCCTCCCGGTAGTTCACCGTCGACCAGTAGCCGAAGACCTTGGCGCAGCCGTACGGGCTGCGCGGGTGGAAGGGGGTGCGCTCGTTCTGCGGCGGCGGGGCGGAGCCGAACATCTCCGAGGACGACGCCTGGTAGAGCCGGGTGTCGATGCCGGCGGCGCGCACCGCCTCCAGCAGCCGCAAGGAGCCGAGGCCGGTGACGTCGGCGGTGTAGAGCGGGGCGTCGAAGGAGACCCGGACGTGCGACTGGGCGCCGAGGTTGTAGACCTCGTCGGGCGCCAGGTCGCGCAGCAGGTTCACCAGCGCGACGCCGTCGGAGAGGTCCGCGTGGTGCAGCACCAGCCGGCGGCCGGGCTCCTGCGGCTCCTGGTAGATGTGGTCGATGCGCTCGGTGTTGAACGACGACGAGCGCCGCACGAGACCGTGCACCGTGTAGCCCTTGGCGAGCAGCAGTTCGGCGAGGTACGAGCCGTCCTGACCGGTCACGCCGGTGATGAGGGCCGTCTTGCCCATGGTTTCCTTCCGCCTGATCATTCCGCCGGATGGCAGGATGCGTACGTATGACGCCCTCGAACGAACTGTCCCCGCCCGCCGGCGCTGACGGTCTCCCGCCCGCCGCCCGGGTCTTCCTGCCGCCCGGCGCGCGCGTCTTCGTCGCGGGCCACCGCGGTCTGGTCGGCTCGGCCGTCGCCCGCCGGCTCGCCGCCGACGGCTACCAGGTGCTGACCCGCACCCGCGGCGAACTCGACCTGCGCGACGCCGAGCGGACGGCGGCCTGGCTGGCGGCGGTCCGGCCCGACGCGGTGGTGCTGGCGGCGGCCAAGGTGGGCGGCATCATGGCGAACAGCCGCTACCCGGTGCAGTTCCTGGAGGACAACCTGCGTATCCAGCTGAGCGTCATCGCCGGCAGCCACGCGGCGGACGTACGGCGGCTGCTGTTCCTCGGCTCGTCGTGCATCTACCCCAAGCTCGCGGACCAGCCGATCCGCGAGGACTCGCTGCTGACCGGGCCGCTGGAGCCGACGAACCGGGCCTACGCGCTGGCGAAGATCGCCGGCGTCGAGCAGGTGCAGGCGTACCGCCGGCAGTACGGCGCGGCGTACATCTCGGCGATGCCGACGAACCTGTACGGCCCCGGCGACAACTTCGACCTGGAGACGAGCCACGTCCTGCCGGCCCTCGTCCGCCGCTTCCACGAGGCGCGGGAGGCGGGCGCGGAGGAGGTCGTGCTCTGGGGCACCGGGACGCCGCGCCGGGAGTTCCTGCACGTGGACGACCTGGCGGCGGCGTGCCTCGCGCTGCTGCACGGCTACGACGCGGACGCGCCGGTCAACGTCGGGTGCGGCGAGGACCTGACGATCCGCGAACTGGCGGAGACCGTACGGGACGTCGTCGGCTACCCGGGCCGTATCGCCTTCGACCCGAGCCGCCCGGACGGCACGCCGCGCAAGCTGCTGGACGTGTCCCGGATCAGGGAGCTGGGCTGGCGGCCGGAGATCGGGCTGCGGGACGGCATCGCGGCGGTGTATGAGCACTGGCTCGGTACGACGCGGGTCGGCGCCTGATACACACCACACCGCGGCGCCGGCCGACCCCGAAGGGCCACGCCGGCACCCCCCGTGGGCGGCTCCGTACCTCAATACGCCCCCCGGCCGTCGACGACCGCGCGCAACGTGCGGGCCATCACGTCCATGTCGTGGGCGAAGGACCAGTTCTCGACGTAGTTCAGGTCCAGCGCGATCGTCTCGTCCCAGGTCAGGTCCGAGCGCCCGCTGACCTGCCACAGGCCCGTCATCCCCGGCTTCACCGCCAGCCGGCGCAGCTCCGTGTCGCTGTACCGGGCGACCTCCTCCGGCAGCGGTGGGCGCGGGCCGACCAGGGACATCTCCCCGCGCAGCACGTTGAACAGCTGCGGCAGCTCGTCCAGCGAGCTGCGGCGCAGCACCTCGCCGACGCGGGTGACCCGCGGGTCGCGGCGGATCTTGAAGATCGGGCTGCCGTCGTGCTCGTCGACCACCGACAGCGCGGCCTTCCGCTCCTCCGCGTCCGGCACCATGCTGCGGAACTTCCACATGGTGAACGGCGCGCCGCCGCGGCCGAGGCGGGTCTGCTTGTGGAACACCGGTCCCGACGACGTGCACTTGACCGCCGCCGCGATCACCGCGAACACCGGCGACAGCAGCGCGATGCCGACGGCCGCGAGGGCGCGGTCGCTCGCCGCCTTCAGCGTCGACTGCGCGCCCCGCCGCAGCGGCGGCGCGATGTGCAGCAGCGTCAGGCCCGCCACCACCGACAGCCGCAGCCGCCGCTCGGCGACCTCGGCTATGCCCGGCAGCACCGCCAGCGGGAGCCCCGCGTCGTGCAGCGCCCACGCCAGCTGCCGCAGCCGGGCCGCCGGCAGCAGCGGTCCGGGGGCGGCGAGCACCAGCTCGGCGCCGTGCTCCGCGGCGGCGGCGAGCACCGCCTGGGCGTCCCAGCCCGCCCGGTCCGCGGGGACCGGGCCCAGCCGGGCGGCCTCCGGGGCGCCGCAGGACAGCGGCGCCTCGCCGACCGGGACGACGCCGACGACCACGTACTCGTGGTCGGTGCGCGCGGCCAGCCGGCCGACGACGTGGTCGGCGGTCGCCGGCTCGGCGACGACCAGCACGCGCCGTACCGCCTGGCCCTCCCGCCGGGACGCGACGAGGTGGTGGTGGAGCAGCTTGGCGGTGACGATCGTCAGCACCAGGCCGGGCAGCAGCGCGAGCAGGGCCGGCTGCGGCTCGGCCGCGCTGTCGGCGCCGTCGGCGGTGAACGCGCGGACGACGGCGAGCACGCCGAGCAGCAGGAGCCAGTCCTGCAGCAGCGGCACGACCGCGCCCGACTCGCCGAGCTGCCGCGCGGAGTAGCGGCGCCGCGCGGCCCGTACGGCGAGCCAGCCCCCGGCGGCCACCGCGGCGCAGAGCGCCGGATAGGACTGCCGGGTCGTGACGAAGACGAGCACGACGGGGATCGCGATCCCCGCCGCGTCGGTGACGAGGGCTGCCGGCAGATACCACGCCGGCTTCGCCGCGGCGGAGCGTACGCGGGTCCCGCGTCTCGGCTCCGCCGTCATGACCCCGGTATCGGCAACTCCGATACGCCGCATGTTCCCCCCTGGCACATCGCGACTGATGAGGCGCACGCGAGACCCTCCCCTGGTCGACGCGCGCCTATGCTCCCGGAACTTTAGGCCACATTTGCGTAGAACGGCCATGGTTCGTGCAAAAGGGCCCTAGGTGCAGCGAGCTTCACACCAGGTCGGCGCCGTGCAGCTCACGACATGAGACTCCTGAGGGGGGCGGAGGGATGTACGGAGTTTTCCGGCAGTTTCGATTATGTGCCGCGCGCGGTCACGCACCCCGCTTCCGTAGCCGGATCACGTTCCACGACACCGGCGGCAGTTCGGCTTCGAGTTCGCCGTCCGCGCCGATCCGGGTGGTGGAGACGACCTGCGGCACCACCCGCCCGGGGTCCGCCTCGGTGTTCGCCGCGTCGGGGTCGTCGTCGGCGAGGACCAGGTGTTCGAGGACCGCGTACCCGTCCGCCCCGCCGCCCCCGGCGCCGTCCGCCGCGAACCCGCGCAGCGCGACGCACAGCCGCAGCGGCTCGTCCTGGGCCCGGTTGACGGCCAGGATCGTGAGGTCGCCGGTCTCCTCGTCGTACGTCACGACGTGGTCGAGCGCCGGAACGTCGCCGTGGCGCGGCGTCTCGACGCGCGACGCCGTACGGTCCGGCTCCGTGCGCAGCACCGCGCCGCGCGCGAACCGGGCGGCCTGCGCGAAGGGGTGGAACGTGGTCTGCCGCCACGCCGGTCCGCCGGGCTCGCTGCGGATCGGGGCGATGACGTTGACCAGCTGCGCCAGGCACGCCACGGCGACCCGGTCGGTGTGCCGGAGCAGGGTGATGAGGAGGGAGCCCACGACGGCGGCGTCGGTCACGGAGTACGTGTCCTCGATCAGCCGCGGCGTCTCGGCGGTGGCCAGATTGCGCTCCCCGGGGAAGCGGGCGGCGTACCAGACGTTCCACTCGTCGAAGGAGAGCCGGATCCGCTTGTCCGCCCGCCGTACGGCGCGCACGTGATCCGCGGTGGACACCACGTCGGAGATGTACTGGTCCATGTGCGCGCCGGAGGCGAGGAAGCTCGCCCGGTCGCCGTCCAGCTCCTCGTAGTAGGCGTGCAGCGACAGGTAGTCGACCTCGTCGTAGGTCTCCTCCAGGACCTCGCGCTCCCAGGTGCCGAAGGTCGGCATCCGGGCGTTGGAGCTGCCGCAGGCGACGAGTTCGATCGACGGGTCGACCTGGTGCATGGCCTTGCCGGCCTCGGCCGCCAGCCTGCCGTACTCGCGCGCCGACTTGTGCCCGGTCTGCCACGGGCCGTCCATCTCGTTGCCCAGGCACCACAGTCGCACGCCGTGCGGCTCGGCGACGCCGTGCTTGATCCGCAGGTCGGACCAGGCGGTGCCGCCCGGGTGGTTGACGTACTCGACGAGCGCGCGGGCGGCGTCGATGCCGCGGGTGCCGAGGTTGACGGCCATCATCGGCTCCAGACCCAGCCCCCGGGCCCAGGTCAGGAACTCGTTCGTGCCCACCTCGTTGGTCTCCACCGACCGCCAGGCGAGGTCCAGCCGGCGCGGCCGCTCGGCCACCGGCCCGACGCCGTCCTCCCAGTGGTAGCCGGAGACGAAGTTGCCGCCTGGGTAGCGGACGAGGCCGGTGCCCAGCTCCCGGACCAGCTCGGCGACGTCGCCGCGGAAGCCGGCGGGGTCGGCGGTGGGGTGGCCGGGCTCGTAGATGCCGGTGTAGACGCAGCGGCCCATGTGCTCGACGAACGTTCCGTACAGGCGCGGGTCCACCTCGCCGATGACGAACTCGGGGTCGACGGTGAACCTGGCGGTGTGCGGCATGCGGTGCCTTTCTCGGGGGGTTGTCGGGGCGAGTGCCGGCGGTACGGGGCTACTTCAGGCCCGTACCGGCGATGCCCTCGACGATGCGGCGCTGGAAGAGCGAGAAGACGACGAGCAGCGGGATGGCGCCCAGCACGGCGGAGGCCATGAGCTGCGCGTACGGGATGCCGAAGGCGTCCTGTACGGAGTTGAGCCCGACGGGCAGCGTCATCATCTCCGGGTCGGTGACCACCAGCAGCGGCCACAGGAAGTTGTTCCACACCTGCACGAACACGAAGATCGTCACGGCGGACACGGCGGGCCGGGACACGGGCATCACGATCTGCCAGTACGTGCGCAGCCAGCCGGCGCCGTCGGCGCGCGCGGCCTCGATCAGCTCCTTGGGGATGCCGTCGAAGAACTGCTTGAAGACGAAGACGGCGACCACGTTCGGCACCTGCGGCAGGACCACGCCCCAGTACGTGTTGAGCAGGCCCACCTCCTGCAGCGCGAGGAACTGCGGGATCATCAGCACCTGCATCGGGACCATGATCCCGGCGAGCAGCAGCAGGAACACCCCGCGGCTGAAGCGGAACCGCACCTGGGAGAGCCCGAAGGCGGCGAGCGAGGCGGTGACGACGGTGAGCACCGTGGTCAGCAGCGAGACGATGAAGCTGTTGGCGTACCAGTAGGGCAGCTTGCCCTTGTCGAAGAGGTCCTCGTACGCCGCGAACGTGGGGTTGGAGGAGAACCACGACGTCGGGTCGACGGCTATCTCGTCGGCCGGCCGGAGGGATATCGCCGTCGCGAACAGCAGCGGCACCAGCCACAGCAGGGCGAAGGCGATGAGGACGCCGAGCGAGACGCGGTTGAAGAGCTTCTCGGCGTCGTAGCGGCGCCCGGACGCGGGGGCGGCGGCGTCCGCGCGGGCGGGCGCGGCGGCGGTGGCGGTGGCGGCGGGGCCTTCTTTGGTGTGGGCCATGGCTCAGCTCTCCTTCTCTGCCCGGCGGACGAGGAAGAACCAGACCAGGGAGATCAGCAGGATGACGAGGAAGAGGAAGAGGGAGACGACCGAGGCGTAGCCGGTGCGGCCGTCGGTGAAGCCGGTGTCGACGATGTAGTGCAGCGTCGGCCGGGTGGATCCGTCGGGGCCGCCGCCGGTCATCATGTAGATCTGGTCGAAGACCTTCAGCGAGGCGACGATCTGGAGCACGGTGACGAGCGTCGTCGTCCGCCCCAGCATGGGGATGACCACGTGCCGGATCCGCTGCCAGGGCCCGGCGCCGTCGATCGCGGCGGCCTCGTGCACGTCCCGGGGGATCTCCTGGAGCCCGGCGAGGTAGAGCACGAAGTTGAAGCCGATGGTCCACCAGACGGTGACGCCGGCGATCGACCACATCGCCCAGCTCGGGTCGCCCAGCCAGGACGGCGGGGTGTCGACGCCGAGGTTCTTCAGCCAGTCCTGGGCGAGGCCGGTCTGGTCGGCGAGCACGCCCCACATGAAGATCAGCGAGACGGACGCGGACGGGATCACGTACGGCGCGAAGAAGGCGAAGCGGATGAACCACCGGCCGCGTACGAACCGGTCGGCGAGGATCGCCAGCGTCAGCGACAGCAGCACCAGCGGGATGGTGGTGAGCACGGTGAACCACAGCGTGTGCTTCAGCGTGCGCCAGAACTCGGGGTCGTTGAGCACGTCCGCGTAGTTGGTGAAGCCGACCCAGCTGCCGAAGCCGTCGCGCAGCAGGCTGCCGTTGAAGAAGCCCGCCACGAAGGTGTAAATCAGCGGGCCGACCAGGAAAACGAGGAAGAAGAGCGCGAACGGCGCGATCAGGGCCGGGCCCGCGAGCCGTCCGCGGACGGTGCCGACGGCGCCTTGGCGGTCGGGGGTGAGGGCGCCGGTGCCGGCTGTACTCGCCACGGGGATGCCTTTCGGTTGCGGGGGTGTGTCGGCGGCGGGGTTCAGATCGGGGACTCGACGTCCGCGAGCGTGCGCAGTGCGCTGCGGACCCGTTCCGCGGTGGCCCTCGGGCTCGCCCGGCCGGTGAGCGCGGCGGTGACGGCGTCGCCCACGTCGTTCTGCAGGTTGCTGCCCGCGCCGCCGTACCAGGCGACGGGGTCGTACACGGCGCCCTCGGCGGCGGCGGTGTAGTGGGACTGGGGAGTCAGCTCCCGGTACGCGGTCGAGCGCTGGGTCGGCAGCCACGCGGGGACGTGGCCGCCCTCCGCCCAGAGCTTGCTGGAGTCCAGCAGGGAGGCGGCGAACTCCAGCGAGAGGTCGAGGCGTGCGTCGTCCTGCTTCGGCGGCCGGGGCAGCACCAGGGCGTGGCTGTCGGCGAAGCAGGCGTACGGGGCGTCGGAGAAGATCCGCGGCAGCGGCCGCATGTCGAACTTCACCCCCGCCTCCAGGACGGCGATGATCTGCCAGACGCCGTCCATCAGGAACCCGGCCTCGCCGTTGGTGAGCAGTGTGATGGCGGCCTGCTGGTTCGCGCCGGTGGGGATCAGCTTCTCCTTGCCGAGGCGCTGGATGTACGCGAGCGCCTCCTCGGCGGCGTCGAGGTCGACCTGCACGGTGGCGCCGGCGTCGGCGACCAGCGGCCGGCCGCCGAGCTGGGTGTAGAAGGACAGGAAGAGGCGGAACTGCGTGGCCGTGTCCTTGACCGAGGCGACCGAGCCGCCCCAGACGCCGGTGACCTCCTTCGCCGCCCGCAGCGCGTCGGCGTACTTGTCGGGGCCGTCGATGTCGACCAGTTCGCCGCCGTCGAGCAGGCCCGCCTTCTCGGCGATGTCGGTGCGGAAGTACAGGGCGAAGGGGTGGGTGTCGAGGGGGATGCCGTAGAGGCGTTCGTCGACGTGGGACTTGCGCCACGGCTTGGCGTCGAACTTCTCCGGCGTCATGCCCTGCTCGGCGAGGGCGTCCGGCGGCAGTTCGGTGAGCAGCCCGGCCTGGGCGAGCACCGGCAGCTTCGACAGGTGCGCGATGGCGACGTGCGGGGGGCGGTCGCCGACGGTGGCGAGGCTGAGCTTGGTGTAGTACGGGTTGCCCCAGACGAAGGTGGTGGCCCGCAGGGAGTTCTCCGGGTGCGCCTTCTCGTACTCCTCCTGCATGGCGACCATGCGTTCGCCGTCGCCGCCGGTGAACGGGTTCCAGAAGTTGAGCCGGTCCGCGGGGGGTTCGCCGCCGGTGAAGCCCTGGGCGATGGTCGAGCCGCAGCCGCTGAGCGCGGCGGTGGCGGCGGCGCCGGCGGCGAGGCCGGCGGTGCCGCGCAGCAGGGCGCGGCGGGAGGGGGCAGGTCCGCCGGCCGCACGGCCGGGGGAGGTGGGGCGTCGGAGCATGGCGGATGTCCCTTTCCGCGGCGAACTTGTACAACGTTGTAATGGGTTCTTGGTGCAACGTTGTATATCGCCTCGCGCACGCCGTCAACAGCCTGCGCAGGAAGGCGTAGGGTGTGCGCAGCCAGAACCGCGGAGGAATCGGGAGGAAGCCGTGTCCGGGGCCCGCCTCAAGGACGTCGCAGAGCGCGCCGGTGTGTCTATCAAGACCGTCTCGAACGTCGTCCGCGGCGCCGCGCGCGTCGCCGAGCCGACCCGCGAGCGCGTCCTGCGGGCCATCGAGGAACTCGGCTACCGCCCCCACGCCTCCGCCCGCCACCTGCGCACCGGCCGCAGCGGAGTCATCGCGCTGGCCGTCCCCGAACTCGTCGCGCCCTACTTCGCGGAGCTGGCCACCTGTGTCATCGCCGCCGCCAAGGAGAGCGGGCAGACCGTCCTCATCGAGGTCACCGACGGCGACCCGGCCGAGGAGCTGCGCGTCGCCTGCGGACTGAGCGACCCGCTCATCGACGGCGTGCTCCTCAGCCCGCTGGGCCTGGACCAGACGGCGCTGGCCGCCCGCGAACGCCGCGTCCCGCTGGTGCTGTTGGGCGAGCGCGACTACGAGATCGCCGCCGACCACGTGCTCATCGACAACGTCGCCGCCGCCCGCGACGCCACCCGGCACCTCGTCGGCCTCGGCCGCCGCCGTATCGGCGTCGTCGGCTGGCAGCACGGAGACGCCCCCACCGCCACCGCCCAGCAGCGCATGCAGGGCCACCGCGAGGCGCTGGCCGAGGCCGGTCTCGCGTACGACCCGGCGCTGGCGCCCGCCGTGGGCGCGTACACCCGCGCGGGCGGCGCGGCGGCGATGCGGGAGCTGCGCGCGCTGCCGCAGCCGCCGGACGCGGTGTTCTGCTTCACCGACATGCTGGCGTCGGGCGCGATGCGCGTCGCGCACGACGAGGGGCTGGCGATCCCGGAGGACCTGGCGGTCGTCGGCTTCGACGACATCCAGGAGGCGCGGTACATGGTGCCGTCGCTGACCAGCGTGGCGCCGGACAAGCAGGAGCTGGCCAGGCTGGCGGTGAAGGCGCTGCTGGCACGGATAGAGGGCCAGGCGGAGGCGCCGCCGACGACGCTGCTGGCGGGGTACGAACTGGCGCTGCGCGAGTCGACGGAGCTCTCGCCGAGCGGGCGATAGCGGGGTCGGCGGTGCTCTCGCCGAGCGGGCGGTAGCGGGGTCGGGGGGGGTCGGTTCAGGCACGGGGGCCGGCTGGGACCGCGGGCTGGCGGTGCGGGCGGCTGCGGGGTGCGGGCGTTGCGGTCGGCTGCGGCGGGCGCGGGGTGCGCTCGGGGCGATCTGTGGGTCGGGGCCGAAACCGGGCGCACTCCCCCGTAGCGCGCTGGGCGCGCACGGGCGGTACCCCCATGCCCGGTGCGCACATCTTCGGCCGCGCGTGCTGCTCATCCCCGGGCTGCGGGCGCACTCCCGGCCCCGTCCCCTTCGTTGCGCCTGCGGTCGGCCGTTAAGTCAGCAGACGATCGATCTCCGCCAGTTGGTCGGCCGTCAGCGGGCCCGCGCTGAGCGCACCCCCGGCCCCGTCCCCTTCGTTGCGCCTGCGGTCGACCGTTACGTCAGCAGTCGTTCGATCTCCGTCACCTGCTCCGCGGTCAGCGGGCCCGCCGCCAGCGCGCCGGCGTTCTGGCCCGCCTGCGCGACCGTGCGGAAGCCGGGGATCGGGACCGTGTGCGGGCTGCGGGCCCAGATCCAGGCCAGCGCGCCCTGCGCGAGGGTGCGGCCGTCGGAGGTGAGGATGTCGCGGATCGCCTCGATGCGCGGCAGCCAGCCCGGAGCCACGCGGCCGTCCGCGCCGAAGTACTCCAGCCAGGCGGGCGGGGTGGCCCGGATGTCGCCGGCGCCGACCCGCGAGCCCGCGTCGTACGCGCCGGAGAGCAGCCCCATCGCCAGCGGGCTGCGGTTGACGCTGGCGAGGTTGCGCTCCGCGCACAGGGCCAGCATCTCCGGGGCGTCCTCCAGCACGTTGAGCCGGTGCTGCACCGCCGCGCAGTGCGGGCCCTCGGCGAAGACCGCGGCGCGCCCGGGGGCGTCGGTGCTCCAGGCGTATGCGCGGGTCAGCCCCTCGCGCACGAAGTCCTCGCAGGCGTCGCGCAGCGCCGCCGCGGCCCCGGGGTCGGCGTCGGAGATGTGCAGCTGGTAGAGGTCGACGTGGTCGGTGCCGAGGCGGCGCAGCGAGGCGGTCAGCGCCCGGCGCGCGTAGTCGGGGGTCAGGTCCGGGGTGAGCAGCGTCCGGCGGTCGGCGTCGAAGGTGTTGCCCCACTTGGTGGCGATGACGACGTCGTCGCGCCGGCCCGCGAGGGCGCGGCCGAGGACGGTCTCGCTGTGGCCGGTGCCGTAGACATCGGCGGTGTCGAAGAAGGTCACGCCGCCGTCGAGCGCGCGGTGCACGGCCCGTACCGACTCCTCGTCGTCGACCTTCCCCCAGCCCAGCGGGTTGCCGTCGGTGTCCCACCACTCGCCGCCGATCGCCCAACAGCCGAAGCCGAGGGCGCTGACCTCGATGCCCGTACGTCCCAGAGTCCGCATGTCCATGGTGACGACCATGCACCCTGGAGTGGACTCCAGCGCAAGGGTCAGGCGGTCAGCGGGTCCGCCGGCTCCAGGGCGCGGAAGAGGGCGGTGTTGAGCGTGAAGGCGCGGCGGCACTCCTCGACCACCCGCTGCTTCTCCAGGTCGCCGACCGGCAGGTCGTCCAGCAGCCGGCGGTAACCCCGCTTGTACGCGGCCGGGTTGGGCACGCCCTCGAAGACGTAGAAGCGGACGCCGTCGCCCTTGCGCTCGAAGCCCCAGGTCTTCTCTGCCGTGCCGCGGATGATCTGGCCGCCGGAGAGGTCGCCGAGGTAGCGCGTGTAGTGGTGGGCGACGTATCCCGCGGGCCAGTCGCGGGCGCACTCCTCGATGCGGGCCGCGTACGCCTGGGTCGCCGCCAGCGGCGCGGCGGTGGCACGCCAGCCGGGGCCGCCGTGGAGGAAGTCGAGGTCGCGCTCCAGCTCGGGCACGCGGGTCAGTTCGGGCTGGACGAAGGGGCCGGCGACCGGGTCGGCGGCGAGGGCGTCCCAGCCGCCCTCCAGTGCGCGGTAGACGAACCACAACTGCTCGGTGTAGCGCAGGTAGGCCCCGATGCCCAGCGCGCCGCCCAGCAGGTCGCTCATGAAGGCCGACTGCTCCGCCTCGGTGTGCTGGTCGTGGGATTCGGTACGCAGCCGGGTGGAGAACGGCGTCGCGTCCAACGAAGACCTCCGGGGCACGGCAGGGGCAGTGGGCGTGACGATTCTCTTTGGTTAGGCTTACCTAAGTCAATAGCTTCCCGACGCCGTGTCGGTATCACCCGGGCGCGCTCACGGCAGGGTCAGCACCTCCGCGCCCGACTCCGTCACCACGAGCGTGTGCTCGAACTGCGCGGTGCGGCTGCGGTCCTTGGTGACCACCGTCCAGCCGTCGTCCCACTTGTCGTACTCGTACGTCCCGAGGGTCAGCATCGGCTCGATGGTGAACGTCATCCCGGGCCGCATCACGGTGGTGGCGCGCGGGTCGTCGACGTGCGGGATGACCAGGCCGGAGTGGAAGGCGGTGTGGACGCCGTGGCCGGTGAAGTCGCGGACGACGCCGTAGTCGAAGCGCTTGGCGTACGACTGGATGACCCGCCCGATCACGTTGACCTGCCGGCCCGGACGGACCGCCCTGATCGCCCGGTTCAGCGCCTCACGGGTGCGCTCGACCAGCAGCCGCGAGGTCTCGTCGACGTCCCCGACGAGGTACGTGGCGTTGTTGTCGCCGTGCACGCCGCCGATGAACGCGGTGACGTCCAGGTTCACGATGTCGCCGTCGCGCAGCACCGTGGAGTCCGGGATGCCGTGGCAGATCACCTCGTTGACCGAGGCGCACAGCGACTTGGGGAAGCCGCGGTAGCCGAGGGTCGAGGGGTACGCGCCGTGGTCGCACAGGTACTCGTGCGCCACCCGGTCCAGCTCGTCCGTCGTCACCCCGGGCGCGATGTGCTCCGCCGCGGCGGCCATCGCCCGGGCGGCGATCCGGCCGGCGGTACGCATCCGCTCGACGGTCCCGGCGTCCTGGACCTCGGAACCGGTGTACGGTGCGGGGCCCTTCTTCCCGACGTACTCGGGGCGGGCGATGGCGGCGGGAACGGTGCGGCGGGGGGAGAGGGTTCCGGGCGCGAGCAGCGACGACTGGCCAGACATGGACATGGTTCGAGTCTAACGGCGGCGAACGGTGGCGGATCAGGCACGATGGGCGGCGGCAGACCGCGCGGACACGGCGCGCACGGCGCCGGTGAGGAGCGAGATGGCCCTGTTCAGGAAGAAGACGGCGGGTAAGCCCGGCGAGTGGTACTACTGCCTGGAGCACCGGCGGGTCGAGGAGGGGCCGCAGTGCAGGGCGGCGAACCGGCTCGGGCCGTACGCGACGCCGGAGGAGGCGGCGCGGGCGATCGAGACCGCGGAGGCCAGGAACGAGGAGTGGGACGAGGACGCGCGGTGGAACGACGACGGGGAGGGCGGGGAGGGCGGGGCCGCGCCGAGCCGCTGAGGACCTGACGCGGTACGGGACCGCGGGACGGCCCGCGCGGCGGCCGGGCGGGCGGGCGCGGCGACGCGGGCCCCGCGGTCAGGTCGCCGGGTCCGGTGCCGGCACCCCGTCCGTCCCGCCGGCCTCCGCCCCTTCCTTTTCCACCGCCGCCTTCTCCGCCGCCGCCGCGGCGCGGCGCTCCCGTTCCCGTATCGCGTGCTCGTTCGTGCGCGCGTCGTACGTCATCAGCTTCGGCAGGCACGCCGCCAGCAGCACCACCGCCCCCGCGCACATCACCCCGCCCGACCAGACCGACGTCCGCACGCTCGTCAGCGCCGCCACCCCGCCGGAGCGGAACTGCCCGGCCACCGGGCCGACCGAGTACGACAGCAGCTCGATGCCCGCCAGCCGGCCGCGTAGCTCGTCGGGGATGGTCTGGTTCCACATCGCCGCCCGGAACACCCCGCTGACCATGTCGAACGCGCCCGCCACCATGAGCAGGAGCAGCACCGCCCACGCGCTCGGCAGCACCCCCGCCGCCGTGATCGCCAGCCCCCACCCGGCCGCCGACAGCATCACCGCCCGGCCGTGCCGGTGCACCCGCCGGGTCCACCCGCTCGTCAGGCTCACCAGCAGCGAACCCGCGGGCAGCGCCGCGTACATCAGCCCCAGCGCCCACGGCGCGTCCAGGTCGTCCGCGAGGAACGGGAAGAGCGCGAGCGGGAAGGCGAAGAACATCGCCGCCAGGTCGATGGCGTACGTGCCCAGCAGCTCCTTGCGGCTCCAGGCGTAACGCGCGCCCTCCGCGATGGCGCGCACGCTCGGCGCCACCGCCTCGCGCGCGGCGGGGGAGGGGCTGAGCATCAGCGCCAGCCCGACGGAGACGACGAAGGTCCCGGCGTCCAGCGCGTACGCCCAGGGCAGGCCGGCGTACGCCACGATGAGCCCGGCGAGCGCGGGTCCGGCGATGCCGCCGATCTGCCAGCGCACGGAGTTGAGCGCGGCGGCGGCGGGCAGGTGCTCGTGCGGCACGATGCGCGGGACGATCGAGTCCAGGGCCGGGCGCTGGATGCCGGTCAGCGCGCTGGTGAGCGCGGCGACGAGGTACAGCGGCCAGAGCATCGGGTCCGGCAGCAGGCTGTTGACCAGCAGCACGGCGCAGGCGACGCCCAGGCCGGCCTCGCTGTAGAGGATCAGCTTCCGCTTGTCCACGGCGTCGGCGAGGGCGCCACCGTACAGGCCGAAGACGATGAGCGGGACCAGCTCCACGGTGCCGATCGCGCCGACCGCGAAGGCCGAGCCGGTCAGCTCCTTCACCTGCACGGGCAGGGCGACGAACGTCAGGAAGCTGCCGAAGGAGGTGATGAGGCCGGCGACCCACATGAGCCGGAAGTCACGCGAGGCGTGCCAGGGGGCGAGGTCGGGGAGGAGGTCGCGAGCGCGGGAATGGTCGGCCACGAGGGGCCATGGTCGGGTGGGTGCGCGGTGCGCCGCAACGGAATTACGTGGTGACCGGCCTACCAGCGGGGCGGCGGCGGGGACGACAGCAGCTCGGCGAGGCGGGCGAGGCGGTCCCGGAAGCCGGAGCGGGCGGAGGCGGCGGCGGCCGGTGCGCCGTTCTCGCCGGCGGCGGCGCTGACCAGGTGCTGGACGGTCTCCAGGTCGATGTCGCCGCTGTCGCCGGGCACCGTGAGCAGTTCGTGCGCCAGGCCCGGCAGCTCCGCGGAGCCGCCGTCCAGCGCGAGCACCGCCGCCCCGGCGCGGCGGGCGTCGCCGACGCGCTCCAGCAGCGCGTCGCCGGGCTCGCCAGGGGCGACGACGAGCAGGGTCTCGCCGCGGCCCGCGGCCTCCAGCCGGCCCAGCCCGACGCCGAGGTGGGCGGGGCCCGCGGGCGGCACGCGGTGGCGTACGAGGGTGGGGGAGAGGGCTGGCAGCCCGGACCAGGCCGCCTCGTCATCGAGGTGGGCGGCCAGGTGCCACGGCTCGTACGCCTCCGTGCCCACGAGCAACAGCCCGCCGCCCTGCGCCTCGACGGCCTCCCGCAGCGCCCCGGCGAACCGCCGCGCCGCACCCGGCCATTCGGTCCCGGCCAGTACCTCCCGCAGCAGCGCCACACGCACGGCATCCATGGGGCGGGATGCTGCCGGAGGTGCGCGGCGCCCCGCAGCGGAACGCCCCCGATACCACCGGATCGGGTCGATCGGCCCGACCGCCGCCCCAGGGGCCGCACCCGTGACCGGTGAACCGGGCCGGATCACACAGCTGCCGGAATCTTCTGTGACGAACGCCGCTCGCCCGCCCCCCACGGCATCGCGTCAGACAGACGATAAAATGGCCGTGTGCCTCAACTTCGTCTCGCGCTGAACCAGATCGACGCCACCGTCGGCGACCTCGCCGGAAACGCCGACGCCGTCGTCCGCCGGACCCGGCACGCGGCCGACCGCGGCGCGCACTTCGTGGCCTTCCCCGAGATGGTGCTCACCGGCTACCCCGTCGAGGACCTCGCCCTGCGCTCCTCCTTCGTCGAGGCGTCCCGCGCCGCGCTGCGCGCGCTCGCCGGCCGGCTGGCCGCCGAGGGCCTGGGCGACACCCCCGTCCTCGTCGGCTACCTGGACCGCAGCGAGGAGCGCCACCGCTACGGGCTGCCCGCCGGCTCCCCCGAGGACGCGGCGGCCGTGCTGCACGGCGGCGAGGTGGTCCTCACCTTCGCCAAGCACCACCTGCCCAACTACGGCGTCTTCGACGAGTTCCGGTACTTCGTCCCCGGCGACACCATGCCGGTCGTCCGCGTCGCCGGCGTGGACATCGCGCTGGCCATCTGCGAGGACCTGTGGCAGGAGGGCGGCCGGGTGCCCGCCGCGCGCCTCGCCGGCGCCGGCCTGCTCGTCACCGTCAACGCCTCGCCGTACGAGCTGAACAAGGACGACACCCGCCTGGAGCTGGTCCGCAAGCGCGCGCAGGAGGCCGGCTGCACGACGGCGTACGTCGCGATGACCGGCGGCCAGGACGAGCTGGTCTACGACGGCGACTCGATCGTCGTCGACGAGCGCGGCGAGGTCGTCGCCCGCGCCGCGCAGTTCACCGAGGAGTGCCTGCTCGTCGACCTGGACCTGCCCGCCGCGCCCGCGGAGCCGCCGTCCGGCGTCGCCGGCATCGCTGATGATGGTCTGCGCATCGAGCACGTGACGCTGTCGGCGGAGCCCGTCGCGCCGTACCCGCGGCGGTACGCGGGGACCGTCGCCGAGCGCGTCAGTGACGAGGAGGAGATGTACACCGCGCTGGTCACCGGGCTGCGCGCGTACGTCGGGAAGAACGGCTTCGGCTCCGTCCTCGTCGGCCTCTCCGGCGGCATCGACTCCTCCCTCGTCGCCGCCGTCGCCTGCGACGCGGTCGGCGCGGAGCACGTGTACGGCATCTCCATGCCCTCGCGCTACTCCTCCCAGCACTCCCGCGACGACGCGGCGGAACTCGCCCGCCGCACCGGGCTGCACCTGCGCAGCGTCCCCATCGGCCCGATGTTCGACGCGTACATGGCGTCCCTGGGGCTGACCGGCCTGGCCGAGGAGAACCTGCAGTCCCGGCTGCGCGGCACGCTGCTGATGGCCGTCTCCAACCAGGAGGGCCCGCTCGTCCTGGCCCCCGGCAACAAGAGCGAGCTGGCCGTGGGCTACTCGACGCTCTACGGCGACTCGGTCGGCGCGTACGGCCCGATCAAGGACGTCTACAAGTCGGCCGTCTTCCGGCTGGCGAAGTGGCGCAACGCGGTCGCCGCCGAGCGCGGCGAGATCCCGCCGATCCCGGAGAACTCCATCTCCAAGCCGCCCAGCGCGGAGCTGCGCCCGGACCAGGTCGACACCGACTCGCTGCCCGAGTACGACGAGCTCGACGCGCTCCTGGAGCTGTACGTCGACCGCGACCTCGGCAGCGCGGAGATCGTCGCGCAGGGGTACGAGCCGGAGCTGGTCGAGCGGGTGCTGCGGATGGTCGACACGGCGGAGTACAAGCGCCGCCAGTACCCGCCGGGCACGAAGATCTCCCCGAAGGGCTTCGGCAAGGACCGCCGGCTGCCCATCACCAACCGCTGGCGGGAGCGGGCGTAGCACCGCTCGCTCTCTTTGGACCGGTGGACCGGGCCGCCTTTGGCTCTGGCGGCCGTAAGACCGCGGTCCCACGCTGGCGGCCATGGAGGAGATCACCTCGGAGCCGGCCGGCGCACTGCGGGGTCCCGGGCCGCTGGACGTGGGCACCGAGGCGGGCGCCCGGCTGCTCGACGAGGCCGTCGGTCTGGTCGTACGGCACGCGGAAGCGGTGCCCGACGGCCCGGTGGCGCCCGCCGAACCCGGCACCGACCGGATCCGCGACTGGCTGGCCGGCCACGACTTCGCCGGGCCGCGCCCGGCCGGCGAGCTGCTGGCGGAGGTGACCGCGGCGCTGCGGCGCTGGGGGGTGCACGCCACCCACCCGCGCTACCTCGGCCTGTTCGTCCCCACGCCCACGTGGTCGGGCGTCGCCGGCGAACTGCTCGCCGCCGGCGTCAACCCGCAGCTCGCCGCGTACGGGCACGCGCCGGCCGCCGTCGAGATCGAACGCCACGTGCTGCGCTTCCTCGCCGCCCGACTGGGTCTGCCGTCGAGCGCGGACGGCAGCTTCACCACCGGCGGCGCCGAGGCCAACCTCACGGCCGTCGTCGTCGCCCTGACCCGGCGCTTCCCCGCCTACCCGGACACCGGACTCGCCGCCCTGCCGGGGCAGCCGGTGCTCTACGCCTCGGCGGAGAGCCACCTCGCCTGGCTGAAGATCGCGCACATCACGGGACTCGGGCGGCACGCGGTGCGGCTCGTTCCGGTCGACGCCGCGGGCCGGCTGGACGCCGCGCGGCTGCGCCCACTGCACGACGAGGACGTCGCGGCCGGGCGGGTGCCGTTCCTGCTCGTCGGCACCGCGGGCACCACCTCCGGCGGCGCCGTGGACCCGCTGCCGGAGCTGGCGCGGCTCGCCGCCGTGTGGGGCCTGCACCTCCACGTGGACGCGGCCTGGGCCGGCGCGGTGGCGCTGTCCGACCGGCTGCGCCCGCTGCTCGCCGGCGTGGAACGGGCCGACAGCGTCACCGTCGACGCGCACAAGTGGCTGTCGGCGCCCATGGGCGCGGGCGTCTTCCTCACCCCGCACGCCGCCGCGCTGGCCGACAGCTTCCGGGTGAGCACCGCGTACATGCCCCCGGACAGCGAGGCGGTGCCGGACCCGTACCTGAACGGCGTGCAGTGGTCGCGCCGCTTCGCCGGGCTGAAGGTGTTCCTGGCGCTGGCCGCGGCCGGCCGGGACGCCTTCGCCGCGCAACTGGAACGCGACACCGAGCTGGGGGTGCTGCTCGCCCGGCGGCTGGCCGCGGACGGCTGGCGGCGGGTCAACGACACCCCGCTGCCGGTGGTGTGCGTCGCCGACCCCGGGGCCGAGGCGCGCGGGCCCGGGCGCAGCGGCACGTGGCACGCCGCGGTCGTCGCGCACGTCGTACGCGGCGGGCGGGCCTGGCTCAGCTCCGTGACGCTCGACGGCCGGCCCGCGATCCGGCTGTGCGTCACCAGCCACCGCACGCGCGCCGACGACATCGAGACCGCGGTGGCCGCGCTCGCCGAGGCCCGCGCGGCCACACCGTACTGAGCAGCTCCGCCCGGGCCGCCGGCCGGGCTCGCGGTCATAGGTTCACAGGTCGACCGAGGCCCGTACCGGGCGGTGGTCGCTGCCCGTCTCGCCCAGTACCTCGGAGCTGACCGGCTCCACGCCGCGCAGCAGGATCTGGTCGATCCGCGCCATCGGGAAGTCGGCCGGCCAGCTGAAGCCGAAGCCGTTGCCCGCCGCACCCTGCGCGGAGCGCAGCTGCGAGGTGACGTTCGCCAGCGCCCGGTCGTTCATCGTGCCGTTGAGGTCGCCGAGCAGCAGCACACGCTCCGCCGGCTCGGCCCTGATGGCCTCGCCGAGCGCGTCGGCGCTGACGTCGCGCCGGCTGGCCGTGAAGCCGGCGTCGGCCTTCACCCGCACGGACGGCAGGTGGGCGGTGAAGAGCACGAGCGGGCCGCGGTCGGTGGCGACGGTGGTGCGCAGCGCCCGGGTCCAGCCCATGTGGAGGTCCACGGGCCGGGTGTCGGACAGCGGGTACTTGCTCCACACCCCGACGGTCCCCGCCACCTCGTGGTACGGGTACGCCGCCGCGAGGCCGTCCTCGTACGCCGCCCTGTTGTCCTGCGTGACCTCCTGGAGGGCGAGCACGTCGGCGTCGGACTCCACCAGCGTGCGGGCGGTGCCGGCGGCGTCGGTGTTCTCCTCGGCGACGTTGTGGCTGACGACGGTCAGGTCGCCGCCGCCCGACGACTTGTCGGTGATCAGCCCGCCGAAGAGGTTGAACCAGACGCACACCGGCAGCACCAGCGCGCACACCGCGGTCAGCGACCGCCGCCACAGCGCGCACACCAGCAGCACCGGGACGGCCAGCCCGAACCACGGCAGGAACGTCTCGACCAGGCTGCCCAGGTTGCCGACCCGGTTGGGGATCGCCGAGTGGCCCAGCATCACGAAGCCGACCAGCAGCGCGAGGGCGGCGACCACCAGTCCGCGGCGCCAGGTGCCGGGGCCCAGGCCCTCGCGGAGCCGGCGGCGCCAGTACACCGCGCGTGACTCCGCAGGGCCGGCCGCGTGCGTGGCCGCGGCGCCGCGGCCGGTCTCCGCCCTGTCCACGTGCGTCATGCGCTGTTCCTCACGTCAGTGCACTTGCCGGTCTGCCCCCGCTACCACTTACCTGACGAGCGGGACGGCGCCGCGAGTTGCGGACGGGCCGTGCCGGAAGGTCACCGTAGCGAAGCCGGGACATTTTCTTCGCCCGTCGCTACCGCCGCGTGACGGGCTCATTCTCGCTGTCCTGCGCCGGCCCCCGCCCGCCCCGGCCCTTCGCCGGCAGGAACGCCGCGGCGACCACCGCGCCCACCGCCGCCACGCCCGCCGACGCCAGCGACGTCACGTGCATCGCGTCGATGAACGCGTTGTCGGCCCGCTCGATCAGCTGCTTCCCGGCGGGCCCGGCGTCCTCCGCGAAGGTGCGGGTGGCCTCGATGGACTCGCCCGCCGCGCTCGGTGCCCCGGCGGGCAGGTCCACCTGGCCGCGGTAGACGGAGGACAGCAGGGAGCCGAGCACGGCGACCCCGAGGGCGCCGCCGACCTGCCGGAAGGTGTTGTTGACCGAGGAGCCGGCGCCGGCCTTCTCGGGCGGCAGCGACTGCATGATCGAGGTGGTGGCCGGCGGCATGACGTGCGCCATCGCGGCGCCCATGAGGAAGAACAGCGCTTCGAGGACCCACAGCGGCGTCGTCTCGTCCAGCAGCAGGAAGCCGGCGAAGGCGACGGCGACGGCGAGCATCGCCACCGCGCACACCGCCCGGGCGCCGAACCGGTCGACCACCAGCCGGGACCGCGGCGCGAAGATCAGCTGGGCGACCGCGAGCGGCAGCAGGAGCAGCCCGGAGTCCAGCGGCGAGAAGCCGCGCACGCTCTGGATGTAGAAGACCATGAAGAACGTCACGCCCATGAGCGCGAAGAACACCAGGCCGATGACGGCGACCGAGGCCGAGAACCGCGGGTTGCGGAACCACCGGATGTCGAGCGCCGGGTGCCGGCTGCGGCGCTCGTACCAGACGAAGAGCCCGACGACGACCCCGCCGCCGAGGATCGTGCCCCAGACCTCCGGGGCGCCGAAGTCGGCGCGCTGGCCGCCCCGCACCACGCCGTAGACGATCAGCACCAGACCGGCGATCGACAGCAGCACGCCCGTGGGGTCGATCCGGCCGGGGGCCGGGTCCCTGGAGTCGGGGACGACGAGCACCATGGCGATCAGCGCGACGCTGATGATCGGCACGTTGACCAGGAAGACCGAGCCCCACCAGAAGTGCTCCAGCAGCAGCCCGCCGGTGATCGGCCCGATGGCGATGGCCAGGCCCACGGCCGCGGCCCAGATGCCGATGGCACGGGGCTGCTCGTCGCGCTCGAAGACGTTCACGATGATCGCCAGCGTGGCGGGCAGGACGAACGCGCCGCCCAGGCCCATCAGGGTGCGGAAGGCGATCAGCTCGGCCGGGCTGCCGGAGAACGCGGCGAGCACCGAGCCGATGCCGAAGACGACCATGCCGGCCAGCAGCACCCGCTTGCGCCCCAGCCGGTCGCCCAGGACGCCCGCGGTGAACAGCAGACCCGCGAAGGCCAGGGTGTACGCGTCGATCGCCCACTCCAACTCGCTCTGGCTGGCGCCGAGTCCGGTGGGGGCGGGGGTGGCGATCGTCTTCATCGCGACGTTGAGGATGGAGTTGTCGAGGACGACGACGAGGAGGCTGAAGACGAGTACGCCGAGGATGAGCCAGCGGCGGTGGTGGACGTCCGGGGCGATGTGGTGCGCGGTGTCCATGAAAACCACGCTAGCGGGCATTCCGATACGCCGCCGTTCCGTATCACAAAGCCCTGGCAAAGGTGCGATCAAGGGACAAACAGCAGGTCGAAGGCCCGACACGCGTGCGCGTGCGACCTTCCGCACACGTGGCAGGGCCGGGGTGTCGTTCGCCCTCCGGGCGTGCCAGCATGGAAGAGGTCCGGGGACGCCGTTCAGGGCGCCTCGAGATGACGAAGGAGCGTTTGCGATGACGCACGTTTCGCATGCCCGCAAGGCCTCCGGCGGTGCCGACTCCGCCCCGACGCTGTACGGCGGGGGCGGCGGTGACGGCGGCAACCGGGGCCGCCGGGTGACCGTCCGGGATCTCTCGGCCGCCAAGCAGCGCGGCGAGAAGTGGCCCATGCTGACCGCGTACGACTCGACCACGGCCGGCATCTTCGACGAGGCCGGCATCCCCGTGCTGCTGGTCGGCGACTCCATGGGCAACGTCCACCTCGGCTACGACACCACCGTGCCGGTGACGCTGGACGAGATGACCATGCTCTCCGCCGCCGTGGTCCGCGGCACCCGGCGGGCGCTGGTCGTCGGCGACCTGCCGTTCGGCTCGTACCAGGAGGGCCCGGTCCAGGCGCTCCGCTCGGCGACGCGGCTGGTCAAGGACGCCGGAGTGGGCGCGGTGAAGCTGGAGGGCGGCGAGCGGTCGCTGGCCCAGACCGAGCTGCTGGTGGAGTCCGGCATCCCCGTGATGTCCCACCTCGGCCTCACCCCGCAGTCCGTCAACGCCATGGGTTACCGCGTCCAGGGCCGCTCCGACGAGGACGCCCACCGGCTGGTGCGCGACGCCAAGGCCGCCCAGGAGGCGGGGGCGTTCGCGGTGGTGCTGGAGCTGGTGCCGGCGGAGCTGGCCGCCGAGGTGACCCGCTCGCTGCAGATCCCGACCATCGGCATCGGCGCCGGCCCCGACACCGACGCGCAGGTGCTCGTCTGGACCGACATGGCGGGGCTCACCGGCGGGCGGCTGCCGCGCTTCGTCAAGCAGTACGCGCAGCTGCGGCAGACCCTCGGCGACGCCGCGAGGGCCTTCGCGGAGGACGTCGGCGCGGCGGCGTTCCCGGCGGAGGAGCACACCTTCCACTGACGCGGTTGACGCGGTGACGGCGGCGGGCACCCGGGCGTGCGGGTGATGCGCCGATGCGGTGATCTTATTAACTGCATGCGGGTGCCCGCCGTCGTGCCGACGCGGCGCAGGCGAGGTCCGCGCGGACGCTGGCGGAAAGCCGCCCGCCGACCGCCTGCCGATCGCCTGCCGACCGCCTGCCGACCGTCGGTCGGCCCCGTGGAGAGGAACCCCGCCCATGTCCCCCGGACACCCAGGCCGCCTGCTGCTCACCGGCGTCGCCGCACCGCTGCTCTGGGCGGCCGTCGCCGCCCCCGCCGCGGCCCTGCAGCCGCCCGCCCTGACGCAGGCCACCGCCCGCGTCCCCGTAGAGCCCGTAGAGGAGGACGCGCCGCACGCGACCGACGACGGCAAGAACCCCGGCCGCGCCCCCGCGATGGGCTCCCCGGGCGCTCCCGCCGTGCGCGGCGACGACGCCTGGCCGGCCGTCGCCGCGAGCGGCGTCTTCGCCGTCTCGCTCGGCGCGGCCGTGTACTTCTTCGGCTGGGGCCGCCGCCGTACGGCCTGAGGGCCGCGGCCCGGCCAGCGGTCCGCTAAACCTCCGGGCGCTGCTCCGCGCCGCGGGACGCCCGGGAGCGGCGTACGTAGAACCACGTCATGTTCGACGACAGCCCGGCCAGCAGCACCCAGATCGCCCCGATCCAGTAGCCCTTCGCGAACGACACCACCGCCGCGGCGACCGACAGCACGCATACGACGGCGGTGAAGACGGCCAGCCGGTTCGGCTCGGCGAGGAAGGGCGTGCGCTGGCGCGGCTCGGACGGCATGGGGGCGGGCTCCTCGGGGGTGCGGCGGGCGGATCCATTGTGCCTCCACGCGGTACGCGCCCCGCACCGACCCCGCGGCCGGCGGGGCGTCCGCCGGCCACTCCCGGGCCTGCTGTCCAAGGCCCCGCAGACGGAACTCAGCCGCCCTGTCAGACGTCCGTCAGCCGTACCCCGGCGTGCGCCCGGTAACGCCGGTTGACCGAGATCAGGTTCGCCACGAGCGCCTCGACCTGGTGCGCGTTGCGCAGCCGGCCCGCGTACACGCCGCGCATCCCCGGGATCAGCCCGGCCAGCGCCTGCACGACGTCCGTGTCCTCCCGGGACTCGCCGAGCACCATGACGTCCGTCTCGATCCGCTCCACCTCCGGGTCCTGCAGCAGCACCGCCGACAGGTGGTGGAACGCCGCCGCGACCCGCGACTGCGGCAGCAGCGCCGCCGCCTGCTCGGCCGCGCTGCCCTCGGCGGGCCGGATCGGGTACGCGCCCTTCTTGTCGAAGCCCAGCGGGTTCACGCAGTCGACGACGAGCTTGCCCGCCAGCTCCGCGCGCAGCGCCGTCACGGTCGCCTCGTGCCCGTCCCACGGCACCGCGACGATCACCACGTCGCTGCGCCGCGCGCACTCCGCGTTGTCGGCGCCCTCGACGCCGTGCCCCAGCTCGGCCGCCGCCGCCTCGGCCCGCTCCGCCTTCCGGGAGCCGACGACGACCCGCTGCCCGGCCCGCGCCAGCCGGTAGGCCAGCCCCCGGCCCTGGTCGCCGGTGCCGCCCAGCACGCCGACGACGAGGCCGGAGACGTCGGGCAGCTCCCACGGGTCCTTGCGGGCGGGCGGGGTGTTCTGCGCACTCGAAGTCATGGGCCGATCGTACGGGGGCCGCCGGCCCGCCCCCGCCGCGGCTCACCCCGCGGGCCCGGCCGTGCGGGGCGCGTCGCCGCAGACGTCCGTGACCCCCGCCGCGGGGCCGTCAACGGCCCGGGCTTCAGCGATTACGCACCCGGTTCTCACCGAATCCTCAGGCGGGCAGGCGACATTGAGTGCCATGAATCCGCTTGTGCCCGTCTGTCCGCGCTGCGGCCGCGTGCGGTGCATCTGCCCGCCGTGCGCCCTGCGATGTCACCGGCCCGTTGTTGACTGGAAGGGTGAACTGCCTCTTCTGCGACATCGCCACCGGTGAGCACCCGAGCCACCGGGTCTTCGAGGACGACGTGGCCGTCGCCTTCCTCGACGCCCGGCCGCTCTTCCCCGGCCATGTCCTGCTCGTCCCGCGCGCCCACGTGGAGACCCTGGCCGACCTGCCGGAGCCGGACGTCGGCCCGTTCTTCGTACGGGCCCGGCGGCTGACCGCCGCGGTGGAGAAGTGCATGGGCGCGGCGGGGTCGTTCGTCGCGATGAACAACCGGGTCAGCCAGTCCGTGCCGCACCTGCACGTGCACGTCGTCCCGCGCAACCGCAAGGACGGGCTGCGGGGCTTCTTCTGGCCCCGGACGAAGTACCGGGACGAGGAGCACGCCGCCGGGACGGCCCGGCTGATCCGGTCGGCGTACGACGGCTGAGCGCGCCGTGCACCCGGCTCGTAGGGAACCCGTAGCGGAGCGGCTCCGTCCGAGTGGCATGAACCGAACGAGCCCACTGCGCACATCCGCGGCCTCGACCGCGGCCCTCGCCACCGCCGTGCTCGCCGCCGGCTGCGGCTCGGAGGACGCCTCCGGGTCCGCCGGGGACGGGGGCCGCCGCGACGGCGACGTGGCCGCCCAGCTGTACCGCGTCCAGGCCACGGTCCTGGCGAACGACGAGCACGGACCCCAGCTCTGCCACACGATGGCCGCGTCGATGCCGCCGACCTGCGGCGGCCCCGACGTCGTCGGCTGGGACTGGGACGACGTACGCGCACACCGCCAGAGCGGCACCACGTACACCGACCCCCTGGTCCTCGTCGGCACCTGGGACGGCGAGCGTTTCACCCCGACCGAGAAGCCGCGGCCCGCCGGCGAGTCCACCGAGCCGGGCGCGCCCCGAGACGACGCCCCGGACTTCGCCACGCCCTGCGAGGAACTGAAGGACGGCGGGAAGGACGCCGCCGACGAGCGCTCCCGGCAGCGGGTGCTGGACAAGGCCCAGAAGCTGCCCGGCTACGCCGGCTCCTGGCTCGACGGCGACGTCGTCAACATCCGGTTCGCCGACACCGGTGACAACGGCGGTCCGGACGCCGCCGAGCGCGAGCTGCGCACCCTGTGGGACGGCCCGCTGTGCGTCGTCGGCGCCGAGCACACCGAGGACGAGCTGAGCCGCGTCCAGCGACAGGTCGGCGAGGACGTCGAGGGCATGCTCAGCTCCGCCGTCGATCCGGTGCGCAACGTCGTCACCGTCGAGGTCGTCGCCGCCACCCCCGACCTGCGGCGCGAGCTGGACCGCCGGTACGGCGAGGGCACCGTGCGGCTGAGCGGCTGGCTGCAGCCCGTCGCCTGACGGGCGCGCCGTCACGCACCGCCGGCACCTCCCGCGAGCAGGGCCCCGCGCCGCTCCTCCCATCGGTGCGGGGCCCGCCACGGCGGCGTGCCCTACGGCCCCGGGTGGAGATATCCGTCCCAAAGCGGCACCGGGGGATGATCTGACGACCCCTCTTCGTCTGGCAAAATGTCTCCCCATGGGCGCGTCGTATTCCCGGGACCTTGCTCCCCGGCCAGCGGAGAGTGCGAGGACTCTGCAGGACCGGCGGACACCCGTTCCCCCCACCGATCCGGACGCCGAGGAGAGGCGCAACATCTCGTTGCCGTCCCGGGACAGTCTGCGTAGCCTGCTCGACCGGATGCGCTCCCCGCGTCCGCCGCGACTGTGGTTCGAGATCATGCTCGTGGCGCTCGTCTACTGGACGTACTCCATCATCCGCAACGCCGCGCCCGACCAGGAGGTGACGGCGCTCAAGAACGCGGACCGCATCTGGAGCTTCCAGGAGAGCCTGGGGCTCGCCTTCGAGCGCTCGCTGAACCACGCGGTCGACGGCGTCACCTGGCTCGTCGTGTCGATGAACTACTACTACGGCACGCTCCACTACGTCGTCACCATCGGCGTGCTCGTCTGGCTCTACCGCCGCCAGCCCGGCCGCTACGCCGCCGTGCGCCTCGCCCTCGCCGTCACCACCTGCTTCGCCCTCGTCGGCTACTACAGCTTCCCGCTGGCGCCGCCGCGGCTGATGGAGGGCATGGACTTCATCGACACCGTGCGGGTGCACGAGACCCTGGGCTCGACGTCGTCGGGCAACCTCGCCAACGTCTCGAACCAGTACGCGGCGATGCCCTCGATGCACGTCGGCTGGTCCGTGTGGGCGGGCATCACCATCGCCGTGCTGGCGAAGCCCCTGTGGGTGAAGCTGCTGGGCGTGCTCTACCCGTGTCTGACGCTGGTGGTCATCATGGCGACGGCGAACCACTTCTGGATGGACGCGGTCGGCGGCATCATCTGCCTCGGCTTCGGCTTCGCCGTCTCGTTCGCCTGGTACGGGACGATCGCGTACCGGCTGCCGCAGAACGTGGCGTCGACCTAGCGCCCAGCGCCGGCCGGCGCCCCGGTGCCCCTCGGCGCACCCGGCGGCTCAGCGCGTCGGGTCGTCGTCCGAGTCCCGGGCCCGGCGGCGGCGCACTACCACGATCCCCACCGTGCCGACGAGGAGCGCGGCGGCGGCGCTGACGGCCGCGTAGACCTTGTTCGAGGAGATCCAGGGCTCCGGGGTCCATTCGTCCCCGGCGCTGGTGCAGGTGAGCCACTGGCCGCGGGCGCCGTCCTGGAAGCAGACCGTGGTGGCGGAGGCGGGGCCGTCGCCCTTGGCGTCGGTGCGCCGCGCGGCGGCCCGTACGCCGTCGGCGGCGTCGGCCGCGTCGGCGGCACGCCGCTCCGGGCCGTCGTGCTCCCGGCCGCGCGCGCCGTCTTCCTCGGTCCGGTCGGGCGCGGCGGTCACCGTCAACACCCGGCTGCTGCCCGCCGGCAGCGCGATCCGCCACGTCACCTGGCGTCCGGTCGTCCTGGCCCGCGGGCTCGCGGAGACGTAGCCCAGCGTGTCGGGGAGGAGCTGGGTGACCAGGCCGTGCGGGGCGTTCGCCCCGGAGGTGTTGCGCACCGTGATCGCGTACGTCGTGCCACCGTCCTCCGCGGCCCGGCTGTCCAGCACGATGCGGACCGGCGACGACGGCTCGCCGGCCGGGCGCGCGTCGGGCGCCGGCGGCGGCGCGGGCGCGAGGGACGCCAGCAGGCCGGCGGTCAGCGCCGCGGAGGCGATCGCCGTACGCATCCCGTGTCACCACCCTGCTCCTGCCGCCCGGTCCGTGCGGCCGGTCTACCAGCGGGCCGCAGAAAGAAAAAGGGCAAATCGCAAGAGCAGGGCGCGATGCTACGAACGGCCCGCCGAACCGTCCCCCTTCGGCGGAACCGGCCCGCGGCGTGCGGCGGCGTCCTGCGGGGTGCGGGGCCTCAGTCGCCGTAGAAGAGCCGCTCCACCACCGCGCGCGCCCGCCGCGTCGTCCGCCGGTACTCCTCCGGCAGCTCGCCGGACTGCCCCGGGCCGTAGCCGAAGTAGCGTGCCACCGCCCCCAGTTCGCGCTCGGCGGCGGGGAAGGTGTCGCCGGGCCGGCCGCGTACCAGCATGACCGCGTTGCGCAGCCGCGTCGCCAGCAGCCAGGCGTCGTCCAGTGTCCGCGCGTCCTCCGCGTCCAGCAGCCCCGCCGCCCGCGCCGCGGCCAGCGCCGCGCGGGTGCGGGTCGTACGCAGCGCCGGCACCGCGCGCGCGTGCTGCAGCTGCAGCAGCTGCACCGTCCACTCCACGTCCGCGAGACCGCCGCGCCCCAGCTTCGCGTGCAGCGCCGGGTCCGCGCCGCGCGGCAGCCGCTCCGCCTCCATCCGTGCCTTCAGCCGCCGTATCTCGCGTACGGCGTCCTCGTCGAGCCCGCCCTCCGGGTAGCGCAGCGGGTCGATCAGCTCCATGAACCGCGCCCCCAGCGCCGCGTCGCCCGCGACCGGCTCGGCACGCAGCAGCGCGTGGCTCTCCCACGTCAGCGACCAGCGCCGGTAGTACGCCGCGTACGACGCGAGCGTGCGCACCAGCGGGCCCGACTTGCCCTCCGGCCGCAGGTCGGCGTCGACCAGCAGCGGCGGGTCGGCGCTGGGCAGCTGCAGCAGCCGGCGCAGCTCGTTGGCGACGGCGAACGCCGCCGCGCCCGCCTCCTCGTCGGAGACGCCGTCGCGCGGCTCGTGGACGAAGAGCACGTCGGCGTCCGAGCCGTAGCCCAGCTCGTGACCGCCGAAGCGGCCCATGCCGATGACCGCGAACCGCGTCGGCAGCGTGTCGCCCCAGCGGGCGGCGGTCGCGGCGCGCAGGGCGCCGGCGACGGTGGCGGCGTTGAGGTCGCTGAGGGCGTCGCCGGTGCGGTCCACGGCGGCGGCGATACGGGCGTGGCCGTCCCCGTCCCCGTCGTCCCGGTCGTCGCCGCCCGTCCCCGCGTCCTCGGCGCCGGCGTCCTCCTCGCCGGGCACCGCGTGCGCGCCGTACGCGTCGATGAGGTCCGCCGCCGCGGTACGGAACAGCTCCCGCCGCCGTACCCCGCGGGCCGCCGCCACCGCCGCCTCCGGGGCCGTGTGCCGCCCCACGGCCGCCAGGGTCTCCTGCTCCAGATGCGCCCGGCTGCGCGGCCGCAGCCCCTGCTCGTCGCCGAGCAGCGCCACCGCCTCCGGCGCGCGCAGCAGCAGGTCCGGCGCCAGCCGGCCCGCGGACAGCACCCGCGCCAGGTTCTCCGCCGCCGCGCCCTCATCGCGCAGCAGCCGCAGATACCACGGTGTGCTGCCCAGCGCGTCCGATACCTTGCGGAAGTTGAGCAGCCCCGCGTCCGGGTCGGCCGAGTCGCCGAACCAGCCCAGCAGCACCGGCAGCAGCGTCCGTTGGATCGCCGCCTTCCGGCTCATCCCCGCCGTCAGCGCCTCCAGATGGCGCAGCGCCGCCGCCGGGTCCGCGTACCCCAGGGCCACCAGCCGCTCCCGGGCAGCGTCCGGCGTCAGCCGCACCTCCCCGGGCCCGAGCCGGGCGACGACGTTGAGCAGCGGCCGGTAGAACAGCTTCTCGTGCAGCCGCCGCACTTCGAAGGCGTGCCGCCGCCACGCCTTGCGCAGCTGCGCGACGGGGTCGCCGCGGTCCTGGCCGGGCAGCAGCCGCGCCAGCGAGCGGCCGAGCGCGCGCAGCTCGCTCTCGCCCTCCGGCACCAGGTGCGTACGGCGCAGCTTCTGCAGCTGGATGCGGTGCTCCAGCGAGCGCAGGAAGCGGTACGCGGCGTCCAGCGCGGCGGCGTCGGCGCGGCCGACGTACCCGCCGGCGGCGAGCGCGGCCAGCGCGTCGAGGGTCGTGCCGCTGCGCAGCGAGGCGTCGGCGCGGCCGTGTACGAGCTGCAGCAGCTGCACCGCGAACTCCACGTCCCGCAGCCCGCCGGGGCCCAGCTTCAGCTCCCGGTCCAGCTGCGCCGCGGGGATGTTCGCCACCACCCGGCGGCGCATCTGCTGCACGTCCGGCACGAAGTTCTCGCGCTCCGCCGCCTGCCACACCATCGGCGCGATGGCGTCCGCGTACGCCGCGCCCAGCTCCGGGTCGCCCGCGACCGGGCGGGCCTTCAGCAGCGCCTGGAACTCCCAGGTCTTGGCCCAGCGCTGGTAGTACGCGAGGTGCGAGGAGAGGGTGCGGACGAGCGGGCCGTTGCGGCCCTCGGGGCGGAGGTTGGCATCGACCGGCCAGATGGTGCCTTCGGCGGTGGTGTCGGAGCAGACGCGCATGAGGCGGGCCGCGAGCCGGGTCGCGGCCTGCAGCGCGGCGCGCTCGTCGCCGTGGCCGTCGCCGTGGCCGTGGCCGTGGCCCGGTCCTTCGGCGCGCGGCTCGGCGACGAAGATGACGTCGACGTCCGAGACGTAGTTCAGCTCCCGCCCGCCGCACTTGCCCATCCCGATCACCGCCAGCCGGCACACGGCGGCGTCCTCGGGCTGCTCCTCGGAGGCGATCTCCAGCGCCGCGCGCAGCGTCGCCGTCGCCAGGTCGGCCAGCTCCGCGGCGGCCTGCACGACGTCCGTCGTCCCGCACACGTCGCGGGCGGCGATCCCCAGCAGCGCCCGCCGGTACGCGACCCGCAGCGCGTCGGCCCGCGGCAGCGCCGCGCCCCGCGCCCCCCACACGCCCTCGGCGAGCGCCCGCTCGAACTCCGCGGTCGTCGGGTGCAGATCGGCCGCCTCGTACGTGACCAGCGACTCCCAGTCGCCGGGGTGCCGGGCCAGGTGGTCTCCCAGCGCCGCGGAGGCGCCGAGCACCCCCAGCAGCCGGTCGCGCAGCGGCTTGGCGGCCACCAGCGTGTCGAGGAGCGCCTGCCGCCGCTCCGGCGCCAGCGCCTCCGCGAGCCGCACCAGCCCGAGCAGCGCCCGGTCCGGGTCGGCGGTGCCGCCCAGCGCGTCGAGCAGCACGGGATCGTCCCGTACGCCGTCGAGCACCGGGGACCCCAGCAGCCGCCCGGCGTCGGCGGGCTCGGCGAAGCCGTACCGCAGCAGCCGGGTGAACGCGCTGCTCCTGCGCCCCTCCGGAACCGCCATCGCGCGCACCGCCTCCCGTCCCGTGATCACCGCCGCTACGAGCTTACGGCCGCGGAGGCCGACGGCACCGCGCCCGTACGCCGCGCAGTGCGTGCAGACCTGCCGCCTACAGCACCGGGAGGTTCTTGCGCAGCTCGAAGGCGGTGACCTCCGACCGGTACTCCTCCCACTCCTGCTTCTTGTTGCGCAGGAAGAAGTCGAAGACGTGCTCGCCGAGCGTCTCCGCGCAGATCTCGCTGCGCTCCATCAGCCCGATCGCCTCGCCGAGGTTCTGCGGCAGCGGCTCGATGCCCATCGCGCGGCGCTCCGAGTCCGTCAGCGCCCACACGTCGTCCTCGGCGCCCGGCGGCAGCTCGTAGCCCTCCTCGATGCCCTTGAGGCCGGCGGCCAGGAGCATCGCGTACGCCAGGTAGGGGTTGCAGCCGGAGTCGAGGGAGCGGACCTCGATGCGGGTGGAGCCCGTCTTGCCCGGCTTGTAGAGCGGGACGCGGACGAGCGCGGAGCGGTTGTTGTGGCCCCAGCAGATGTACGACGGCGCCTCCCCGCCCGCGCCCGCGGTGCGCTGGGAGCCGCCCCAGATGCGCTTGTACGAGTTGACCCACTGGTTCGTCACCGCGGACACCTCCGCGGCGTGCCGCAGCAGCCCGGCGATGAAGGAGCGGCCCACCTTCGACAGCTGGAACTCCGAGCCCGACTCGTGGAAGGCGTTGCGGTCGCCCTCGAAGAGCGACAGGTGCGTGTGCATCCCGGAGCCCGGGTACTCGGAGAACGGCTTCGGCATGAACGTCGCCTGCACGCCCTGTTCCAGCGCCACCTGCTTCATGATCAGCCGGAACGTCATGATGTTGTCCGCGGTGGTCAGCGCGTCCGCGTAGCGCAGGTCGATCTCCTGCTGGCCCGGCGCGCCCTCGTGGTGCGAGAACTCCACCGAGATGCCCATCGACTCCAGCATCGTGATCGCCTGCCGGCGGAAGTCCATGCCGACGTTCTGCGGGGTGTGGTCGAAGTAGCCCGAGTTGTCCGCGGGCACCGGCCGGCTGCCGTCGACCGGCTTCTCGTCCAGGAGGAAGAACTCGATCTCCGGGTGGGTGTAGAACGTGAAGCCCAGGTCGGAGGTCTTGGCGAGGATGCGCTTCAGCACGTACCGCGGATCGGCGAACGACGGGGAGCCGCCCGGCATGAGGATGTCGCAGAACATCCGGGCGGTGCCGGGGATCTCCGCGCGCCAGGGCAGCACCTGGAAGGTGCCGGGGTCGGGCTTGGCGAGCATGTCCGACTCGTGCACCCGGGCGAAGCCCTCGATCGCCGAGCCGTCGAAGCCGATGCCCTCGTCGAACGCCTGCTCAAGCTCCGCGGGGGCGACGGCGACGGACTTCAGGAAGCCCAGCACGTCGGTGAACCACAGCCGCACGAACCGGATGTCGCGCTCCTCCAGGGTCCTGAGCACGAACTCCTGCTGCTTCTCCATGGTCCACATCCTCGCAGGTGACTCGGTGGCGGGCGCGAGCCCTCAGTATCACGCTACGGAGTTTCACGGGGGTTTCGCACCCCGCGCGGCGCCTCCGGCGCGGGCGGCGGGTTGCGCGGGTGCGCGGGTGCCGGGGGCGGGCGGTTGTCCGGCGGCGGAGAACGGGGGCGGTGGGTGGTGGGTGTGCGGTGGCGGCGGGCGGGGCCTTGACCTGGTGCGGGCAGGTGTGCCCCGTACGCCGTCGGGTGGGTGTTCGGGTGCGCGCCCGTCGGCTGCGACGGCGGGTACGGCGCCGTTGCCGCGCCGGGGTGCGGCCGACGGGCGCCGGCCGCCGGCCGCGGCCGGTCGTGTCCCGCGGGATGGCGTCCCGCCGGGTGGTGTAGCCGGTCAATGGACCGGAACGTGCAGGTCACGCCGGTGCTTCGACCGGCCGGGGCACTCCCTCCCGGCGCCTGACCGGGCCATTTCGCGTGCGGTGCCCAGGGAGAGGTCACCGCGAGCCAGGCACCGGAGGGCGAAGCTCGTAATCGCTGACACCACCTCGCGGGACGCGACCTCCCGCGGCGTGGCGCAGGGCGATGCGCATCCGTGGGTACGGCTGTCCGGCGCCGCGCGCCGTCGCCGCGCCCGGTGCGGGCTCACTGTGTGGTCGGGCGATGACCAGACGCCGGTGCTGCCGCCTGCGGAGTCGTAGCCCCACAACCGGCTGCACCACCTCGCGGGACGCGATCCCGCGGCCGGCCGCTACGACGAGGGCGGGTGCAGCGTCGAGCCGTCCGTCAGCGTCGCGCTCAGCTCCGCCCGGGCGCCCCGTTCCGCCGCCGCGGCCAGGAACCGGCCTTCCGCCGCGCGGCTGACACCGCCGGAGGCGGTGACCGAGGTGACGTCGCGGCTGCCCGCCGCCAGCACGTACCAGCTGCCGGAGCGCGCCTTCCACAGCACCCCCGCCAGCGCGTGCGGCGCCCGCACCCCGCACGCGGTGGTGTCCTGCGCGCGGGACACCACCGCGCCCTGCTGCCGCGGGTCGGTCATCGGGGGCTGGAACTGGGCCAGGGCCACCCCGCCCGTGCCGCGCCAGGTGTCGGCGCGGGTGCACACCCAGGCGGCCGTGCCGCCGGCCTCGGGCAGCGGCTGGCCGGCGAACGTCCAGGAGTTCACCGTCCGTACGCCGTGGGCGCGGAGCGCGGCGAGGTGGCACGCGGTGCGGGCCCAGCGGTCGCGGGCGGCGGTGCCGGCGACGTCGGTGGCGGCGGCGGGGGAGCCGTACGTCAGCCGGGCGGGCACCAGCTCGCCGAGGTCGGTGGTCAGCTGCGCGGGGGCGCCGGCGCCGGCGGAGGGCCGGCTGCGCAGCTCCAGGGCGGGCCAGGTGGTGCAGGACCGGCGGGGGGTGGGCGTTTTCGGGCCGGGTGTCTTGGTGCCGGGGGCCTGGGCGCCGGGTGTCCGGGCGCCGGCCTCGGCGGCGAGGGCTTGGGCGCCGGGGGCTTGCGCTCCGGGCGTGCCGGTGGCGGAGGTCCGGGGAGCAAGGGGAGCAAGGGGAGCAAGGGCTTGCGCTCCGGGACTCTCGGCGGGGGCGTCGGTCGCCCGGGCGCCGTCGGCCCTGGCCCCGTGGGCCCTCGTGCCCTGCGCCCGCTTGCCCTCGCTCCTCCCGCCCTGCGCCCCCTCGCTCCTCCCGCCCTGCGCCCGCTTGCCCTCCGTCCCCTCGTCGGGAGCCGCCGGGCCCGTGGCCTCGCCGGCGTCGTCGGCGTCGCCGGCGTCCGTCTGGTCATCGCGGGTCGCGCCGTCCGGGGTCCCGGGTTCGCCGCTCTCCGCGGGGGCGGTGGTCGGGAGCGGGGGACTCGGCACCGGGTCGGTCACGCCGTCCGGGTCGCGGCCGACCCGCCGCGGTTCCGCCGCCGGGTCCAGCAGCTCGCGCAGCGAGACGCCGGAGACCCAGGGGGCGGTCAGATAGCGGACGTTGCCGTCGGACCTGCCGACGACGACGGCCAGCGCGCTCGCCGCGTCGGCGGCGTCGGCGCGGGCGAAGTCCAGCACCGCGGCATCCGGTTCGCCCCGCATCTCCGCGTACCGCACCAGCCGCAGGCCGTCGTGGAGGAGGACGACGGTCGCCCGGTCGACGTCCCCCGCGTACAGCAGCCGCGGCGGTCCCGCGGGCGGCCCGGCGGTGGTGCCGGGCGTTGCGGAGACACGTACGGACTCACCGGGCCGGGCCCAGACGGCCAGCGCCCGGCGCAGCAGCGCGGCGTCGCCCGTACGGGCGCCGCGGGCGGGCCAGACGGCGAAGTCGGCGCGGCCGGCGCGCCGCCAGTCGTCGCGCCCGGCGACGGCGAGCCGCGCCGGGTCGAGGGCCTGCTCGGCGAAGGCGTTGCGGGCGTACGGGGGCGCCGCCGCGCCGTCCGCGCCGTCCGCGCCGTCCGCACCGCCGCCGGTGCCGGGGACGCCGAGCAGCGCGGCGACAGCGGCGAGGGCCGCGGCGGCGGCGAGCGCGGCGCGGGTGTGCTGGCGGCGCCGTAGCAGGTCGGTGGGGCGGGCCTGCAGCGAACAGGGGTCGAACTCGGGGGAGAGCAGCAGCCGCCGCTCCGCGCTGCCGGGCGGCTCGGCGACGCGGCCGGCGGCGGCGAGCGCGGCCCCGGGGTCCGCGGCACCGGCCGCCGCGAGGATCCGGCGCACGGCGGGGTCGGGCAGCGCTTCGAGGCCGCGCAGCACGTACGCGGCGCGGGCCGGCGCGTCGAGCGCCGCGAGGGCGCGGTCGAGGGCCAGCTCGTCGGGGCCGCCCGGGCACGGGTGGAGCCGCAGGCCCCAGAGCCGCGGCAGCGGGCTCGGCAGCCCGCCGGGCCGCGGCAGCCCCAGCGGCCCGCGAGGCCGCGCCGCGGCGAGCGCGGCCCGTACGATCCGCAGCCGCACGTACGCGTAGCCGGCCTCGGCGTCCCCCGCCGGCCACCACGAGGCGTCTGCGACGTCCTCCTCCGGCCGCCACGTCGCACCCCCGCCAAGCCCGCCCTCCGACCCGTACGGCCCGCCGCTCCGGTCCACGTCCTCACCCGTACCGGCGAAGCCCTCGGAGCGGCTCCCGCCGCCCGCGCGCTCGGTGCCCGTGCGCAGCGGTACTCCGCCGGCGTCCGCCCGCGGGCCGGGCACCGCGCCCGGCGGCGCTCCGCCGCCCCGCACCCCGCCCTGCGCCGGCGCCTTCGGCGCGCCCGGTGCCGTACGTCCGCGGGGCAGCGCGCGCTGGACCAGGCCGTGTGCCGCCAGCACCCGCTTGCCGCGGCTCTCCCCGGCAGGCAGCAGCAGATACGCGAGCCGCGTCAGATGCGCGTAGTGCTCGACGACGGCGGCCTCGGCCTGTTCGACGTCGACGGGTGACGAGACGGTGTCCGCGGGCGGTGTCGGCTCCGCAGCCCCCGGGGCGGTGACGGCCTGCTGCTCCACGCTGGGTAGAACGAGTGAATCCTCAGATGGTCACCCCGCCCCGGAGGGGCCACGCGGACGGCCCACCTCACCCGCTCGTCTACCCGCTGAACTCCACCGTCCCCCGCACCCCCGCCGCCGCCGACATGAACAGCCCCGCGTCCTGCGCCGCCGCCACCCCCGGCACCGCGACCGTCGCCACCGTCCGCCACGTCGCCCCGCCGTCCGTCGAGAACGCGCCCGTGAACTCCCCGCCCGCCCGCGTCAGCCGCAGCGTGACCGGCGCCGCGACGCCCGTGACGCGGCGGTACGTGTCCAGCGTCCCGTCGCCGTTCGAGTCGTACGACAGCACCACGCCGTTCGCCGGCGTCACCGCCAGGTTGAGGAACCCGCCCGCGCCCGCCGTCCGCAGCTCGTTGCGGGCGACGATGCCGGCCCGCGCCCACGGCCCGGTCGGCGCCTGCGCGTCGACGGTCAGCGTCACCGAGCCGCCGGAGGCCAGCGCCCCCGGCCGGAAGACCGCGCCGAACTCGGCGGTGCCCTTCCACATGTCCGCCCCGCCCCCGTCGACGGCCCAGCGGTCGCCGAGCTGCCCGAAGACGGCCGCGTTCGTCGTCACCGTGGCGACGCTGTCGTCCAGCGGCCCGGCGACGAACAGCGTCCCCGGCGTGTGCGCCGTCACCGGCTCCTGCCCCGCCATCCCGTACGCCGTGTGCAGCTCGTACGCCAGCGGCGTCAGCGGCGCCGCGGGCGGCCCCGCCGGGGCGCGTACCTCCCACGCGAACTCCGCCCGCCCCGCCGCCGGCACCGGCGGCAGCGTCTGCACACCCGGCGGCGCGGCGTCGAGTCCGGTCAGCTCCAGCTCCACCGGGCCCGTCGCCGCCAACCCGCACATGTTGTGGAACCCGGCCGTCAGCAGCCCCGTCCCGCCGGGCGCCAGCACGGGGGGATCGGCGACGGCGGTCACTTCGCCCTGGTACGGGGCGGTGGCCAGCACGTCGTGGACGCGGCTCGCGACGGCGTGCGCGTCGCCGGAGGGGCGCTCGGGGTAGCTGTTGCGCTGCCGCGTCCAGGGCTCCTCGACCGCGTACCAGTCGAAGGGCTCCGGCTCGCGCCCCGCCGCCAGCGCGTCCTCAAGCTCCTCCAGGTACGCGCGCCAGCGCGGCGCGTGGAAATCGCGGATCAGCCCGGACCAGTCGCGGTTCGCGTAGTCCGCGAGGTGCCCGCCGTCGGCGGTGGCGCGGTCGGCCCAGGTGGTGACGAGCACCCGCGCGGTGCGCTCCAGCAGCGCGGCCTCCGCGTCGTCGGCGGCCGTCCGGCGGGCGTCGGCGAGCCACGGGCCGAGGAGGAACGCGCGGTGCGCGCCGGTGGTCTCGTCGCTGAGCGCCATCAGCTTCAGCCACAGATCGGACAGCGCGCGGAACGTCGCCGCGTCCTTGCCCTCGTACGCCCCCTTCAGCTGCGGCAGCAGCACCCGCGAGCGGCTGGCGAGGGCCTGCCGGGCGAGGTCGACGAGGTCGTGGCGGTACGCGTCGGAGGCGCGCAGCGCCGGGGCGACGGCCAGCAGCGCGCCGAACGCCTTGTCGAACTCGGCGAGGTCGAAGGCCGGGGTCTTGGTCGCGTAGTACGCGCCGGAGCGGGCGTCCAGCGACGGGCGGGCGGCGAAGAGCGAGTCGTGCGGGCGGCCGTCGGCGCTGGAGATCGCGTACGCCGTCTCGCGCAGCGCCGCGAACGCCGCGCGCGCGGCCGCGTCCTCGCCGCCGTAGCGCACCGCGGCGTACTCGTCGAACCACGCCTTCCGGTCCACCGGCTCCGCGCGCCACGCCAGCTCGCTGAACAGCTCCAGCGCCGCCGGGTCGCGCTCGGCGGCCTCCGGCATGTACGCGGTGCCGGCGCAGGCGCTGCCCGGCTTGTCCCGCCAGGCGGCGAAGCGCTCCGCCCACATGTGGGTCTTGGCGCCGATTGTCGTTCGCCCGCCGAAGTTGGGGATGGTGCCGAACGCGTAGGGCACGCCGCCCCAGTCCGCCTCGCGGTCCGTGACCCGCTCCAGGTCGGACAGGCCGTCGACGACGAGCATCCGCTCGGGGTGCGCGAGGCCGTCGAGCAGGTCGCGCCGCGGGTTCTCCTGCCAGCCGAGGATGACCCACGTCGCGCCGGGGCGGGCGGTCTGCAGCGCGGTCTCGACGGCGCGCGCGGCCTCCGGCACGGGGACGTCGCCGGGGTCGCCGCCCTCGTGCAGCAGGTCCATCTTCAGGTGCGCCACGGGCCCGAACAGCTCTTCCTGGTGGCGGTAGAACGCGGCGGCGACGTCGCGGAAGACCTCGGTGCGCGGGTCCAGCCAGTCGGGGCGGGGCAGGCCCGCCCAGGTGCCCTGGGGGATGGTGCGGCCGAGGGGGTGGCGGTCGGTGAAGCCGCCGGGGACGGTGCCGAAGTAGCCGGGCAGGACGGGGGACATGCCCAGCTCGCGCATGCGGCCGACGATGCGGCGGCCGAGTTCGGTGCGCTCGGCCAGCAGCGCGGGACTCACGGGGCCGCCGTAGCCGCTCATGTTCTGCAGCAGCCACCAGGGCTGGTGGCTGGGGGCGGGCAGCCAGGCGCGGGCCTCGGCGTCGGAGTAGCCGAACTCCGTCAGCAGCCGGTGGTAGACGGCTTCGGTGCCGGGGGTGACCAGCACCTGGTTGCAGCCGTGCAGGGCGAGCACGTCGAGGAACCGCTCCCAGCGCGGCCAGTCGTGGTACGGGCCGGTGTAGCCGTCGTGCGTGTCGTTGAGCGCGAAGCGGGCCGAGACGGTGGCGCGGCGCTCCACGGGGGCGGCGGGCGCGGGGAGCGTGGCGGGCAGCCGGGTCTGGCTGCCGGACCAGGAGACGACGGCGCGGCAGGTGTACTTCAGGTACCAGTGCACGCCGGTGAGGAGCACCGCGGGGCTGGTGCCGCCGACCTCGATCCGGCCGGCCCCGCCGCGTACGGTGAACCGCTCGGCGCCGTCGAGGGCGGTGAGCGCGAACTGCCCGGCGTGGTCGGGCAGCAGCCGCTCCAGCGCCTCCCGGGCCGCCTCCACCTCGAACCTCCCGTCGGCCGCCGTGCCGCCTCCGGCCGTCACGCTACGGGCGTGCGCCGGCCCGCCGACGCTTGCCCCGCCGACGCCGAGCGCGCCCGCCGTACCCAGAACCGTGCGTCGCGTCATCTCCGTCATCCGCGGACGGTAGCCACGCGCCGGGGGAGGGGGCAACGGAGGGAAACGGGCGAAAAGCGACCCGCGCCCGTCAGCCGCCGGCCCCGCCCGGCAGCCGCCGGACCCGCCCGTCAGCCGTGGTCCAGGTACGCCAGCACCGCCAGCACCCGGCGGTTGTCGTCGTCCGACGGCGGCAGCCCCAGCTTGCCGAAGATGTTCGACGTGTGCTTGGCGACCGCCCGCTCGGTCACCACCAGCCGCTCCGCGATCGCCGCGTTGGACCGGCCCTGCGCCATCAGCTCCATCACCTCGCGCTCCCGCGGGGTCAGGGTGTTCACCGGCTGGTCCTGCGCCGCCCGCCGGCTCAGCAGCTGGGAGATGACCTGCGGGTCCATGGCCGTACCGCCGCCCGCCACCCGCCGCACCGCGTCGATGAACTGGTCGGCGTCGAACACCCGGTCCTTGAGCAGATAGCCCACCCCGCCGCGCTCGTCGGCCAGCAGCTCGCGCGCGTACAGCTGCTCCACGTGCTGCGAGAGCACCAGCACCGGCAGCCCCGGCCGCTTCGCCCGCGCCTGGAGCGCGCACTGCAGGCCCTCGTCCGAGAACGACGGCGGCAGCCGGACGTCGACCACCGCGACGTCCGGCTCCAGCTCGTCCAGGGCCCGCGCCAGCTCCGGGCCGTTGTCCACCGCGGCCAGGATCTCGAAGTCATACGCTTCGAGCATGCGGACGAGACCGTCCCTCAGAAGGAAGAGGTCTTCGGCGATGACAGCGCGCACGGAATCTCCAGGGTCACCATCGTGGGGCCGCCCACCGGGCTGTTGACGGCCAGTACGCCGTCGAATGTACCCAGCCTGCGCTCCACCCCGGCGAGCCCGGAGCCCTTGTCCAGCGCGGCGCCCCCGCGGCCGTCGTCCGTGATCGCGATCCGCAGCATGCCGTCGCGGTGGCCCATGTCCAGCCACATGCGCTGCGCCTCCGCGTGCTTGATGGCGTTCGTCAGCACCTCGCTGACCGCGAAGTACGCCGCCGACTCCACCGGCTCCGCGGCCCGCCCGGGCGGCGTGCCCAGGTCGATGTCCACCTCGATCGGCACCGGCATGCGCAGCGCCAGCGCCCGTACCGCGTCCGCAAGCCCGCGCTCCGCGAGCACCGGCGGGTGGATGCCGCGTACCAGGTCGCGCAGCTCCGTCAGCGCCTCGGCGGACTCCCCGCGCGCCCTCGACACCAGCTCCTTCGCCTTGGTCGGGTCCTTCTCGATGAGCGCCTCGATGGTCCCCAGGCTCATGCCCATCGCGACCAGCCTGGCCTGCGCGCCGTCGTGCAGGTCCCGCTCGATGCGGCGCAGTTCGGCGGCGGAGTTGTCGACGGCGTCCGAGCGGGTCTCGGTCAGCCGCGCCACCCGCTCGGCCAGCTCGACCTCGCGCGGGGCCAGCACGCCCTTCGTCATCTGGAAGTGCAGCCCCAGCAGGCGGTGGGTGGTGAAGAGCCCGACGACGAGCAGCACGGTGCCGAGGCCGGCGGCCATGAGCGCGGTGCTCTGCGAGGACACGGGGACGAAGCCGTACCAGTAGGTGTTGTCGCCGCCGCTGGTCATGGGGTCCCAGACGCCGGCCGCGATGACGTACCCCTCCAGGGGGTAGAAGGTCAGCGCGACGGTCACGATGGCGAGCACCGAGCCCGCGATCATGTCGGTGAACAGCCAGCGCACGTCGCGCCAGGTCGCCGGGTCGGTGAGCATGTGGCGGGTGCGCTGCGCCTGGCCGACGAGCCCGGGGCGCAGGTCCGGGGGCCAGGGGCGGTACGTGGCGGCGATGCGGACGTCCGACCACTGCGCGGCGAGCAACCGGCGCAGGTTGGCCTGCAGGCGCACGCCCTCCAGCACCCAGGGCGTGGTGACCAGGCCGATGCCGAGCACCGGGATGAGCACGACGGAGACCAAGGTGAGCACGAAGAGCGTGATCGAGGCCGCGGTGCACAGCACCGTCAGCGCCAGCGCCCGTACGCCGGCGAGCGCCCAGTTCCGGATGATCATCTCCGTGTTCCCCTCTGTCCCTGCCCCGGTCCCGTTCCCGGGTCCGTCCCTGCCCGCCCGGCGTCCGTTTGCCCGGGCGGCACGTCACAGTCTGCCGTGCGGCGGGGACGGGGGCACGGGTCCGTACCCCCTGCTCGGGGTGTAGCTAGCACCACCTCTGCCGGCCGGCGGCGGTGACACGGGTGCTGCTCGCCGGCCCCGGCCCCGGGCTGCGCGCCGGGGCCGGGGCCGCAGTCGCTCACAGCTTGCGGATCAGCTCGCGGCGGTCGGCGAAGGTGACGTAGCCGCCGCGCTCGAAGCCCCTGGCCATGGCGGCGTTCCCGGCGTCGCAGTCGCCGCGGATCTCGGTCGCGCCGTGCGCGGCGAGGATCCGGGTGCCGCGGGCGACGACCGAGGCGCTGAAGCCCTGCCCGCGGTGGGCCGGGTCGACGCCGACGAAGCCGATGACCGGAAAGGCGGGGCTGACGGCCGGCAGGCTGACCGCCGCGGGGGCGCCGTCGCCGGTGAAGCCGATCTCGTACCACGCGGGGTCGTGCTCCAGCTCCCGGGAATCGGCGAACAGCTTCTCGGCGGCGCCGCGCAGGCCGTACTCGGCGACGTCGGCGGCCAGCCACTGGTCCGCGGTGTCGGCGAGCAGCCGGGTCAGCAGCGCGACGAACGGCTCCTCGCCCAGCTCGGGCAGCCCCCGGAACGTCAGCCGCGGATCCTCCGGCGGCACCTCCTGTCCGGCGAGCCAGCGGAAGCGGCGGCCGGCGCGGACGAGCGCGAAGCCGGCGTCGGCGAAGACCCGCTCGCGGGCGGCCGGGTGGTACTGGTACTGAGGCGGCTGCACGGGAGCGTCGATCACGTACAGCAGCTCGTCGGCGCCCCGGGCACGGGCCTCGGCGCAGGCGTGCTCCAGCAGCGGCAGCGCGACGGAACGGCCCTCGTCGGCGTCGTCCCAGGGCGCCTCGACGAGCACGACGGCGTCGGGCGCGGGCTGCTCCGGCAGGCTCCACAGCACGACGCTGCCGCGGGGCGGGGCGCCGTCCTGCCCCGCCAGGAAGCACCAGTCCGGGCGGGTGCACTTCTTCGCCAGGAGGCCGGAGAGGTAGGCGGCGGTGCCGTCGTTGCGCTCGGCGCGGTCCGGGACGGCTTCGCCGGTGGGGTCGTCGGGCAGCGCGAGGAGCGTGGGAAGCTCCGCGGGCTCTGCGGGTCGTACGCGTACGGGATCGGGCACCGCGTGATTGTCGGGCGTCGTACGTGCGGGTGCAACCGGCTTTTCCGCTCGCTCTTTCGGCCGCGCTGCGCTGGCCCGCGGCCCGTGAGCCGCCGAGGCTGAGGGCATGTCAGGGGCGCGGCGGGTCTGGACGGTGGTCGCCGCCGCGCTGCTGAGCGCGCTGACGGTGCTGCTGCTGTGCCGGTCCACGGTGGCCGACCCGGCGTACTACACCGGCGCGGTGCGCGAGGCCGACGGCTACCAGCGCGTCTACGACGAGGTGCTGGCGGACCCCGCGGTCCGCCGGGCGCTGCGTACGGGCGCGCTGGGCGTCCCGCTGGGCAGCGACGCGGTCGTCGAGAACCTGCCGCTGCTGGTGCCGCGGCCCGCGCTGGAGCAGGCGGCGGACCGGCAGGCGCGGGCCCTGGTCGCCGCGCTGACGGGCACCGGCCGGCCGGCGCACGGTCTGACCGCCGCCTGGCGCGGCCCGGTCACGGAGAGCGCGACGCAGGCGGGCAGCGACCAGCTGCGCGCCCTGCGCGCTGACGCGGACCCCGCGGCGGCCCGCGGCCTCACCCACCTCATCACCCGCCTCCGCACCTACGCCGACCCGCCGGCGCCTGCGCCGGCGCCCGCGCCCCCGCCGGCGTCGGCGCTGCGGAGCGCGGTCGCGGGGTTCGTCCACGACACGTGGCCGCCGGGCGCGGCGCGGCGCATCATGACGGCGCTGGACGGGGTGTTGCCGGGGGCCGGAGGGACGGATCCCGGGCCGCCGCCGGCGGGCGGGGTCCAAGGGGCGGCGGCGGAGCTGCGTCCGCCGTCGGTGGCGCGCCCGCCGTTGGTCGTGGGTGGGGGCCCGGGGGCGGAGGTGCGCCCGCCGTTGGTGGTGCGGGGGGATGCGGCGGGGCAGCCGGGGGCGCCGTTGGCCGCGGGCGGGACCTCCGGCGCGGGGGCGCGTCCGCCGCTCGTGGCGCCGGGGGATGCGGCGGGGCCGGCGGTGGCCGGGGGCGGGGGTGGCGGTAGGGGCGGGGGGTTGCAGGCGATGGGGGAGGCGCGGGCGCCGCTGGTGGCCGGGGCCGGGGCCGGGGCGGGGGCCGGGGTTGCTTCGGGGCTGCCGGGGTGGGTGCCGGAGGGGGGTGCGGTGGTACGGACCGTGCTCGCGGCGTCCGCGTCCTGGTGGGCCGTCGCCGGGGTGGCCGCCGCCGCGGCCGGTGCGGGGGTGCTGGCGCTGCGCGCGGCCGGACGGGGCGGGCGGCCCCGGGCGCGTACCGCCGCGGCGGTGTGCGCGGGCGCCGCGACGCTGACGGCCGCCGCGGGGACGGTGGTGTGGGCGACGCTGCCGGTGTCCGCGGGCCTGGTGCCGGACGGCCTGCCGCCGAGCGTGTCGGCGCTGCTCACGGACGTGGTGACCGGGCTCTACCGCGAAGCGGCCCTGGCCTGGGCCGCGGCCCTGCTCACCCTGGCCCTCACCGCCGCCGCCCTGCCCCTCGCCGCCTCCGCCGCCGCCCGCACCCCCGCCTCTCCGCCCCCGGCGCTCAGCCCTCGCCGGGCCGCCCGCCGGACTGCCCGCCGGGCCGCCCGCCGGGCCGGCATCGTCGCCGCTGCCGTCGCCGCGCTCGCGCAGGTCTGGGTGCTCGTCGGCGTACCCTCCGAGGCCGCCCTCGCCTGCAACGGCGACGTCGACCTCTGCGACCGCCCCTACGACCGCGTCGTGCAGGTCGGGGCGCACAACGCCATGGCCACCGTGCCCGACGGCTTCCTCGGCGCCCACCAGGACATCTCCCTCACCGGCCAACTCGACCGCGGCGCCCGCGCGCTCCTCCTCGACACCCACTACTGGGAGACCGCCGAGCGGCTCCTCCCGCCCGCCGGCACCGGCGGGCTCGACGCCGCCGCGCGGGCCACCCTCGTACGGGCCGTGGACTCCGTCGTCCGGCCGCGCCCCGGGACGTGGCTGTGCCACGGCCCGTGCCGGATGGGCGCCACCCCGCTCACCGCGCAACTGCGCGAGCTGCGCGGCTGGCTGGAGGCGCACCCGCGGGACGTGGTGACCCTGATCCTGCAGGACGCCGTCGCCCCCGCCGACACCGCCCGCGCCTTCCGCGCCGCCGGCCTCGGCCCGTACCTGCACCGGCCCGCCCCCGACCCCGCCGCCCCCTGGCCCACGCTCGGCGAGATGGTCGGCTCCGGGCGACGGCTCGTGGTCTTCGCCGAGGAGGCCGACGGCCCCGCGCCCTGGTACCGCAACTTCTACGACTACGCCGTAGAGACCCCGTACCGCGCCGGCAGCGCCGCCGACTTCCGCTGCGCACCCCACCGCGGCGGCAGCGACCCCCGCAAGCGGCTCTTCCTCCTCAACCACTTCGTCACCCGCGGCTCGGGCGCCCCCCGCACCGAGGCCGCGGCCGTCAACGACGCCGACGTCATCGTCGACCGGGCCCGGACGTGCGGGCTGCTGCGCGGCCGGCTGCCGACGATCGTGGCCGTGAACCACCTCACCCTCGGCGACGCGGTCGGCGCGGTCCGCCGCCTCAACGCCGAAGCGCCCGAAGCGCCCGAAGCGCCCTGAGGGGAGCCGTCAGCGGCACCGCGTCCCGTACCGCGGCAACCTGCCCTCGAACAGGAAGCGGTCGACGTTCCGGTCGACGCACGGGTCGCCGGTGGTGGCGACCAGCAGCGCGGCGGGGGAGCGTACCGGCGACATGATGAACACCGACCGCGCAAAACGGGGCGCGCCGCCGCCCCACCGGCTGCGATGCTGGCCGGCATGGCTGATCACGACCACCGCGACGGCCCCCGCGCCGTCGCCGCGCTCCACTCCGTCGGCGTCCGCCGCTACACCTCAGGACAGGTCATCCTCGACGGCGTCGACTGGACCGTACGGGCCGGGGAGCACTGGGCGCTGCTCGGCCCCAACGGCGCCGGCAAGACCACCGTGCTGCGGCTGCTCGGCGCGCTGACGCACCCGACGACCGGCACCGTGGACGTGCTCGGCCACCGCATCGGCCGGGTCGACATGCGGGAGCTGCGCGCCGCGATCGGCCTGGTCTGGGCGGCCCAGAAGGTGCCGCAGGACGCCACCGGGCACACCGTCGTGCTCACCGGCGCCAGCGGCACCGTGCAGCCGCTGTGGCGTAGGTACGACGCCGCCACGCGCGAGCGCGCGTACGAGCTGCTGGCCGAGCTGGACTGCAAGGAACTCGCCGACCGCGAGTACGGCGTCTGCTCCGGCGGCCAGCGCGCCCGGCTGCTCATCGCCCGCGCGCTGATGCCGGACCCTGGGCTGCTGCTGCTCGACGAGCCGTTCAACGCGCTCGACCTGCCCTCCCGCGAGGACCTGGTCGACGCCCTGCAGCGCCTCGCCGAGACCCGCCCCGGGCTGGCCACCGTCATGGTCACCCACCACCTGGAGGAGCTGCCGCCCACGACGAGCCACGCGCTGCTGCTGCGCGACGGCCGCGTCGAGGCGGCGGGCCCGGCGGTGCGGGTGCTCACGGGGGAGCGGCTGACGGAGTGCTTCGGCCGCCCGATCGAGGTGCACCACGACGCCGGCCGCTGGCTGGCCCGCTCCCCCCGCCCGTAGCCCGGCCCGGCCCTCGTACTCCCAGGTCTTGCCACGCCCACGCTCCGCCGCCGAAGAGCCCCCGGCGAACTCCCAGGGTAGATATGGGAATCAGGGCGGGCACCCCGGGAAGTGATCCGATGGCATTGCACGAGCACGTTCTCGAACGCTGCACAGGATGCAATCTCGGCTACGTCGCGTGCGGCAGCTGCCGGGGCACAGGCTACTTCGACAACGGCGAGATCAGGTTAGGCTGTGGGCGTTGCCGCAGTAGCGGAACGCTCACCTGCAATTGGTGCGGTGGCAGCAGACGCATGTGCTGGAACTGTGTCACCGAACGACGAAGAGCGGCCCGGCTGCGACGAATATGCTTATGGATCCTCGTTGCCGCCTTGGTTGCTGATTTTGCGGCGAGATTCTGAGCCAATAGTCGCGATCCCGTCGTGGGCCTCGGCGGGGTGATCGCCCGCTGGCCGCGCGCTACGCGCCCGCGGGCGGCCGGTGGCGTTCCCCCGGCCAGTCCAGGGCCAGGCGGCGGGTGCGGGGGAGTTTGGCGACCACGAGGTCGTACGAGTCCTCGATCATCTCCAGCACCAGGCGCTCGGGCACGGCGCCGTCGAGGCGGACGGTGTTCCAGTGGCGCTTGTTCAGGTGATATCCGCCGACGATCTCCGGGTACGTCGCGCGCAGTTGCACCGCCAGATCCGGCTCGCACTTGAGGCTCACCGACAGCGGCGTGGCGGCCAGCTCGCTGAGCGCGAACATCTTGCCGCCGACCTTGAAGACGGATATCTCCCGGTGGCGGTCGAAGGGCCACTCCTCGACAGCCCCGTTCGGCTCCAGGCAGGCGGCGCGCAGCTGGTCAGGTGTCATGCGCCCAGTATGGGAGCCGCCACTGACACCGCACGTCGAGCGCCCCCGGCGGCGTACCCGGCGGCGCCCGGGCGGCCCCCGGCCGCCGCCGCGCTACAGCCCCGCCGAGGACGCCGCCGCGCCCAGTACCTCCCGCAGCATCGCCGGCGTCAGCCGCCCGGTGAAGGTGTTCTGCTGGCTGACGTGGTAGCACCCGAACAGCTCCAGCGGCGCGCCCCCGTCCGCCCGCCGCAGCGTCGTGTGCGCCCCGTGCCCGAACGCCGGCCGTGGCCGCGGCACGTCCCAGCCCGCCGCGGCCAGCGCCGGCAGCGCCGCCTGCCAGCCGAACGCGCCGAGCACCACCGCTGAGCGCAGCGTCGGCCGCAGCAGCTCGATCTCGCGGACGAGCCAGGGCCGGCAGGTGTCGCGCTCGGCGGGCGTCGGCTTGTTCTCGGGCGGGGCGCAGTGGACGGGGGCGGTGATGCGGACGCCGCGCAGGGTCAGGCCGTCGCCGCGGTGGGTGGCGGTGGGCCGGCTGGCGAGGCCGGTGGCGTGCAGGGCGGCGTACAGGACGTCGCCGGAGCGGTCGCCGGTGAACATCCGCCCGGTGCGGTTGGCGCCGTGGGCGGCGGGCGCGAGGCCGACGATCAGCATCGCCGCGTCCGCCGGGCCGAAGCCGGGGACGGGGCGGCCCCAGTAGTCCCAGTCGGCGTACGACCTGCGCTTGGTCGCGGCGACCTCCTCCCGCCAGGCGACGAGCCGCGGGCAGGCGCGGCACTCGACGAGGCGCCCGTCCAGCTCGGCGACGGTACGGGTGCGGGGGGCGGTGGCGGCGGGGAACGGGGGTTCGGAGGAGGCCATCGTGCCCAGCATGCCCGAAGGCGGCGGGTGGTGCCGAACGGGGTCCCCGTATCCTCCTGTGCATTCGAACTGGTATCCCGAAATGACCTTTGACCAGGCGTGTTTGTCAGTCGGTGGCGGTATCATAGAGGGAGTGAACACGGGCCAAGACGAGGCCGAGGAGGTCGCCCATGCCAGTGGCGTACGCCCCGACACCCCTGCCCAGGAAGCCGCTTCCGGCAGGCATGCCGCGTGAGTGGTATGTCGCGCACAACCGCATGCTGAAGGCCATGCGCATCGCCATCGCCCTGCTCGACACCGGGGTCTACACCCCGCAGCGCGCCCGCAACGAGGTGATACGCCACACCGCCGAGCGGATCGGCGTCCACCCGCCCTCGCTCACGACCTGCCGGCTGGTGCGCAGCCTGCTCCCGCTCATCTGACGGCGTTATCTGACCGCATCATCTGACCGCGTCGACCTGACGCGTCGTCCCGACCACCGCGTCCCGACCACCGCCCCGGGCGCGGGGCCCGGCCCGCAGGCCGTACGCCCCGCGCCCGCGCACCTCCCCGCCGGGCCCGCTCCCCGGAAATTCGGCTGCGCCGCGTCCCGTACCCGCCCCACACTGGACGTTCCGATACGGCGCGCCCCCTGCGCGCGCCGCCGCACCCCGCCCCAGAACCAGGAGCCCGCCGCGTGCAGGCAGCAGTCACCGTCACCCCCGCCCGGATCCCCGAGCTGCTGCTCGGCCTCGCCACCGTGCGCCCGGTCTTCCTCTGGGGCGCCCCCGGCATCGGGAAGTCCTCGCTGGTACGGAAGTTCGCCGACTCCCTCGGCCTCGACTGCGTCAGCCTCATCGGCACCCAGCTCGCGCCCGAGGACCTCATCGGCGTGCCGCAGATCCGCGCCGGCCGCAGCGTCTTCTGCCCGCCGGAGGCCATCGCCCGCGACGAGGCGTACTGCCTCTTCCTCGACGAGCTGAACGCCGCCACCCCCGACGTGCAGAAGGCGTTCTACTCCCTCATCCTCGACCGCCGCATCGGCGACTACGAGCTGCCCGAGGGCAGCATCGTCATCGTCGCCGGCAACCGCGCCACCGACAACGCGCTCGCCCGCCCCATGGCCTCCGCCCTCGTCAACCGCCTCGCCCACGTCCACCTGGAGGCGTCCGCCACCGACTGGCTGGTCTGGGCCGGCGAGCACGGCATCCACTCCTGGGTCACGGACTACCTGACCGACCGCCCCGACCACCTGTGGTCGAAGCCGCCGAAGACCGAGGAGCCCTTCTCCACCCCGCGTTCGTGGCACATGCTCTCCGACGCGCTGCACTCCTTCGGCCCGGCGCTCGACGACCTCACCCTCAAGACCGTCGCGCACGGCACGCTCACGCCCGCGCACGCCGTCTCCTTCTGCGGATACGTCAAGATCGTCCGGCACCGGTACGGCGTCGAGGCCATCCTCAAGGGCGACGCCTCCTGGCCGCGCCGCACGGAGGACCGCGACCTCCTCTACTACCTCGCCGAGGCGTTCCGCGGCCGGCTCGTCAAGGAGCTGCCCGCGAGCAAGGAGCACGCCTCGCCGGCCGTGCGCGAGACCGCGTACCGCGCCAAGGCGCTCCTCGTCCAACTGGCCGAGATATCGGTGGAGGTGGCGCAGACCGTCATCGCCGAGGACGGGGACGGCCAGCCGGTGCTGCCCGCCTGGTTCCTGGTCGAGGCGGCGCGCGACATGCCGCGTCTGGTGGAAGCGCGCCGGTGAGCCGTACGAACCGCGCGGGCCGGCGCGGCAAGGCCAAGGCGGAGCGCCGCGACGACCCGGCCACCCGCGCCTTCTCCGCCGGCCTCGCCAAGGCCCTGCAGAACCCCGCCCTGCGCGCCCTCAAGGCGCAGGTCCGCCGTACGGGCACCGCGCCCGCCCCGGGCGCCGGAGGCGCGGGGACCGCAGGCCCCACCGGCTACGTGGAGACCACGAGCACGACGCGTGCCCCCGCCCACGGCCTGGCCCGGGTGGACTCCGGCGGCGCCGTCCACGCCCACCCCACCCGGCGCGCCGAGCCCGCCGAGTGGACCTGGGCGCTGGCCCACTGCCTGCTGCACCTCGGCTTCGGCCACGCCCCCGCCGCCCGCGGCGAGCGCACCCAGCCCGACCGGTACGAGCAGGCCGCCCGCTGCACCGTCGTCAACCGCTTCCTCGTCACCTTCGGCACCGGCCGCCCGCCCCCCGACCTGCCCGAGCGGTACCCGGGCGGCACCGAGGAGGAACTCGCCGCGCGCTGGCGGCGCGACGGCATCCCCGCGGAGTACGAGCACTGCGGCGCCGCCGGCGGCGAGCCCGACGTGCTGCTGCTGCCGTGGGAGGGCTGGGCCGGCACCGCCCCGCCGGACTGGCAGAAGGACTTCGCGTACGCCCTCACCCGGACGATGTCCGCCGCCATGGAGGTCGCCGGCGGCCGGCGCGACCCGCTCACCGGCAAGCGGACGCCCCGGCGGCCGTGGGAGCGGGCGCTGGAGTGGTTCGTCTCCTCGTACCCGCTGCTCGGCGGCATCGCCGCGGGCATGACCGTCGTCGCCGACGCCGAACTCGCCCGCGCCCACGACATCTCCGTCGCCGCCGTCGACGCCGCCGCCGGCGAGATCTACATCAACCCGCTGAAGGACCACACCGACGACGAGTGGCGCTTCATCCTCGGCCACGAGATGCTGCACGCCGCGCTGCGCCACGGCGAGCGCCGCGGCGCCCGCGACCCGTACCTCTTCAACATCGCCGCCGACTTCGTCGTCAACGGCTGGCTGCTGGAGATGCGCATCGGCGAGATGCCCGCCGGCCTGCTGCACGACCCGCGGCTCGCCGGCCTGTCCACCGAGGAGGTCTACGACCGCCTCGCCGCAGACCTGCGGCTGCAGCGCCGCCGGCTCGCCACCCTGCGCGGCCGGGGACTCGGCGACGTACTCGGCGGCCCGCTGGTGCCGCGGGACCCGGCCGCCGCGTACGTCGACCTCGACGAGTTCTACCGCCGCGGGCTGCAGCGCGGCCTCGACCTGCACGAGCGCGACCACGGCCGCGGGCTGCTGCCGGCCGGCCTGGTGGAGGAGATCCGCGCGCTGGCGCAGCCGCCGCTGCCGTGGGACGCGCAACTGGCCCGCTGGTTCGACGAGTTCGTGCCGCGCGCCGAGCCGGTACGCACCTTCGCGCGCCCCTCCCGCCGCCAGGCCGCCACCCCCGACATCCCGCGCGCGGGCCGCTACTTCCCGCCCGAGGAGGTGGCCCGCTGCACCTTCGGCGTCGTCCTCGACACCTCGGGCTCCATGGACCGCACGCTCCTCGGCAAGGCGCTGGGCGCCATCGCCTCGTACGCCGAATCCCGCGACGTGCCCGCCGCGCGCGTCGTGTTCTGCGACGCCGCGCCGTACGACGCGGGCTTCCTGCCGGCGACGGAGATCGCCGGCCGGGTGCGGGTACGGGGCCGCGGCGGGACGGTGCTGCAGCCGGGCCTCGACCTGCTGGACCGGGCGGACGACTTCCCGCGACCGGCGCCGGTGCTGGTGATCACCGACGGCTTGTGCGACGTGCTGCGGGTGCGCAGGGAGCACGCCTACCTGATCCCGGGAGGCGCCTCGCTGCCGTTCGCCGCCCGCGGGCCGGTGTTCCGCGTACGGTGACGCCGGCGTCGGGCCCCGGGGCCGGCGGCGTACGGTGACCTCGACCATCACGTACGACAATCGGCGGGAGGCGGCGGACGTGGCGGAGAACACGCAGATCCGGGACTGGGACGGGGCGGCGGGCGACCACTGGGTCGCGTACGAGGAGAAGTACAACGCGGCGATGTCCCGCTACGGCGAGCGGCTGTTCGCGGGGGCCGGCGTGCGCCCGGACGACCGCGTGCTCGACGTCGGCTGCGGCTGCGGCCAGACGACCCGGCTGGCCGCGACGCTTGCCGCGGAGGGCTCCGCGCACGGCGTCGACCTGTCCGCCGCGATGCTCGCGCGGGCGCGGCTGCGGGCGGCGGAGGAGGGCGTCGCCAACGTCCGCTTCGAGCAGGCCGACGCGCAGGTCCACGACTTCGCCCCCGGCGCGTACGACCTGGCGATCAGCCGGAACGGCGTGATGTTCTTCGCGGACCCGGTCGCGGCGTTCGCCAACGTACGGCGCGCGCTGCGGCCCGCCGGGCGGCTGGCGTTCGTGTGCTGGCGGGCGCCGGAGGAGAGCGAGTACTCGCTGGTGCCGCGCGCCGCCCTCGGCCGGTACGTCACCCTGTCGAGCCCGGGGGCGGCCAACGAGCCCGGCCCGAACTCGCTGGCCGACCCCGACCGCGTACGGGACGTGCTGGGCCGCGCGGGCCTGGTCGACGTGCACCTGGAGCCCGAGGACCAGCCGATGGACGTCGGCGCCGATCTCGACGAGGCGCTGGACTTCGTCCTCAACCGGCCGTCCGTGCGCGATCCGCTGGCGGAGGTCGACGCCGCCACGAGAGCCAAGGCGACGGAGGAACTGCGCACGGCCCTGACCCCGTACGTCACCCCGGAGGGTGTGCTGCTGCGCTCCCCGGCCTGGCTGGTCACGGCCCACGCCCCGGGGTGAGGGGGACGCGGGCGGTGAGTTCCGCTTTCCCGGGACCGGGCTGAAGGGGCACAAGGACCTGATCGAGTCCTCGACCCGCCCCAACGCGCTGTTCCTCACGGTCGGCGCCGCTCTGAACCACCCCCAGCTCTCGGCGGTCCACCGCTGGTTCGTCGACAACCTCTGGCTGGTGACCACAGGGGACGATGTGCCTGCCCGCACCGCATGGACCCGGGACCGGCTGATCGACTCAGGCGGCGCTGCCCTGCGGGACCGCCTCGCCGCCCTGCTGGCCGCCGCCGGGCCGTCAGGCCCTCAGCGTGCGGCGGGCGACCAGGGCCGCGCTCAGGCGGTGGGCGTCCGCCGGGGTCGTCGGGGTGAGGCCGGTGAGCAGGGCGATGCGGCGGATGCGGTAGTCGACGGTGTTGGGGTGCACGTGCAGCGCTGCCGCCGTGCCGCGCCGGTCGAGGTCGCGGGCCAGGTACGTCTCCAGCGTGCGCAGCAGCTCCGGGCGCCCCGCCAGCGGCTGCAGCAGCTCGGCGAGTTCCGTGAGCGCCTCGCTGGGGCGGCTGAGCTGGTAGTCGAGGAGCACGTCGGCCAGCCGGTACAGGCCGGGCGGCCGGTCCGTGCGGCGTACCAGCTCCACGATGTCCGCGGTCTGCGCCACCGCCGCCGGCACCCCCTCCGGCGCGGCCCCGGCCGCCGCCGCGGTCACCGCCGCGCCGACGGCCGTCGCCGTACGGTCGATGAGCCCGCACAGCGCCGGCCACGCCGGCTCCTCCGCCACCGGCAGCAGCGCGGTGCCGCCGCCGGCGTCGAGGGCGGTCAGCGCCGGCTCGCCGGCGAAGCCGTTGAGCGCCGTCTGCAGCCGGCGGATCTTGCGCCGGGCGGCGATCCGGGCCCGTGACCCGGGGGAGTGCTCGTCGGGGTGCCGGGCGACGTGCAGCGTCATCGCCACGTACCGCGGCGCGGGCCGCAGCCCCGTGCGGCGGGCGACCCCCTCCAGCGGCTCGCCGGCGAGCAGCGCGGCCAGCAACGCGTGCCGCGGCGCGTGCTCCTGGACGTCGAGCACCTGCCGCGCCTCCAGGTACGCGGCGCTGACCGCCGAGACCAACTGCCGCTGCAGCACGAAGAGATGCGACAGCACCTCCTGTACGTCGGCGAGGTCCGACGGCCGCGCTCCGGCCGATATCTCCTCCCAGCCCATCGCCGTGCCGATCTGGTACGCGCTGAGGATGGCGTCCAGCGGCACCCCCTCCTCGGCGCGCTGGGCGGCCGACTCCCGCTGCCGTACCAGCTCGTCGTCGCGCGCCGGGCCGCGGCGCTGCAGCACGTCGGCGAAGAGGCGCAGGCTGCGCTGCACGATGTCGGCGATGTCGCCCGCCACCTCCTCGGGCGGCAGGGCGGCGTACACGGGCAGCTCGGCCAGCAGCCGGTCGACGACGCGGCGGGTGAGCGCGGGCACCCTGGCCCGTAGCCGGGCGTCGACCGGGCTGCCGCCGATACACAGCGGTGTGTTGTCATGCGTCACAACGGCTCCCGGAGAAGTCTGCGTTACTGACCAGTTAAGCGCAGCCCGGCCCCTCTGCATCATGTCCACGACACAACTACCCGCCATCCCCACCGCCGGGAGTCGCCGATGAACGTGGTGCCGAAACTCCTCAAGGGCGCCCTGGGCGCCGCCGCGGCGGCCGGCCTCGTCGCCGGGGCCACGGCCGCACCGGCCGCGGCGGCCGGCGCTGACGCCGCCGCCGGCGAGGTCTACGTCGCCCTCGGCGACTCGATGGCCTCCGGCCCGCTCATCCCGCTCCCCACCGGCCCGCTCGCCTGCGGGCGCTCCACCGAGAACTACGCGCACGAACTGGCCGACCGGCTCGGCGTCGCCGAGCTGCGCGACGTCACGTGCAGCGGTGCCAGGACCGACCACATGACGCAGCCGCAGTCGCTGTCGCTGCTCGACGTGGACATGGGCGAGGCGCCGCCGCAGTTCGACGCGCTCAGCGCGGACACCACCCTCGTCACGCTGACGATCGGCGGCAACGACGCCGGGCTCGTCGGCGTCGCCCAGGACTGCATGCAGCTCGACCCCACCGCCGACCTGTGCAAGGACGGCTTCACGGAGGGCGGCGTCGACACCGTCGCGCAGCGCATCGAGGCAATGGGCCCGAAGCTGGGCGCCGTGCTCGACGGCATCCACGCGCGCGCACCGCAGACCCGCGTCCTGGTCACCGGCTACGGCGACTACATCAAGCCCGGCGGCTGCTGGCCGTACCAGCCGGTGCTCGCCGCCGACGCCGACTGGCTGCAGGGCAGCGTCAACCACATGAACCGCGTCATCGCCGACCGCGCCGCGGCGCACGGCGCCGAGTACGTCGACGTCTTCACCCCGAGCCGCGGCCACGACTCCTGCCAGTCGCCCGGCGACAAGTGGGTCGAGGGCTACGTGCCCACCGCCCCGGCCGCGCCGCTGCACCCCAACGAGCGGGGCGAGGAGGCGTACGCGGAGATCATCCACGGGCAGCTGGGCGGCTGATGCCCGGGACCGGACTCCGCCGGCCGGCGAATGCAGGAGGGCCCGTCCGGCGGACCACCGGGACCACCGGGACCACCCGGGCCACCCGAGGCCACCGGTCCTCAAGGGCCGACCCGAACGGCGGGGACGGGCCGACCACCCCCCACCGATGCCCCGCCACCCGCGACGTCCCGCCCCCCGAGGGACGCGCACCCGCCGGCCCGGCGCCCTCCCGCGCCGGGCCGGCGGCGTCGGTGCCGCGCCGCCCCCGTCGGCCCAGCCGTCCCCGCGTCCGCCGGGCAGCCGCCGCTACCTCCCGTACGTGCCGCGCAGTTCCTCCGTGTACGCCCACAGGCGCCGGGCGGTCGCCGTGTCGTACGACTCGGCGGAGGAACGCACCGCCGTCATGCGGTCGTAGTAGGCGCCGCGCCGGACCGCCGGCCGGGTGGCGAGCCGGACCAGCGGCTCGGCGCCGGCGCGGGCGGAGCGGGAGAACGCGCTGAAGACGCGCACCTGGACGGTGGGGAAGTCCCGGCCCAGGCGGGTACGCACCATGCCCGGGTGCACCGCGACCGCGGTCAGCTCCGGATACCTGGCCTGCAGCTCGTAGGTGAACATCAGGTTGGCCAGCTTCGTCCGGCTGTAGGCCAGGAAGGGGTCGTACCCGCGCGCGGACTCCAGGTCCTCCGGCAGGCCGTCCGGGTCCAGCCGCACCGGCCCGCGACCGCGCAGCGGGGCCCTGTGCCCTTCGGAGTTGACGTTGACCACGCGCCCGTCGCCGCGCGTGAGCAGCGGCAGCAGCCGGCCGGTCAGGGAGTACGGGGCCAGGTGGTGCACCGCGAAGTTGAGTTCGTGTCCTTCCTCGGTGGTACGGCGGCGGGGGCACATCACCCCCGCGTTGTTGACCAGCGTGTCCACCTCCCCGACCGCCGCGGCCACCTGATCCGCCACCTCGTCGACGCCCTTGGTGGTGGCGACGTCGCCGGTGACGACGTGCGCCCGCGGCAGCTCGGCGGCCAGCTGCGCCGCGCGCCCGGGGTCGCGGCCGACGAGGACGAGGCGGTGCCCGGCGGCTGCGAGCAGGCGGGCCGACTGGCGGCCGATCCCCGACGTGGCGCCGACCAGGACGACCGTCCGGGGCTCCGCGGTGGTCACCGGGCGGTCCCCGGGGTGACGCCGTTGAGGCCCAGCGCGCGGGCGAGCACCCGGCCCCGTACCGGCGCCGGCAGCCGGGACAGCAGGCCGGCGGCCCGCGCGTCCCCGACCGCGTAGTGCCGCTTGGGGCGGGCCGTCTCGACGGCCTTGACCAGAGTCCTGACCACCGGCTCCAGCGGCCGGTTGCGCTGCCGCGCGACCGCCTTCGCGAGCGCCGCCAGATGGTTCTCGTACAGCGCGACCCGCCGCGGGTCGGCCGTGGCCGTCGCCCGGCCGGCGGCGTCCGCCGCCTTGGTGAAGATCCGGGTGTCGGTGGCGCCGGGCTCGACGACCACCACGGGGATCCGCCACGCCGCCAGCTCCAGCCGCAGCGCGTCGGAGAACGAGGCGAGCGCCGCCTTGCTGCCGGAGAGCGCGCCGAAGAGCGGCATCGCGACCCGGGCCGTGGGCGCGCTGACGTTGACCACCCGCCCGCCGCCGGCGCGCAGCAGCGGCAGCAGGGCCTGGGTGACGTAGGCCGGGCCGAGGGTGTTGACCGCGAACTGCCGCTGCAGCTCCGCCGGCGGCACCAGCTCCAGCGGCCCCTGGACGATGACGCCCGCGTTGTTCACCACCGCGCGCAGCCCGCCGGCCGCCGCCGGGTGCGCGGCCACGTCGTCGGCCGCCCGGCCCACCGCGTCCGGGTCGGTCACGTCCAGCGGAACCACCGTCACGCCGGGGACCCCGGCGAGCGCTCCGTCGTCCTTGTGCACCGCGGCGAACACCGCGAACTCCCGCTCGGCCAGGCGCCGTACGAGCGCTGCGCCGATGCCGGCGCCCGCGCCGGTGACGAGGACGGCCTGCTTCTGCGTACCCGTGCGTCCACTCATGACGTTCTCCTCGCGACATGTAAGAATCTACATGTCAGTGTCGGAGTGTCGGGTTCGACATGTCAAGGTCTCCCTGACACCGTGGGCGGAGGACTCACCGGAGGAGAGGGCACAGATGTCGTTGCGCCACGGTCTGCTGGGACTGCTCGCCGAGGGCCCGGCCAGCGGATACGACCTGGCCCGGCGCTTCCAGGAGGTGCTGGGCGCGGTGTGGCCCGCCCGGCACCCGCAGATCTACGCGGAGCTGACCCGGCTCGCCGACGGCGGCCTGATCGAGGTGGAGAGCGAGGGCCCGCGCGGGCGGAAGGCGTACCGCATCACCCCCGAGGGCCTCGCCGAGGTGCGCCACTGGCTGTCGAAGACCGAGGTCGACCACACCGTACGGCTGCAGCCCCTGCTGCGCTCCGTGTTCTTCTGGCTGATGGAGCCCGGGGACCTGCGCCGGCACCTGGCGGAGGAGGAGCGCCACTACCGCGAAACGGCCCGGTTCTACCGCACCGTCACCGCCGCCAAGGACCGCGGCGAGTTCGGGCACAGCCCGCAGACGCACTCCCTGCGGGTCGCCGCCGAGGCCGCGGTCCGGCTGCACGAGGCGCTCGCCGACTGGGCGGAGTGGGCGCAGACGGTCCCGCCCGCGAGCGGGGGCGACGGCGGGGGCGACGAGGTCGGGGGCGGGAACGGCGACGGCGCCGGCTGAGGCGGGCCGCGGCCGGCCGGAGCGGGGAAAGCCGCTGCCCGGCGCAGGACCGCCCGGGCGCTGCCCGGCCGCCGGCCCGGGCGGCCTCAGCGCTCCGGGGCGGGGACCGACTCCGGCGGCCGGGCGCCTTCGGCCCCGGGTGTAGGGGCCGGCCGGCCGATCACGGCCGGCGGGCGTCCGCGCCCGTGTCCGCGCCCGCGCCCGTCTCCGTCTCCGTCTCCGTCTCCGTCTCCGTGCCGGCACCCACGACCTCGCCTCCGGCGCGGCAGACCTCCCGCACCACCCGCAGAAAGGCGTGGAGCGCGGGATCGCGGTCCGTACGCCGCCAGATCACCGACGTGTCCACGGTCAGGCCCGGCCCGGCGAGCGGGCGGTAGACCACGCCGTCCCGGCGCAGGTTCGCCAGCGAGGCGGGCAGCAGGGACGCGCCGAGGCCGGCCGCCACCAGGCCGATGATGGTCTGCTTCGGCGACGCCTCGCGCAGCGCGGGCGGCGTGAACCCCGCGGCCCGGCACAGGGCGATGACGTCGTCGAAGAGCGGCGGGTTGATCTCCCGCGGGAACTGCACGAGCGGTGTCCCGTCCAGGTCGGCGAGGTCGACCCGGGCCCGGCCGGCGAGCCGGTGCCCCGCGGGCAGCGCCACCGCCAGCGACTCGGTGAACACCGACTCCACCGCCAGCCGCGGGTCGGCCACCGGCGGGTGTACGAACCCCGCGTGCAGCCGGCCCTCCGCCACCTCGCGGATCTGGTCGGGGATGCGCAGCTCCGTCACGTTCAGCTCGACGTCCGGGTAGACCTGCGCGAACCGGCGCACCACCGGCGGGACCACGCTGTAGATCGCCGCGTCGATGAACCCGACGGCCAGCCGCCCCCGTTCGCCGCGCGCCGCCCGCCGCGTCAGCTCCACCGCGCGGTCCGCCTGCCGGACGGTCGCCCGCGCCTCCCCCAGGAACACCCGCCCGGCGGCGGTGAGCGCGACGCCGCGGCGCCCGCGGTCCAGCAGCCGGGCGCCGACCGCCTCCTCCAGCCGCCGGATCTGCCGGCTGAGCGGCGGCTGCGCCATGTGCAGCCGCGCCGCGGCCCGGCCGAAGTGCAACTCCTCGGCGACCGCGATGAAATACCGCATCTGTCTGAGGTCGACCATGGGTCATATCCGTTCTGTCTCAGAGCCCGTGAAACGGGTATTGGACCCCGCCGGGTTCCGCGCCGGACGCTGGTGCCACCACGCCACCACGCCACCACGCCACCGAGGATGCGGAGAAGCCGGTGACGGACAAGCAGGGGATATCGCGCCGGGGGGCGCTGCGGGCTTCGCTCGCCGGCGCCGCCGCGGGCACGGCCGTGGGAGTGACGGCACCGGGGGCGGCCACGGCCGCCGCCGCGCCTGCCGGCCGGGCGCGGCACGTCGAGGCGATCGGGTACAGCGACCTGGACCACCGGCCGGCGTTCAAGATGGCCGTACGGCACAAGCACGGCCGGTGGTACCTCTACACGGGCCACTTCTGGGACTCCGGCTGGACGGTCGTGGACGTGACCGACCCCGCGCGGCCCGAGGTCGCCGCCCACGTACCGGGTCCGGAGAACACCTGGACCCTCCAGGTCGACCTGCACGGCGACACCATGGTCACCGCGCTGGAGCAGACCTTCCCCGACTTCGGCGGCGACCCCGCCGCGCCCTTCGAGGAGGGCGTGCTCATCTGGGACATCGCCGACCCCGTACGCCCGCGAAGACTGGGCCACTACCGCACCGGCGGCACCGGCACGCACCGCAACCTCTACCCGGGCGGACGCTACGTCCACCTGGCCGCCGGCGCCCCGGGCTTCAGCGGCAACATCTACGTCATCCTCGACATCTCCGACCGCACCCGGCCACGCGAGGCCGGCCGCTGGTGGGTGCCCGGCCAGCGCGCGGACGAGCAGCCGCCCGCGGACGGCGGGCGCGGCGGGCACGGCGCGCACGGTGCGTCCGGCGAACACGCCGCCACGGGCGGCTTCTGCTGCTCCGCCGGCCAGGACGTGTCCCTGCACGGCCCGCCGTACCCGGTCGGCAACCTGGTCTACCTGCCGTACGGCGGCGCCGGCCTGATCGTGCTCGACATCGCGGACCCCGCCCGGCCCCGCGAGGTCGGACGGCTGCCGTTCAGCCCGCCGTTCCACAGCCGCTTCGGTGTGCACGGCGTCCTCCCGATGCCCGGCCGCGGCATCGCCTTCGCCAACTCCGAGGACGTGTCGTACGGCACCGGCCCCGCGCACCACGCCTCCATCGTCGACATCTCGGACCCCCGGAAACCCTTCCTGCTCTCGCTGCTGCCCGAGCCGGTGCCCCCGCGCGGCGCGGACTACGCCGACTTCTCCACCCGCGGCGGCTGGAGCGGCCCGCACAACATCAACCACCACCAGCACCACCCCGACGTACAGCCGCAGGACGGTCTGCTCTACGTCGCCCACTTCAACGCCGGACTGCGCGTCTACGACGTCTCCAACCCGCGCCTCCCCCGCGAGACCGGCCACTTCATGCCGCCCGAGCCGACCCGCCGCTACGGCCCCATGCCGGCCGGCGAACTCACCCTGCAGACCGAGGACGTGGTCGTCGACCGCCGCGGCTACATCTACGTCTCCGACAAGAACCAGGGCCTGTGGATCCTCCGCCACACCGGCCCCCGCCCCTGACCCCGCACCACAGCTGGGACGCCCCGACCGCCCGCCCGCCCGGGCAGCGGCACGCGCACGCGCACGCCGAAGGCCGCCAGCCCGGAACGGGGTGGCGGCCTTCGTGCGGTACTCGCGGCTTACACGTCGAAGTACAGCTCGAACTCGTGCGGGTGCGGGCGGAGCTGCAGCGGGGCGATCTCCTGGGTGCGCTTGAAGTCGATCCAGGTCTCGATCAGGTCGGCGGTGAAGACCCCGCCCTGGAGCAGGAACTCGTGGTCGGCCTCCAGGGACTCCAGCACGGCCGGGAGGTTCGTCGGGACCTGGGGGACCGCGGCGTGCTCCTCGGGGGCCAGCTCGTAGAGGTCCTTGTCGACCGGCTCGGCGGGCTCGATCTTGTTCTTGATGCCGTCCAGGCCGGCCAGCAGCATGGCGGAGAAGGCCAGGTACGGGTTGCCGGAGGAGTCCGGGGCGCGGAACTCGATGCGCTTGGCCTTGGGGCTGGCCCCGGTGATCGGGATGCGGATCGCGGCGGAGCGGTTGCGCTGCGAGTAGACCAGGTTGACCGGGGCCTCGAAGCCGGGGACCAGGCGGTGGTAGGAGTTCACCGTCGGGTTGGTGAAGGCCAGCAGCGCCGGGGCGTGCCGGAGGATGCCGCCGATGTAGTAGCGGGCGGTGTCCGACAGGCCCGCGTAGCCCTGCTCGTCGTAGAAGAGCGGCTCGCCGCCCGCCCAGAGCGACTGGTGGCAGTGCATGCCGGAGCCGTTGTCGCCGAAGATCGGCTTGGGCATGAAGGTCGCGGTCTTGCCGTTGCGCCAGGCGACGTTCTTCACGATGTACTTGAAGAGCATCAGGTCGTCGGCCGCGGCCAGCAGCGTGTTGAACTTGTAGTTGATCTCGGCCTGGCCGGCGGTGCCCACCTCGTGGTGCTGGCGCTCGACCTGGACGCCGGACCGGGCCAGTTCGAGGGAGATCTCCGCGCGCAGGTCGGCGAAGTGGTCGACGGGCGGGGCGGGGAAGTAGCCGCCCTTGTAGCGGACCTTGTAGCCGCGGTTGCCGCCGTCCTCGATGGCACCGGTGTTCCAGGCGCCGGCCTCGGAGTCGATGTGGTAGTAGCCGGCGTTCGCCTTGGTCTCGAAGCGGACGTCGTCGAAGACGTAGAACTCCGCCTCGGGCCCGAAGTAGGCGGTGTCGGCGATGCCGGAGGAGGCCAGGTACGCCTCGGCCTTCTTGGCCACGTTCCGCGGGTCGCGGCTGTACTGCTCGCCGGTGATCGGGTCGTGGATGAAGAAGTTGATGTTGAGCGTCTTGTCCTTGCGGAACGCGTCGACGCGGGCCGTGGAGAGGTCCGGCACGAGCGCCATGTCGGACTCGTGGATGGCCTGGAAGCCCCGGATCGACGAGCCGTCGAACATCAGCTGGCCGTCGGGCTCGAATACCTCGACGGGCACCGTGAAGTGCTGCATGATGCCCGGCAGATCACAGAAGCGCACGTCGACGAACTTCACGTCGTTGTCCGCGATGTACTGCTGGACCTCGTCGGCGTTCTGGAACATCCAACTCCTCCTATGTCCCGCCGCGAGGGGACGGGTAAGCCTGCTGAGCCTGCGCGGGTGCGCGTACCGGATGGGCGCCTTGGGTGCCCCGGGTGCCAGCGTGGGGTGCCGGGCCGCCGGCATGCTTGCCCGAGCGTAGGCACCCGGGATTTCTCGGGCATGACCCATTTGTTTCGTCGATGTTAACCACGCCTCTCCGTCACCCCCGGGAACATGCGCGGGACGACTCGTCCGCCGCCCGACGGGTGGCCGGAATCGTATGCCGTCCGAGGCCGCCGGCAGGGGGGCGGCGAAGGGGTCCGGGGGCCTGGCAGTACCGTGGATACGTGGACAACGCGGAGAAGCGGCAAGCAATCGGATCGTGGCTCTCCGGCCCCCGCTCGGCGGCCGAGGACATGGGCGTCGACTTCGGCCACCGGGGACAGCGCCTCGGGCTGCCCGAGACGGGGCCGGGTTCCGTCGCGCCGGTCGGCAGGCGGATCGCGGCGGTGGTCATCGACTGGCTGCTGTGTCAGCTGATCGCGTACGGCTTGTTCGCCGATGGCGAAAGCCGGTCGGTCGCGCTGTGGACGATGGCCGTCTTCTTCGTCATGACGGTGCTGATGGTCGGCACGGTCGGCCTGACGCCGGGCAAGCGGATCATGCGCATCCGCGTCATCTCCGAGAACGGCACCCGGCTCGGCCTCCTTGCCACGGTCGTGCGGAGCGTGCTGCTCTGCCTGCTGATCCCGGCCGTCGTCTTCGACCGGGACACCCGCGGGCTGCACGACCGCGTGGCACGCGCGGTCGAGGTCCGGATCTGAGACGGGCGCGAATCTGAGACGGGACGCGTAGTACGGCGGCCCGCTCGTAGGTCCGAACGCTGTCTCCCGGGCGCCGTCCGCGGTCCGTACGGCCGCGCTTCCGTACCCGTACGAGACCTCGGGCCGCCGCCGCGCTCAGCGCAGCTTGCCGCCGCCCTTCGGCATCCGCATGCCCTTCGGCATCGGGCCCTTCGGAATCGGCATGTTGCTCATCAGGTCGCCCAGCGCCTTCAACCGGTCGTTGACCTGCGTGACCTGCGGGCCCTGCAGCACGCGCGGCAGCTTCATCAGCGTGGTGCGCACCTTCTTCAGCGGCACCTGGCCCTCGTCGTTGCCCACCACGACATCGTGGACGGGGACGTCTGCCACGACCCGGTTCATCTTCTTCTTCTCGGCCGCCAGCAGGCCCTTCAGCCGGTTCGGGTTGCCCTCGCCGACCAGGACGATGCCCGCCTTGCCCACGGCCCGGTGGACGACGTCCTGCTGGCGGGTCATCGCCACCGCCGGGGTGACGGTCCAGCCGCGCTTCATGTTGTCCAGCACCGCCGCGGCGGCGCCCGGCTGGCCCTCCATCTGACCGAACGCCGCCGCCTCCGCGCGGCGCCCGAAGACGATCGCCATGCCGAGCAGCGACAGCAGGAAACCGACGATGCCCAGATAGATCGGGTGCCCGATGAGGAAGCCGATGCCCAGAGCGGCGCCGAGGACCAGGATGCCCACGCCCGCGACGATCAGACCGACCTTGGGGTCGGCCCGCCTGGTCATCTTGTACGTGAGGGCGATCTGCTTCAGACGCCCGGTGTTCTCGGGTGTGGGTTCACTGCTGGCCATGCCGCGAATTCTACGGCCAGCCGGGCCCGGGAACAGACCCGGCCCGGCACCGGGGCCGGGCACGGGCCGGAGACGGGGGAGCCGGAGGGCCGGCGCCGGGGCGCCGGCGGGGCGGCAGGGCGGCGGCTATCGGGGCAGAGCGGGCGTACCGCCCACCGGATCGCCCCTCCCCACCGCCGACTCCGACTCCCGCCGGGCCCTGGCCCGGCGGCGGTCCTCCAGAACGGCGTCCCAGGCGTTACGCCGTGCGGTCCGCTGCTCGCCGCGCAGCAGCAGCCCCTCGATGGTGCGCAGCACGCCGGTGACGGTGGGCCGGGGCGGCGGCCAGGACGGTAACGACGACGGTGACGACGGCACGACGGCCCCCCTCGGCGGTCGAGAAGTCAAAGTTCGTTCGGGCTCCATGCTCACCTCACGGTGTTACCAGCGCGTGGCCCGACGGTCAAAGCGGGGTGAAGGCCACTGAGGCGAAGACCACAGGGACGGTGCGGCGACGGTGCGGCGACGGTCCGGCGCGGCACGCCGCCGCCCCGCTACGCCGCCGGCTGCGCGCGCTTCTCCACGGCCTGCTGGTACAGCCGCCCCGCCCGGTACGAGGACCGCACCAGCGGCCCGGACATGACGCCGGCGTAGCCGATCTCCTCGGCCTCCTGCTGCAGCTCCACGAACTCGTGCGGCTTGACCCAGCGCTCCACCGGGTGGTGCCGCGGCGAGGGCCGCAGGTACTGCGTGATGGTGATCAGCTCGCAGCCCGCCTCGTGCAGGTCCCGCAGCGACCGGCTGACCTCCTCGCGCTCCTCGCCCAGGCCCAGGATGAGGTTCGACTTCGTCACCAGGCCGGCCTCGCGGGCGCGCGTGATGACCTCCAGGGAGCGCTCGTAGCGGAAGCCGGGGCGGATGCGCTTGAAGATCCGCGGGACCGTCTCCACGTTGTGGGCCAGCACCTCGGGGCGGCTGGAGAAGACCTCCGCGAGCTGCTCCGGTACGGCGTTGAAGTCGGGGATCAGCAGCTCGACGCCGGTGCCCGGGGTGGTCGCGTGGATCTGGCGCACCGTCTCCGCGTACAGCCAGGCGCCGCCGTCGTCGAGGTCGTCGCGGGCGACACCGGTGATCGTCGCGTACCGCAGCTCCATGCGCTGGACGGACTCGGCGACCCGGCGCGGCTCGTCGCGGTCCAGCTCGGCCGGCCGGCCGGTGTCGATCTGGCAGAAGTCGCACCGTCGGGTGCACTGCTCGCCGCCGATGAGGAAGGTCGCCTCGCGGTCCTCCCAGCACTCGAAGATGTTGGGACAGCCGGCTTCCTGGCAGACCGTGTGCAGGCCCTCGTCCTTGACGAGCTTCTGCAGCGCGTTGTATTCGGGCCCCATCTTCGCGCGGGTTTTGATCCACTCGGGCTTGCGCTCGATGGGGGTCTGGCTGTTGCGGACTTCCAGGCGGAGCAGCTTGCGACCGTCGGGTGCGACAGCGGACACGTCCGGGCTCCTAGCTTTCGATTCCTCGGCGTTCTCCAGCGTACGCCTCTGAATGTGGGAGTCAGACCGCGCGGGGGAGCGGCTCGACCGTCTCCAGGATCTCGCGCAGATGCTTCTCCACGACAGGGAGAACCTCCGACACCGGCACGTCTCTTCCCAGCTCGCCGGAGAGCGACGCCACGCCCGCGTCGCGGATGCCGCACGGCACGATCCGGTCGAACCAGGTGTTGTCCGGGTTGCAGTTCAGCGAGAAGCCGTGCATGGTCACGCCCTTGGCGACGCGGATGCCGATCGCGGCCAGCTTGCGGTCCTCGCGCCGCTGGCCGGCGTTGGAGGGTGCGTACTCGGGACCGGCGAGGCGCGCGTCGTACTCCTCGTCCGCCAGCCGGGGGTCGAAGTCCAGCGACAGCCCGCCCAGCTCGGCGCGCCGTTCCACGGGGTCGCCCAGCACCCACACCCCGCTGCGGCCCTCGACCCGGGTGGTCTCCAGGCCGAAGTCGGCGCAGGCGCGGATCAGGGCCTCCTCCAGACGGCGTACGTGCGCGACGACATCGACGGGGCGCGGCAGCTTCAGGATCGGATAGCCGACGAGCTGCCCCGGACCGTGCCAGGTGATCTTCCCGCCGCGATCCACGTCCACCACGGGGGTGCCGTCGAGGGGGCGTTCGTCCTCGGCGGTGCGCCGGCCCGCGGTGTAGACCGGCGGGTGCTCCAGCAGCAGGCAGGTGTCGGGGATCTCCTCGGCGAAGCGGGCGGCGTGCACGCGCCGTTGCTCCTGCCAAGCCTCCAGGTACTCGACGGCGTCCTCGCCGAACCCCAGGTGAACGAAGCGCAGCTCGCCCACGGTGCCCTCCTCGCGCTGTTCGCGCTGCTCTCGCCTGCGGCGTGCGTACGCCGTCGGGCATATGCGGCTGGCTGCATTCCAGCCGACCCTCTCCACTCTACGGCGGTATACGTTCCCGCCCTGCGCTTGGGTCTCCTCACACGATCGAATGAAGCTGGGACGAAAGCGGCGAGTAAGGCTTGTTTCGCCGCTACATTCGCGCCGTTCCCGGAGGCCAGGCAGGAGACCCCACAGGTGACGACGGAACGACCTTCACAACGACCTCCCAACCGCCAGCTCGCCGCCCTCATCTCCGAGGCCGGGTTCTCCAACGCGGGGCTCGCCCGCAGAGTCGATCAGCTAGGGCTCGAACACGGCCTCGACCTGCGGTATGACAAGACGTCGGTGACCCGCTGGCTGCGCGGCCAGCAGCCGCGCGGCACGACGCCGGCGCTGATCGCCGAGGTGTTCACCCGGCGCCTCGGGCGCCGGCTGACCGCGCAGGACCTCGGGCTCGACGCGTGCGCACCGGTGTACGCCGGACTGGAGTTCGCCTCGACGCCGGCCGAGGCGATCGACATCGTGAGCGGGCTGTGGCGCAAGGACACGGGCAGTCAGGCGGAGCTGCGGAAGATCGCGTTCACTCCTGCGGGTCTGGTGGTGCCGAGCCGGGACTGGCTGATCGGCAGGCCGGACGAGAAGGTGGCGCGGGAGCTGCTGCAGCAGCAGCGGGCGGCGGGGCCGCCCGGTGCGGGGGTGCCGGCGCCGGCGCCGGGTGGCGGTCCGGGGCCGGCCGGCGGGGTGCGGGTGCCGGCCCAGGGGCGCGGGCAGGGCGTGGGCGGCGGTTCCGCCGGCGGCGGGGTCGGTGTCGGCGTCGTCGGCGGTGCGGGGCCGGGAGGTGTGGGCGGGCCTGAGCCGGGACCCGGAGCCGGGGCTGCCGGTGCGCGCGGGGACGCGGGACCGGGGTGGAGCGGGCCGGGAGTGCGGGCGCCCGGACAGCGGGTCACCCAGGGCGACATCGGGGCGATGCGGTCGGTCGCGGAGATGTTCCGGGCGCTGGACAACGCGTACGGCGGCGGGCACGCCCGGCAGGCTCTTGTGCGGTATCTGGAGCACGAGGTCGAGCCGATGCTGCGCGGCACGTACAACGAGGCCACGGGGCGGCGGCTGTTCTCCGCCGCCGCGGACCTGACGCGGCTGGCGGGCTGGACGTCGTACGACATCGCCGCCCACGGCCTCGCCCAGCGGTACTTCGTCCAGTCGCTGCGGCTGGCGCAGGCGTCGGGCGACCGCGCGTACGGCAGCTACGTGCTCGTCACGATGAGTCGGCAGGCCGTCTACCTGGGGCACGGCCGGGAGGCCGTGCAGCTGACCCGGGTCGCCCAGCAGGGCGTCGGCGGGGGCGCACCGCCGGTGGTGCAGGCGCTGCTGCACGCCGCGGAGGCGCGCGGGCACGGGCTGCTGGGCGAGGTACGGGCGTGCACGACGTCGCTGGCGCGGGCGGAGCGGGCGCTGGAGTCGGCGCGGCCGGGGGAGGAGGCGCCGCACTGGGCGCGGTTCTTCGACGAGGCGCAGCTGGCGGACGAGTTCGGGCACTGCCACCGCGACCTGCAGCAGTACCGGGCGGCGGCGCAGCACGCGGAGCGCTCGCTGCAGCTGCGCGCGGCGGGGTTCGCGCGCAGCCGGGTGTTCTGCCGGCTGGTGCTGGCCACGGCCCGGCTGGGGCTGGGCGAGGTGGAGCAGGCGTGCGTGCTGGGCGCGGAGGCGGCGCAGCAGGCGGCGGAGATGCGGTCGGCGCGGGCGGCGGAGTACGTGCGCGACTTCGAACGCCGCCTGGAGCCGTACCGCGACGCACCTCCGGTGCGGGCGTACCGGGAGCGGGTCGCGGCACTGGCGGTGTGAGGGCGCGAGGGCCGGGCGGTCGGGGGGCCGCCGGGCCCCCGACGGGCGCCCGCGGAGGAGGGCGGTGCTCTCGGGCGCGTACGGTGCTCGCGTTCCGGAGCACCGCTCTCTCCGCGGGCGCTCTTGTTTGGGAGCACAGCCCTCGGGCGAGCGCGGCGTTCTCGTCCGAGAGCCGTGCTCGTGGTGCGGAGCGGTGCTCGCCGGCGACGGGCCGCGCGGGAGAGCGGTGCTCTGGCGTGCGCGCGGAGGCGCGCGGAGCTCGCGACGCGACGGCCGCCGCGCTGGACGGTGCGGGGTGTGCGCGCTGGAGAAACCGCTCTCCTCAAGCGGGTGTCGCGGTTTGGATCACTGCTCTCCCGGTGCGGTGCTCGCGGTTCGGAGCGCTGTTCGTGCCGCGGGGCGGTGATCTCGGTGTGGGAGAACCGTTCCTTCTACGCCACCGCCGGCAGGGCCGTGGTTCCCACGGCCGGGGCCAGGCCGAAGTCGCGGAGCAGCGCGCGGGCCGCGCGGCGGCCGGAGTGCAGGGCGCCCTGAGGGCTGCTCGTGTCGCGGTGGTCGCCGCACACGTACAGGCCGCACAGCACCCGCACCGGCCGACGCAGGTCGTGCGGCGCCGGCATCGCCGGTACCGCCTCCGGGTCGTGGTGCGCCGCCACCAGATCCCAGTCGAACGCCGACGTTCCGTACAGCTCGCTCAGCTGCCGTCGCGCCGACTTGTCCAGCACCCGCGCCGGCCGTCCCGCGTCCTCGCCCAGCACCACCGAGCTGACCAGCGCCCGCCCGCGCGGCGCCCGCGAGGTGTCCGCGCCGCTGACCACCGCCGTGTGCGACACCGGCCCGTGGGCCCGCTCGGCGTCCAGCAGCAGCGCCGCCTTCCGCAGGCCGTCCGGGCCCCGCGCCGGACCGCCCCGGGGCGCCGCGCCGTTACGGACCGGGGCAGCCCCCTCCCCATCCCCGCCGTCCCACAACGCAGGCTCGGGCGCCCCGCCCCGCGCACCACCCCCGCGCACCGCACTCCCCTCAGCCGCCCCCGCCGCACCCCGCGCCTCGCCGTCCTCCCGGCGCCCCGCCCCCCGGGCGGCGCCCCCGACCGGCAGCGACTCCGCCGGGGCGCTGTGGTGCAGCACCGTCACCGGGTGGAACCCCGGCAGCCGCAGCCCCGGCAGCAGCCCCGCCGCCGCCCGCGCGCCCGTGGCCACCAGCACCGACCGGCAGCGCAGCACCCCGTGGCCCTCCGTCCGCACCGCCGTCGTCGACACCGACACCGCCCGCACCCCCGTCCGCACCGTCCCGTGCGGCAGCCCCGCCGCCAGCCGCCGCGGCACCGTCGCCGCCCCGCCCGCCGGCAGGCACAGCCGCCCGCGCGCGAACGACCGCAGCGCCAGGTCGGCGGAGCGGCTCGACGTCGTCAGCGCGGGGTCGTTGAGCAGGGCCACCAGCAGCGGCCGCAGGAAGCCCGCCGCTATCCGCGGCGGCAGCCCCCGCGCGGCCAGCGCGTCCGCCGCCCGGCGTTCGGGCCGGGCCAGCAGCCGCGCGGTGGGTACGGTGGCCAGCCGGGCCAGCGCCACGGTCAGCCACGCCTGGTCGATGACTCCGCCCAGGGGCGCACGCGCGGCGCTGGCGAAGGCGCTCGCCGTCGTGAACGCGCCCCCCGTGCCCCTCGATCCGCCGATACGCTGCCGCCGCGCGCCCGCGCAGACGACCACGTCGCCGTTGAGCGGGCACAGCGGCACCCCCGTGAGCCCCGGTATTCGACGTAGTTCCGGGTACGAGGTGTTGAGCAGCTGCAGTGAGCGGTCCAGCCGGAAACCGTCGACGTGGTCGGTGGCCATTCGCCCGCCGACCTGCTCGCCCGCCTCCAGCACGGTCACGTCGAGACCGGCTCCGACCAGGTGCCGGGCCGCGGAGAGACCGGCGAGTCCGGCGCCTACGACGACGACGTCGACGGGGTCCGTGCTTCCTGCGGCATGGGGCACGGGTGCCTCCCGGGGGTTGTGCGTCCACGACCGGGCACTCCCGAATGCCTCTGGACGCCTGTTTGATGCCCAGCTGGGCATGGCCGTATCCGCGTACCAGCGTGGACGCGTTCCGATGACGATAGGTCGGATGGTGGCGTCGGCCAGGTGCGCACCACAAGGGCACGGACGCACACCCGGCGCGCTCCCCGCACAAACGCGCCCCGGAGCCGCCCCCGCCGAGCCCCCCCGGAACCCCCGGGAGCCCCGACTACCCGAGCCGCTCCCGGAATCGCGGTCGGAGCCAGTCAGCCCCGAGCCGGCCCGCCGCCGGACCGGCCCGAACCGCCCGCATCCTCCAGCGCCGCCCGCAGCGCGTCGTCGATGCCCGGGAACGCGAACTCGAACCCCGAGTCGAGCAGCTTGCGCGGCGTCACCCGCTGGCTGCCGGTCACGTCCTCCGCGAACTCGCCCAGCGCCAGCCGCAACACCGCCGCCGGCACCGGGAACGGCGTCGGCCGGTGCAGCACCCGCCCCATCGCCGCCGTCACCTCGCGGTTGGTCAGCGGCTCCGGGCCGGTGAGGTTGACCGGCCCGGAGAGCGACTCGGTCTCGATGAGGTGCCGCAGCGCGGCGATGTGGTCGTGCAGGGAGATGAAGCTCCAGTACTGCCGCCCGTTGCCGAGCCGGCCGCCCAGCCCCGCCCGGAAGATCGGGAACAGCCGCCCCCACGCCCCGCCCTTGCGGGAGACCACCAGGCCCGTGCGCGCGTAGGCGGTACGGATCCCGGCCGCCATCGCCGGGTCCGCCGCGGCCTCCCACTCCTGGCACAGGTCGGCGAGGAACCCGCGCCCCGGCGGGGCGGTCTCGTCGACGCGGCGGTCGCCGGTGTCGCCGTAGTAGCCGATCGCGCTGCCGCAGACCAGGACGGACGGCGGCCGGTCGAGCGAGGCGACGGCGTCGGCGACGGCCGCGGTGCCGAGCACCCGGCTGTCGCGCAGGACGCGCTTGTAGCTCTCGGTCCAGCGCCGGTCGGCGACGCCGGCGCCGGCGAGGTGCACGACCGCGTCGCAGCCGGCGAGCCGGGCGGTGTCGACGTACGCCTTCTCCGGGTCCCACCGCACCTCGTCCGGCGCGCTCGCCTCCCGCCGCACCAGCCGTAGGACGTCGTGCCGGTCGGTCCGCAGCGAGCGGACGAGGGCGGAGCCGATGAGTCCGGAGGAGCCGGAGACCGCGATGCGCATGAGCCCATCCTGCCCTCATGTGCCGTCCCGGGGCAGCTCGTGTCACAGTGAGTCGACGACCGGCGTGCACCGCCCGCCCGGAGCCGCGCCGCCCCCTCAGTCCTCCCGGTACAGCTCCCACAGCTTCGGGAACCGCCGCGCCAGCACCCGCACGTCCTCGAAGTCGATCGCCTCCCCCACCGGCTCCGCCGGCCCCGCCGGCAGCCCCAGCTCCGGCAGCTTCAGCCCCGTCAGCCGCTCGTACGCCTCGTCCGCCGCGTACGCCAGGTCCTCGGCCTCCCCGTCCGTCTCCTCGTCGAAGTCCTCCAGCAGGTCGGCGAGGTCGTCGGGCTCGTGCAGGGCCCCCTCGAAGACCGTCCGGCCCTGCCCGACGAGCCACCCCCGGAAGGAGTCGAAGGCGTCGTCGCTGACCCCGTCCAGCAGCACCCACGCGGCGCCCCACAGGTCCATGCGGTACGCCCGGTCCATCCGCGACTCGAAGTGGCAGGCGAAGTCGGTCACGGCGTCCGGGTCCAGCCGGGTCAGCCGGTCCACGAGCAGGTCGGCCTGCTCCGCGGGGTCGCCCTCGGCAGCCTCGCGGGTGCTGTCGATCAGCTCCCAGAACTCCGACTCCTCCATCACGGGTCCAGCATCTGCCTTCCGCCGCCCGTACGCACGCGGAGCGGCGGGATCGGAACCTCCCGAAACCTCTTTCGCAACCCGCCCGGAAACCTGACAGCAGGTGTCCGGTTTCGGTGTCACGGTGTGCGCATGAGCGAAGAGCAGAACCAAGGCAAGGCAGTCCCGACCACCGGGGCGAAGCCGCTGCGCGGGAAGGTCGCCCTGGTCGCGGGCGCCACGCGCGGCGCGGGCCGGGCGATCGCGGTCCAGCTGGGCGTCCTGGGCGCCACCGTGTACGCCACGGGCCGTACGACCCGGCAGCGCGTCAGCGAGGTCGGCCGCAGCACCGAGACCATCGAGGAGACCGGGGAGCTGGTCACCGAGGCCGGCGGCGAGGGCGTCGCGGTCGCCGTCGACCACCTCGAAGCCGATCGGGTACGGGACCTGATCGCCCGCATCGAGCGCGACCACGGCCGGCTCGACGTGCTGGTGAACGACGTCTGGGGCGGGGAACACCTCGTCGAGTTCGACAAGAAGATGTGGGAGTTCGACCTCGACCGCGGCCTGCGCATGCTGGAACTCGGCGTCAGGACCCACATCATCACCAGCCACTGCGCGCTCCCGCTGCTGCTGCGCACCGGCGGCGGGCTGCTGGTCGAGATCACCGACGGCACGGCGGAGGCCAACAGGCCGTACCGTGAGGATTTCTTCTACGACCTGACGAAGAACGCCCCGATCCGGATGGCGTTCAACCTCAGCCACGAGCTGAAGGACGCCGGCGCCACCGCGCTGTCCCTCACGCCGGGCTTCCTGCGCTCCGAACAGATGCTCGACCACTTCGGGGTGACGGAGGAGAACTGGCGCGACGCGGTCGCGAAGGAGCGGCACTTCGCGCTCTCCGAGTCGCCCGTCCTCGTCGGCCGCGCGGTGGCGGCGCTGGCGGCGGACCCGGACAAGGCGCGGTGGAACGGGGCGTCGCTGTACAGCGGGCAGGTCGCCAAGGAGTACGGGTTCACGGACACCGACGGGACCGTGCCGGACAGCTGGCCGTACTTCACGCTGGTCATGACCGGCGAGGACCCCGGCGACCCGGAGGGCTACCGGCTCCGCCCGTAGGGCTCCCGCCCGTACAGCTCCGCGCTGCGGGCCGCCGCCGTCGCGAACCGCGCGCGCAGCTCCGGCGGCCCGAGCACCTCCGCGTCGGGCCCGAGGGTGAGGAGCTGGGTGTACGCGACGTCCGGGGACTCCACCCGCAGCCGGACGGCCGTCCAGCCCCGGTCGTCCGGCTCGCCGGCGGCGGCCACGGCGTCCTCGGCGGCGATCCGGTCCGTGACGTACGGCAGCCGCCGCAGGCCCTCGGGGGAGAGCCGCACCGTCACCTCGTCCCGCAGGATCGACTGCGCGAAAGCCGCCGCCCGCCGGGCCCAGAAGCCCGGCAGGTCGAAGTCCTCGTCCCGCTCGAAGCCCTGGGCACCCACGCCGCCGGCCCCGCCGCTCCCGTCCGCCCCCACCGGTTCCGCCCGCTCGAAGCGCTCCACCCGGTAGACCCGGTACGCCCCCTCCGCCCCCGCACCGCGGTCGGCGTCCTCCCGCACCCGCGCCACCAGATACCAGATCCCCGCCTTCAGCACCAGCCCGTACGGCTCCAGCTCCCGCTCCACCGCCGCCGCCCCCGGCCGCCGCCGGTACGTCACCGCCAGCCGCCGGTCCGCCCACACCGCCGCCGCCACCGCCGGCAGCAGCTCCGGCGCCTCCGGCTCCCGCCACCACCCCGGCGCGTCGAGGTGGAACCGCTGCGCCGCGCTGTCCGAGGCGCCGCGCAGCTCCGGCAGCAGCGCCGCCGACACCTTCAGCCGCGCCGCGGACGCCGCGTCCGCCAGCCCCATGTCCCGCAGCGCGCCCGGCACTCCGGACAGGAACAGCGCCTCCGCCTCGGTCCGTCCCAGCCCGGTCAGCCGGGTGCGGTAGCCGCCGACGAGCCGGTAGCCGCCGGCCCGCCCGCGGTCGGCGTAGACCGGCACCCCGGCCTCCGCGAGCGCCTGCACGTCGCGCGCGACGGTCCGCTCGGAGACCTCCAGCCGTTCCGCCAGCTCGGCGGCGGTCATGGAGCCGCGGGACTGGAGCAGCAGGACCAGGTGGATGAGACGGGCAGCGCGCATGGCAGCCATCATGCAGCGCCTTGATAGCGTCGTTCGGCACTGCACCAGAAACAAGAAAGTCTCATATGTCCACAGAGCCTCGTGAGCGCTGGGGAAACCGGGCGGGTTTCCTCTTCGCCGCGATCGGATCCGCGGTCGGTCTCGGCAATATCTGGCGCTTCCCCTACATCGCCTATGACAACGGCGGCGGCGCCTTCCTCCTGCCGTACCTCGTGGCCCTGCTGACGGCCGGACTGCCGCTGCTGATCATGGAATACGCCATCGGCCGCCGCTACCGCTCCTCCCCGCCGGGCGCCTTCCGGCAACTCGCCCGGCCCGCCGAGGTCATCGGCTGGTGGCAGGTGGCGATCTGCTTCGTCATCTCCGCGTACTACGCCGTCATCCTGGCGTGGTCGGTGCGCTATGTCGGTTTCTCGGTCAACGAGTCCTGGGGCGACGATCCGAACGCCTTCTTCTCCGAGGACTTCCTGAAGGCCGGTGAGCCGGGCACGTTCTCCACCTTCGTGCCCGGCGTGATGTGGCCGCTGCTGGGTGTGTGGCTCGTCTGTCTCGTCATCCTGTGGTTCGGCGTGCGGCGCGGCATCGAGTGGGCCAACCGCGTCTTCATCCCCGCGCTGCTGCTCTTCTTCGGCATCCTCGTCGTCCGTGCGGTCACCCTGGACGGGGCGGGCGAGGGCCTCGACGCGCTGTTCAAGCCGGACTGGGACGCGCTCTCCGAGGGCAGCGTGTGGGTCGCCGCCTACGGGCAGATCTTCTTCTCGCTCTCCATCGGCTTCGGCATCATGATCACGTACGCCTCGTACCTGGGCCGCAAGTCCGACCTCTCCGGCTCGGCGCTCGTCGCCGGCTTCGCCAACAGCTCGTTCGAGATCCTGGCGGGCATCGGGGTGTTCTCCGTCCTCGGCTTCATGGCCGCGCAGCAGGGCGTCGGCGTCAACGAGCTGGCGACCTCGGGCGTCGGGCTGGCGTTCGTGGCGTTCCCGGCGATCATCTCCAGCATGCCGGGGGGTGAGTTCTTCGGCGTGATGTTCTTCCTGTCGCTGGTGATCGCCGGCCTCACCTCGCTGGTGAGCATCGTGCAGGTGCAGGTCGCGGCGGTCGAGGATCGTACGGGCCTGTCCCGCAGGACGGCCGTCCTGACCGTCGGCGGCGTGCTGACCGCCGTCTCGGTGCTGGCGTTCGCCACCGACGGCGGACTCACGCTGCTCGACGCCTCCGACCACTTCGTCAACCAGTACGGCATCGTGCTGGCGGCGCTCGTCTCGGTCGTCGTCGTGGCCTGGGTGCTGCGCCGGCTGCCGCTGCTGCAGAAGGACGCGAACGCGACCTCCGCCGTGCGGATGGGCCGCCTGTGGCTGTTCTTCCTGGGCGTCGTCACACCGCTGGTGCTCGGCTGGATGATGGTCGACAGCCTGCGCACGGAGTTCGACGAGAACTACGAGGGCTACCCGACGTCGTTCCTCGCCTGGGCCGGCTGGGGGGTCGCCGCCGCCGTCCTGGTGGTCGGCGTGCTGCTCTCGCTGATCCCGTGGCGCCACCACGGCGACATCGGCGGCCGGGCGCCGGAGGCGGAGCCCGTGGAGGATCCGGAACCGGCGAAGGGAGGCAACTGATGTCGGCGAGCGCCATCGTCATGCTGGTCATCGCGATCGTCATCGTCTGGGGCGGCCTGGTCGCCGCGCTGCTGAAGTTGCGCACCTTGCCCGACCAGCCGGACTAGGCCGCGGCGGCGGCCGGCTGTCGCCGCGGCCGGATACGGACGGGCCCGGCCCGCGCACCCGCGCGGGCCGGGCCCGTAGCCGTCGAAGGGCTCAGGCCAGCCCGTACTTCGCGACCGCCGCCGCGACCGTCTCCTTCTTCACCTCGCCGCGGCGCGCCAGCCGGTCCAGCGCCGCCACCACGATCGACTCCGCGTCCACCCCGAAGTGGCGGCGGGCCGCCTCGCGGGTGTCGGAGAGGCCGAAGCCGTCCGTGCCCAGCGACGTGTACTCCTGTGGGACCCACTGCGCGATCTGGTCGGGCACCTGGCGCATCCAGTCGCTGACGGCGAGAACCGGGCCCGGTGCGCCTTCCAGAGCACGGGTGACGTAGGGGACCCGGTCCTCGCCGCGAAGCTGCGCCGCGTCACAGGACAGGGCGTCGCGGCGCAGCTCGCTCCAGGAGGTGGCGGACCAGACGTCGGCCGCGACACCCCAGTCCTCGGCGAGCAGGTGCTGGGCGGCGAGCGCCCAGTGGATGGCGGTGCCGGAGGCGAGCAGCTGGGCGCGCGGGGTGTCGTCCGCGGCGGCCCCGCCGGGGAGTTCGGCGGTCCGGTAGCGGTAGAGGCCGCGGACGATGCCCTCCTCGACGCCCTCGCCCGCGGGCATGGGCGGCTGCACCTTCGGCTCGTTGTAGACGGTGAGGTAGTAGAAGACGTCCGCGTCCTCGCCGGGGGCGGCGTGCCCGTACATGCGGCGCAGCCCGTCCTTGACGATGACCGCCACCTCGTAGGCGAACGCCGGGTCGTAGATCAGCGCCGCGGGGTTGGTGGCGGCCAGCAGCGGGGAGTGGCCGTCGGCGTGCTGCAGGCCCTCGCCGGTCATGGTGGTGCGGCCGGCGGTGGCGCCGATGACGAAGCCGCGGCCCAACTGGTCGGCGAGTGCCCAGAACTGGTCGCCGGTGCGCTGGAAGCCGAACATCGAGTAGAAGATGTAGAACGGGATCATCGGCTCGCCGTGCGTCGCGTACGACGTGGCGGCTGCCGTGAAGTCCGCCAGCGAACCGGCCTCGGTGATGCCCTCGTTGAGGATCTGCCCGTCCGCCGCCTCCTTGTAGTAGAGGAGCTGGTCGCGGTCGACCGGGTCGTAGTTCTGGCCGAGCGGCGAGTAGATCCCGGCGCTCGGGAAGAGCGACTCCATGCCGAACGTACGGGCCTCGTCCGGCACCACAGGCACCCAGCGCCGGCCGGTCTCCTTCTCCCGCATGAGGTCCTTGACCAGGCGTACGAGCGCCATGGTCGTCGCGATCTCCTGGCTGCCCGAGCCCTTCTTCAGCGCGTCGAACGGCTTCGCCGACGGCTCCGGCAGCGCCACCGGATGCACCCGGCGCGCCGGCGCGGGGCCGCCGAGGGCGGCGCGGCGCTCCTGGAGGTAGCGCACCTCGGGGGAGTCGGGGCCGGGGTGGGCGTACGGCACGAGGTCGGCGGCGAGCGCGCTGTCCGGGATGGGCAGCTCCAGCAGGTCCCGCATGTCGCGGAACTCGGCGGCGGTCAGCTTCTTCATCTGGTGGTTGGCGTTGCGCGACTCGAAGCCCCGGCCGAGGGTGTGGCCCTTGACGGTCTGCGCCAGGATCACGGTCGGCGCGCCCTCGTGCGCGACGGCGGCGCGGTACGCGGCGTAGACCTTGCGCGGCTCGTGGCCGCCGCGGGAGAGGTGGAAGCAGTCGAGGATCGTGTCGTCGGTGAGCAGCTTCGCCAGCTCCGCCAGCGCCGGGTCGGCACCGAAGAAGTGCTCGCGGACATACGCGGCGTCGCGCGTGGCGTACGTCTGGAACTGCGCGTCCGGCACGGCCCGCAGCCGGCGGACGAGCGCGCCGGTGGTGTCGAGCGCCAGCAGCTCGTCCCAGGCGGATCCCCAGAGCGACTTGACGACATTCCAGCCGGCGCCGCGGAACTGGGCCTCAAGCTCCTGTACGACCTTGAAGTTGGCGCGTACGGGACCGTCGAGGCGCTGCAGGTTGCAGTTGATGACGAAGGTGAGGTTGTCGAGCCGCTCGCGGGCGGCGAGGGCGAGGGCGGCGGTCGACTCGGGCTCGTCCATCTCGCCGTCGCCGAGGAAGGCCCAGACGTGGCTGGCGGAGGTGTCCTTGATGCCGCGGTGGGCGAGGTAGCGGTTGAACCGGGCCTGGTAGATGGCGGATATGGGGCCGAGGCCCATGGAGACGGTGGGGAACTCCCAGAGCCAGGGCAGCCGCCGGGGGTGCGGGTAGGAGGGCAGTCCTTCGCCGTGGGGACCGGCCTCCTGGCGGAAGCGGTCGAGGTGCGCCTCGGTGAGCCGGCCGTCGAGGAAGGCGCGGGCGTAGATGCCGGGGGAGGCGTGGCCCTGGACGTAGAGCTGGTCACCCGAGCCGGGGGCGCGGGGGTCGTCCTTGCCGCGGAAGAAGTGGTTGAACCCCGTCTCGTACAGCCAGGCCGCGGAGGCGAAGGTGGCGATGTGCCCACCGAGCCCGTAACGCGACCCGCGGGTGACCATGGCGGCGGCGTTCCACCGGTTCCACGCGGCGATCCGCCGCTCCAGCTCCGGATCGCCGGGCAGGTCGGGCTCCGCGGCGGTGGGGATGGTGTTGACGTACGGCGTCTCCAGCAGCGCGGGTACGTCCAGACCGGCAGCACCGGCGTGTGCGACGGTGCTGCGGAGCAGCCGCGCGGCCCGGTCGGGGCCGGCGTGCCGTGCGACGGCGTCCAGGGACTCGCGCCATTCGGCGGTCTCCTGCGGGTCGCGGTCGGGGAGCTGGTCGAGCTGACTCTGCATGGCACTACCTCCTCGACCGAACTGTAAGTCCGCGATCGATGATCGATCAAAGGTCCCACCGCAAAATCAGGGCGAGGAGGAGAAAGTAGGCATCCCGTGCCACACCCCCGTGCACGGAGTGCCTGCAGCAGGCGCGGCGGGGTCGGTGCGCGCGGGGCCCGGTTCGAAGTGCCCGGAGCCCGTGACCGCTGAGCCGGACGCCGGGGCCCCGTGAGGGCCGGGGCGGGGCCCGGCCAGGGCGGTGCGGGCATGTCGGACGGCGGGGCGGCACGTGGAGGTGCCCGCGGGGAGCTGGGGGCGGAGCCCCCGCCGGGTTTCGGGGCGGTGCCCCGGTGAGGGCCGGGGTGGTGCCCGTGGGGGTCGGGCGGCGGCCAGGGGGCTGGAGGCCGGGCCGTCGGGCGGGCCTGCGCCCGACCTGGGCGGGTTCGGAGTGCGGAGCCTCCGCGCGGCGCGCGCGGGGGTTTCGCGGGGCGGAGCCCCGGGGGGGCCGGGGCTGCGCCCCGGTGGGGGATCGGGGGCGTAGCCCCCGATCAGGCTGGCGCGCAGCCTAGGACGTGGTCCTTCACCAGTTCCGCGATCGCCGGGTCCCGGCGGCGGAACGCCTCGACGATGTCCGCGTGCTCCTCCGCGTAGCTCTGCTGCCGCGTGCCCAGCCAGCGGATCGCCAGCGACGTGTAGATCTCGATCCCCAGCGACTCCCACGTGTGCAGCAGCACGCTGTTGCCCGACGCCCGCACCAGCTCCCGGTGGAACGCCACCGTGTGCCTGACCTGCGCCCCGCCGTCCTCCTTCGCGTCCGCCTCCCGCAGCGCCGCCACGTGCGGCTCCAGTGCCGAGACGTCGTCCGCCAGCCGCGGCGCCGCCAGCTCCGCCGCGATCTGCTCCAGCCCGGCCCGTACCGGATAGATCTCCTCCAGGTCCGCCGCCGTCAGGTCGCGGACCCGTACGCCCTTGTTCGGCGCCGACTCGATCAGCCGCATGCTCTCCAGCTCGCGCAGCGCCTCCCGCACCGGCGTCTGGCTGACCTCCAGCTCGACCGCGATGCGCCGCTCCACGATCCGCTCGCCCGGCTTCCACCGCCCGCTGACGACGCCCTCCACGATGTGCTCGCGGATCTGCTCGCGCAGCGACGGGTGGACGACGGAAGGGGGCATCGGCATCTCCTCGGGTCCTCTCACACAGACAGAGCGCGGGGGGTGGAGACGACAATACGGCGCCCCCCGCCCGGACCGGAGCCGGACGGGGGGCGCCGCGCGGCGGCGCGTCAGTGCGCGTGCGCCGCTTCCTCGTCGAAGGGGTCTCCGTTGTACTTCGGCTTGCGCAGCCGGTCCGGTGTGAGCGGGCTCATGTCCGTCACGTCGCGCGGCGAGATCTGGAAGCCCTGCCAGTGCACCGGCATCGGCGTCTGGTCCTCGTCGCGGGCGATGTGGTGGAAGCCGACGTTGACCCAGACGATCGGGTGCTTCAGCTGCTCGCCGTTGGTGGCGTCCACGATGTTCTTCGTGCAGTTCTCGTCGAAGTTCTGGTTGTGGTTCGGGAACTTCTCGCACTTCTTGTACTGCGTGAACCACACGTCCTTGCTGGTGAACTTGCGGCCCGTGTAGCGCGCGTTGTTGCCGTGCACCAGTTCCCAGGAGCGCGTGTGCCCGTCGCCGTTCTTGCCCGCGGTGCCGCTCACGCGCCACCAGCGGTGCTGGTCGGAGTTGCCCGCGGTCTCCTTGGTGACGTTCTTGCGGGTCGTCTCCTGCGCCGGGTAGCCCTCCTCGCCCGTGCCGGTGCGCTTCGTGTCGTACTGCTGGATCTTGGCCGGGCGGGAGCTGTCCGTCTGGAAGTCCAGCCGCCAGAAGATGTTGTGCTGGTGGCTGGTCGCGCGGTCGCGCGAGCCCTCGCCGATCGGCCAGCCGTGCTTGTCCGAGGCGTCGAAGTCACCGGGGGAGAGGTTGCCGGTGGCGCCCGCCTTGGCGGTGAGGGTGCCGTCGTCGGAGAAGTTCCACTGGGTGATGTAGTAGTAGTAGCCCGCCGAGTGGATCGTGTAGACGACGAGGTCGTCGCCCTGCGCGCTGTCGTTGCGGCCGTTGTCCTCGCCGACGTCCCAGCTGTTGCCGAAGTGCGCGAAGCCGCGCGGCTGCTGGGTGACGCAGACCGCGTCGTACGCGTCGCCGCCGACCTTGACCGCGCGGCGGGTGCCGCCGGGGCAGTCCTTCTCCTTCAGGGACACCGGGGCGGAGCCGAGCGCGATCTCGGTGACGTCGTAGTACTCGACGTTCCCGTCGTCGTACGGGACGTGTATCTGCCCGAGCCGCGCGCTGTTGAGCACCGGGACCGCGTTGCGGGCGCCCTTCGGCTTGTACGAGATGTCCTCCAGGACCAGGCCCGCGTAGTCGTTGTTGCGGTAGCACATCTGCCACTCGGTGCCGTTGGGCAGCTTGTGCGTGATCCGGTACTCCTCGCTGCAGTCCGGCGCCGCCGCCCGCGGCGCGTGCGGCGTCGCGGCGCCGGCGCTGGGCAGCGCCGCGGGTGCGGCGGCCGGCAGGAGCAGCACCAGGGCGGCGACGGCGCCGCGGCGCCAGGTCGCGGGGCGGCGCCAGAACGCGGCTCCGCGCCGGCCGGCGGCCGGCCCGTGGGTGGTGGCGTTACGCATGGTGCACCTTCCGCTCGCTCAGGTCGATGACGTAGTCGCGGGTGTCGATCCACGGGCCGTCCTTGACCCGGGTGAAGAGCCGCACGCAGCGGTGCTCCCCGCACTGCTCCAGGCCGCCGGAGTCGCCCGGCCGCGCCGTGTACGTCATCCCCTGGACCTGCAACTGCTCCGCGCCGGTCAACTCCTCGCCGGTCGCCGCCTCGTAGTCCTGCCGCAGGCCGGCCCCGAGCGGGCTGTCCACCAGCAGGTCGGCGGCGGCCTCCGCCTCCGGCGCGGCTGGCGGGGGCTGCGCGCCGGTGGACTCGACGGTGTCCACGACCTCGTCGCCGGTGAGGTTGACGCTCTTCATTACGAGCGTGTCGTTCGCGTAGTCGTAGAAGTACACCTCGGCGATCCGGTCGTCGCCCGCGCTCACCGAGGAGTCGGCGAGGTCGGTGCTGACGAGCTGCGGTACGCCCTCGCGACCCCGGACGCCCTCGCTCTCCGTACGCAGCGTCCGGTCCTCCGCGAGCGCCAGTTCCTCGGCGCGCCGCTCCTCGTCCGGCGTCAGCGGATCGCTGCCGGTGCCCGTCCTGCCGGTCGGCAGCGGTGCGGTCCCCGGCCCTCCGGGGCCCGGCGTCCCCAGCGCGCCGGGCGCAGGGGACGACGCGGACGCCCCCGGATCCCCGTCCTGTTGGTCGTCGCCCGCCGCGCCGAGCGGCACGGCCACGACGACGGCGGCCGCGGTGCCCGCGACGGCCGTCAGCGCCCCCCACACGATGCGCTGTCGCATGCGGCGGCGGCCTCCCCCCGATGTGCTCATGGGAAGTCCCTTCATCTTGATCGGTCTAGACCGATCAAAGCGGCCGGACCGTTGTTCAGCACCCCGCTCCAGCCCTGCTGAACAATCCCCGGGAGGTGTCCGGCCGCTGTGCACAGTGCGTCGGACGGCGCCGGTGGCGCGGACTATCGTGGGGGCGATCAGGGGGAGCAGGGGAACAGGGGAACGAGGGGGGTCGCCCATGGGGCGGCGGGAGAAACCCGTGGACCCGTCCGCGGGCCCGGTCCAGCGTTTCGCGTACGAACTGCGCAAGCTGCGGGCCGAAGCGGGAGGACCTACCTACCGTCAGCTCGCCGCGCGCGGGGAGTACTCGGTGACGGCGCTGTCCCAGGCCGCCGCCGGCGACCGGCTGCCCTCGCTGCCGGTGGCGCTGGCGTATGCGGAGGGCTGCGGCGGCGATCCGGGCGAGTGGGAGTGGCGCTGGCGGCAGGCCGCGGCGGAGGAGGCCGAACAGCCAGCGGAGCACGGCGCCGCAGTGCCGCCGTACCGCGGCCTCGCGCGCTTCGAACCCGCCGACCGCGACCGGTTCTTCGGCCGCGACCGGCTCACCGCGGACCTCGTGGAGCTGGTCCGCGCCCGCCGCTTCGCGGCGGTCTTCGGCCCGTCGGGCAGCGGCAAGTCGTCGCTGCTGCGGGCCGGGCTCGTACCGGCGCTGCAGTCGGGCGGGACCCCGGCCCGGGACGGCGAGGCGGACCGGCCGGAGGAGTCGCGGGAGCCGCGGGAGCCCGGCGAGCCGGGGCGGGGGGCGGCCGGTTGCCCGCCGCCCGCCGCGCTGCGCATCCTCACGCCCGGTGATCATCCGGCGCGTACCCACGCCGATGTGCTCGACGCGGCGCCCGCCGAGGGCGACACGTACCTCCTCGTCGACCAGTTCGAGGAGGTCTTCACCCTCTGCCAGGACCCCGACGAGCGCGCCGCCTTCCTCGACCGCCTCCTCGCCGCCCGCGACCCCGCGCGCCGGCTGCGGGTGGTCATCGCCGTACGGGCCGACTTCTACGGCCGCTGCGCCGAGCACCGCGAGCTGACCGAGGCGCTGCGCGACGCGCAGTTGCTCGTCGGCCCCATGTCGCCGGCCGAGCTGCGCGAGGCGGTGGTCAAGCCCGCGGCGGCCGAGGGCCTGATCGTCGAACGGGCCCTGACGGCACGCATCCTGAAAGACGTCGACGGCGAGCCGGGCGCGCTGCCGCTCATGTCGCACGTCCTGCTGGAGACCTGGCACCGGCGGCGCGGCCGTTCGCTGACGGAGGAGGCGTACGAGGCGGCCGGCGGCGTCCGCGGCGCCATCGCCCGGACCGCGGAGCGGGTCTACGGGGAGCTGACGCCGGCGCAGCAGCAGGTCGCCCGGTACGCGCTGCTGCGCCTCGTCTCGCCCGGCGAGGGCTCCCAGGACACCCGCCGCCCGGCGCCGCGGGCGGAGCTGGCGGAGATCGCCGCGAATGCGGTTGCCTCCGGCGGGACCGCCTCCGGCGGGGACGGCAGGGCCGGAGGCGGCGCAGGCTCGCGGCGGAGCGGCGGGGGTATCGAGGGCGGAACCCTTGATGAGTGGGAAGGTGCCGGACCGGTGGCCCCTGCGGCGGACGGCGCCGACGGCGCGGGCCCGCGGCGGAGCCGTCGGGGCGGGGGTCTCGGGGGCGGAGCCCCCGAGTTTCGGGAAGGGGCGGGGCCGGGGACACCCCCATCTCCGGCAGCCGCGTCGGCCCGCGGCGGCGACACCCCCGACCGGCCCGCACACGGCGAAGCCGGCACCGCTGGCACCGCCGCGACCGAGGGCACCGCCACCACCCGCGCCGCCGACGACGCCACCACCCGCGCCGGCGTCACCACCCCCACCGACCCCACCGTCGACGTCGGGCACGTCCTCGAACGGCTCGTCGGGGCCCGGCTGCTGACCCTCGACGACGACGTCGTCGACCTCGCGCACGAGGCGCTCCTCACCGCCTGGCCCCGGCTGCACGGCTGGATCGAGGAGGACCGCGAGCGCATGCGCGCCCTGCGGCGGCTCACCGAGGCCGCGCACGGCTGGGAGGAGCTGGACCGCGACCCCGGCGCGCTGTATCGGGGGAGCCGGCTGGCGCAGGCCGAGGAGCTGTTCGCCGACCGGCCGCAGGAACTCACCGGCGGCGAGGCCGCGTTCCTCGCCGCCAGCACCGCCGCCCGCGGCCGGGAGCGGCGCCGGTTCCGCGGGCTGCTCACCACCCTCGTGGCACTGCTCGTCCTCGCCCTGGTCGCCGGCCTGTTCGCCTGGCAGCAGGACCGCGCCGCCGACGACGAGCACCGCCGCGCCGAGGCCCGCCGCGTCGCCGCCGTCGCCGACAGCCTGCGCTTCACCGATCCCGTACGGGCCATGCAGCTCAGCGTCGCCGCCTGGCGGCTCGCCGACACCCCGGAGACCCGCGGCGCCCTGCTCGGCGCGCTGCACCAGCGCGAGTCCGGCTCCTTCGCCCTCCCGCAGTCCGGCGAGCCGCGCGCGCAGCGCTTCCTCAGCGCCGACGGCCGCACGGTCACGAGCGTCGGCGAGGACCGCACCGAGCGCTGGGACGTGGCCACGCACCGCCGGCTCGGCTCCGGCCCCGGCCTCGGCCGCCCGGTCGACGAGTCCGACTTCGAGGTCTCCCCCGACGGCCGCACCCTCGCCGTCGCCGACGGGGACGGCGGCATCCGGCTGCGTCCCGGCCGCGGCGAGATCCCCGGCATGACGGGCTGGTTCGGCCCCAGCGGCCGGACGTACGTCGCGAACACCTGGTCGTTCGACGACGAGGGGACGCGCCTTGCGCTCTGGGACGTACGCAGCCGCCGGAAGGTCTTCTCCTACGAGACGGACACCGACGGCAACGGCTGGCTCAGCCACGTCAGCCCCGACGACCGGCTCGTCGTGCTGTGCCCGCCGAGCGGCCCGCCGGAGGTGTGGCAGACGGGCGAGCGGCAGCGCAGGCTGCGCTCGTACCCCGCCGCCCGCGGCGCCTGCGGCTCCGACACCGCGACGATCGAGTTCACGCCCGACAGCCGCGGGATCGTCGTCATGGACGACTCCGGCTTCCGGGTGCTGGACGTGGCGACCGGGCGGGAGCGACTGGACGTGGAGCGCGCGGGGCTGTCGGAGATCGAGTTCAGCCGGGACGGCTCGCTGGTCGCGGCCGTGGGCCCGGACGAGCTGGTCGTCTGGCGCACGGCCGACACGTCGGCGCCCGTGCTGCGCCACCCGCTGGTCAGCGAGTACGCGACGGAGCTGCGGCTGACGCCGGGCAACAGGGAGCTGCGGTACCTCAGCGGCCTGTCCGGGCACGTGGTGCGTACGGTACGGCTGGACGGCATCGCCGGCGCCGGCTGGCACGAACGGCGGCTGGAGGGCGCGGCGTTCAGCCCGGACGGCGGGAAGCTGGTCACCGCCCGCCGGTCGGGGGCGCCCGGTGTGTTCGAGGTGCACGACATGCGCGACGTGCGCGACGGCCGGGCGCCGAAGTCGCCGCCGTCGCTGCCCTGCCGGCTGGAGGGGGTGGATCTGGTCGGGGACTTCTGCATCCCGCTGATGGCGTTCAGCCCGGACGGGCGGCGGCTGGCATACGCGCTGCCGAGCGTCATGGGCGACGAGCCGGAGCGGGTGCGGGTGTGGGACACCGTGACCGGCCGGATCGTACGCACCCTCGACGTCACCCCGGACCCCGTGAGGGTCAACCCGCTGAACAGCCTCGCCTACGGCCCGGGCGGCAAGCTCGTCCTCTCCCGTATCCCCGACCGGGAGACCGTGGAGGTGTGGGACGTCTCGCGCGGCAAGCGCGTCCGGCAATTGCGCGACGCGGGCGGCACACCGCTCGCCCTGCACCCCGGCGGCGGGCTGCTGGCCACCGGCGACGACCAGCTCGTCGCCCTGCGCGGCGGCAGGGTCACGCCGCGCCCGCTGGCCCAGGACGCGGTGCGCTCCGTGGAGTTCAGCCCCGACGGCCGCTTCCTCGCCGCGGGCGACGACTCGGGCCGGGTCACCCTGTGGGACGGCGAGGGCCGGCGCCGCCTCGGGGTGCTGCCCGGTACGTACCGGGGGATGCAGACGGGCGCCGCGGAGCCGGCGACGGCGCTGGCGTTCTCGCCGGACGGCCGCACGCTGGCGGTCGCCGGGCAGTCGGGGACGCTGCGGCTGTGGGACACCGCGTCCAACCAGGCGCTGGGCGGCAACCTGCCGACGGCCGGCGACGAGCTGCTGGCGGTCTCCTTCAGCCCCGACGGCGGCGAGGTCTACGCCGTCGGCCGGCACACCGCGCCGCGCGCGTACCCGGTGGACCCGGAGCGGGCGCGGCAGGCGGTGTGCGTCCGCGCCGGCGGCGGCCTGTCGCGGGCCGACTGGGAGGCGTACCTGCCGGGGCTGGCGTACCGCGACACCTGCTGAAGCTGGACCGCTTGGACCGCTGCCGAACCCTGAACCGACCCCGGCCGGGGCGGCCCGGAACACGGCCGCGCCCCCGCCCGGGCTGCTGCTCGGAGCGGGGGCGCGGCCGTGCCGTACGGCTACCGGACCGGACGCCTCACAGGCCGATCTCGCTCTCGAACGCGCCCGCCTCCAGCAGGCCCTTGACCGCCCCCAGGTAGCGGGCGGCGTCGGCGCCGTCCACCAGGCGGTGGTCGTAGGAGAGCGTCAGATAGGTCATGTGGCGCACGGCGATCGTCTCGCCCAGCTCCGGGTGGTCGACGACCATCGGGCGCTTGACGGTGGCGCCGAGGCCGAGGATGGCGACCTGGTTCGGCGGCACGATGATCGTGTCGAACAGCGCGCCGCGCGAGCCGGTGTTGCTGATGGTGAAGGTCGCGCCCGAGACCTCGTCCGGGGTGATCTTGTTGTTGCGGACCTTGTCCGCCAGCTCCGCCGTCTTCCTGGCGATGCCCGCGATGTTGAGGTCGCCCGCGCCCTTGATGACCGGGGTCATCAGGCCCTTCTCCGTGTCCACCGCGATACCGACGTTCTCGGTGTCGAAGTAGCTGATAGTGCCCTCGTCCTCGTTGATACGGGCGTTGACGACCGGGTGGGCCTTCAGCGCCTGGACGGCGGCCTTGACGAAGAACGGCATCGGCGAGAGCTTCACGCCCTCGCGCTGCGCGAACGCGTCCTTGGCCCGGGCCCGCATCCGCATGATCCGGGTGACGTCCACCTCGACCACGGTGGACAGCTGGGCCTGGTCGTGCAGGGCGCGCATCATGTTGTCGCCGATGAGCTTGCGGATGCGCGGCATCTTCACGGTCTGGCCGCGCAGCGGCGACGCCTCCAGCACGGGCGCCGCGGGCCGGCCCGCCGACGGCGCCGCGGAGGCGGCGGCCGGGGCGTAGGCGGCGGCGCGGGCGGCCTGCTCGGCGGCGGCGACGACGTCCTGCTTGCGGATACGCCCGCCGACGCCGGAGCCCTTCACGGTGGCCAGGTCGACGCCGGACTCGGCGGCGAGCTTGCGCACCAGCGGGGTGACGTACGCACCTTCGGCGGCGGGCGCCGCGGGTGCGGGCGCCGGAGCCGCCGCGGCGGCCGGAGGCGCCGCGGCGGCCGGAGGCGGCGGCGCGGCCGGGGCCGGCTGCGCCGGGGCCGCGGCGGGCGGCGCGGCGGCCGGCGGCTGCGCCGGGGCCGCTGGGACGGCGTCCTGCGGAGCGGCCGGGACGGCGTCCTGCGGGGCCTGCGGGGCCGCCGGGGCGGCGTCCTGTGGCGCGGCCGGGGCCGCCGGAGCGGCGGCGCCGCTGCCGATGACCGCCAGCCTGGCGCCGACCTCCGCCGTCTCGTCCTCCTGCACGACGATCTCCAGCAGGGTGCCGGACGCCGGGGAGGGGATCTCGGTGTCGACCTTGTCGGTGGAGATCTCCAGCAGCGGCTCGTCGGCCTCGACTTGCTCGCCGACCTGCTTCAGCCAGCGGGTCACCGTGCCTTCGGTGACCGACTCGCCCAGCTCGGGCAGCCTGACGTCGGTGCCCTGGGCACCGCCGGCGGCCTGCGCGGGCGCGGGCTGCGGCGCCGGGGGCGCCTGCTGCGCGGGCGGAGCCTCGTCCTGCGGGGCCTGAGCGGGCGCCTGCGCCTGCTCGGCGGCCGGCGCGGGGGCCGCCGCGCCGCCGCCGGTGCCGTCGTCGATCACGGCCAGCTCGGCGCCGATCTCGACGGTCTCGTCCTCGGCCACCTTGATGGCGGAGAGCACTCCGGCGGCGGGGGAGGGGATCTCGGTGTCGACCTTGTCGGTGGAGACCTCAAGCAACGGCTCGTCGGCCTCGACACGCTCGCCCTCGGCCTTGAGCCAGCGCGTGACGGTGCCCTCGGTGACGCTCTCGCCGAGCGCCGGCAGGGTTACGGAAACCGCCATGGTTTCGGTTGCTCCTCACGTTCTTTGCGGATGGTGGGCGTGTCCGTGGCTCAGTCGTGAGCGTGAAGCGGCTTGCCGGCGAGCGCGAGATGGGCCTCGCCGAGCGCCTCGTTCTGCGTCGGGTGCGCGTGGACGAGCTGCGCCACCTCGGCGGGCAGCGCCTCCCAGTTGTAGATCAGCTGCGCCTCACCGACCTGCTCGCCCATGCGGTCGCCGACCATGTGCACGCCGACCACGGGGCCGTCCTTGACCTGCACGAGCTTGATCTCGCCCGAGGTCTTGAGGATCTTGCTCCGGCCGTTGCCCCCCAGGTTGTACTTCAGTGCCACGACCTTGTCGGCACCGTACGTCTCCCTGGCCTTCGCCTCCGTGATGCCGACGGACGCGACCTCCGGGTGGCAGTACGTCACCCGCGGGACGCCGTCGTAGTCGATGGGCACCACGTCCAGGCCGGCCAGCCGCTCCGCGACCAGGATGCCCTCGCCGAAGCCCACGTGCGCGAGCTGGAGGACCGGCGTCAGGTCGCCGACGGCGGAGATCGTGGGTACGTTCGTGCGCTTGTACGCGTCGGTCAGGACGAAGCCGCGCTCCATGGCCACGCCCTGCTCCTCGTAGCCGAGACCCTGCGAGACCGGGCCGCGGCCCACCGCGACCAGCAGCAGCTCGGCCTCGAACTCCTTGCCGTCCGCGAGGGTGACCTTGACCCCGTCCTGGGTGTACTCCGCCTTCTCGAAGAAGGTGCCCAGGTTGAACCCGATGCCGCGCTTGCGGAAGGCCCGCTCCAGCAGCTTGGAGGTGTTCTCGTCCTCCGCCGGGACCAGGTGCTTCAGGCCCTCGATGATCGTTACGTCGGTGCCGAAGGACTTCCACGCGGAGGCGAACTCCACGCCGATGACGCCGCCGCCCAGCACGATCGCCGACTTCGGCACCCGGTCCAGGACCAGGGCGTGCTCCGAGGCGATGATGCGGTCGCCGTCGATCTCCAGGCCCGGCAGCGACTTCGAGTACGAGCCGGTGGCGAGCAGCACGTGCCGCCCGCTGTACCGCTGCCCGTTCACGTCCACCGAGGTCGGCGAGGACAGCCGGCCCTCACCCTCCACGAGGGTGACCTTGCGGGAGGCGATCAGCCCCTGCAGGCCCTTGTAGAGGCCGGCGACCACGCCGTCCTTGTACTTGTGCACGCCGGCCATGTCGATGCCGTCGAGCGAGGTGTTCACTCCGAAGGATGCGCCTTCGCGCGCCTGGTCGGCGAGCTCCCCGGCGTGCAGCAGCGCCTTCGTCGGGATGCATCCGCGGTGCAGGCAGGTGCCGCCCACCTTGTCCTTCTCGATCAGGGCGACGTCAAGACCCAGCTGGGCACCTCGCAGGGCGGCGGCATAGCCGCCGCTGCCGCCTCCGAGGATCACCAGGTCGAAAACGGTGCTGGCGTCGTTCGCCACGTCACGTCCTCCATGCATGTGCGCCGGTGGCCGGCCGTGGTGCGGCCGGGCGGCGGCTCCTTTACGGCCGCTCTACTACTGAGGCCCTGTCCTGCCATCAGCCATCTTCGCACTTGTCGCCGGAAGCCGGAGACGCGGGCCGCACCCCGCCGGCCCCGAGGCGGGCCGTCGGCGGGGTTGCGGGGCACGTCAGGCCAGGTCGCCGTGGGCCGCCTGCTCCGCGATCGCGACCAGCGTGCGCACCGCAGAGCCGGTGCCGCCCTTGGGGGTGTAGCCGTACGGGCCGGAGGTGTTGAAGGCCGGGCCCGCGATGTCCAGGTGCGCCCAGGTGATGCCGTCGCCGACGAACTCCTCCAGGAAGAGCCCGGCCACCAGCCCGCCGCCCATCCGCTCGCCCATGTTGGCGATGTCCGCGATCGGCGACTCCATGCCCTTCTTCAGCTCGGGCGGCAGCGGCATCGGCCAGGACTGTTCGCCCGCCGCCTCGGCGAGCATGTGGATCCGGGTCCGGAAGGTGTCGTCGTTGGCCATGATCCCGAACGTGCGGTGGCCCAGGGCCAGCACCATGGCGCCGGTGAGCGTGGCCACGTCGATCATGTAGTCGGGCTTCTCCTCCGACGCGGTCGTCAGCGCGTCCGCGAGGACGAGCCGGCCCTCGGCGTCGGTGTTCAGCACCTCGACGGTCTTGCCGCTGTACATGCGCAGTACGTCGCCGGGGCGGGTGGCGGAACCGGACGGCATGTTCTCGGCGAGGGCCAGCCAGCCGGTGACGTTCACCGGCAGCTCCAGCCGGGCGGCGGCACAGACCGCGGAGAGCACGGCGGCGGCGCCGCTCATGTCGCACTTCATCGTCTCGTTGTGGCCGGGGGGCTTGAGCGAGATGCCGCCCGAGTCGTACGTGATGCCCTTGCCGACCAGCGCGATCGTCTGCCTGGCCTTCGGGTGCCGGTGCTCAAGACGGACCAGCCGCGGCGGGGTCCGCGAGCCCTGGCCGACGCCGAGGAGGCCGCCGTAGCCGCCCTTGGCGAGCGCCTTCTCGTCGGTCACCGCGACCTTGAAGCCGTGCTCCTTGCCGGCCTGCTGGGCGGCGGCGGCGAAGCGGGTGGGGTCGAGGTCGTTGGGGGGGAGGTTGACCAGGTCGCGGGCCCGGTTGACCTCCTCGGCGAGCACGGTGGCGCGCTCGACGGCGGTGCGGTGCGCCTTGTCGCGCTTGGCGCCGAGGAGGGCGATCTCGGCGAGCGGGGCCTTGGCGCCGCCGTTCGCCCTGCCCTTCGTCACCTTGCCGCCCTTGGCGCCCTTGCCGTCGCCGGCGCCGGCGTCCGCGCCGCCGCGGTAGGCGGTGAACGCGTACGCGCCGAGCAGCGCGCCCTCCGCCACGGCGGCGGTGTCGTCGGCGACGTCCTGCGGCAGCGCGAACGCGGCCTTCTTTACACCCGCCAGCGCGCGGGCCGCGCTGCCCGCGGCGCGGCGCAGGGCCTCCGTGTCGTACCCTGCCCCCTTCTCGGGCGCGGCGCCGAGGCCGACGGCGACGACGAGGGGCGCCTTGAGGCCGTCGGGCGCGGGCAGCTTCGTGACCTCGCCCTCGCCGCCGGACGCCCCGAGGGCCTCCAGCACGGCGCCCAGCTTCCCGCCGTACGCGGCGTCTACCGCCTCCGCGCCGGGCGCCGGGACGGGACCCTTGGGGCCCTTGGCGACACCCACGACGACGGCGTCCGCGCGCAGGCCGGCGACGGACGAGGAACTGAGAGTCAGAGCAGTCACGGTGGTTCGGATCCATTCTCGGGCGAGGGCTCGGGGGTGCATGGCGCATCGTATGCGGTACGACCCGCGCCGCGGGCGCCGGATCGACGGCGGGTTTCCCCGCGTAGGGGCAGGTGGCGGGGACCCGCCGCCGCCCGCCGCGGGCGCCGTCAGCGGGGTAGCCAACTGCTGGCCGGATAGTGTGCACGAGGGTGGTGTGACTCGATCGTGTGATGGTCGGCTGGGCTTGCGGTGGCCCGGGCCGTTCGGGCTACGGTGATCGTGCGATCTGGGACGCGGGTACGGTGCCAGCGTGCGGGGCCCCCGCTCCACCGGAGTGATGGTTCGGGGCTTCCCCGTCGCCCTCTGGCCGTGCCCACATGGCCAGGTCGTGAGGGAACCGGCCTCCCGGGATCGGACCACGGACAGGATCCGTGTCGCTGCCCCGGGGTCGAGTACGCCGGGGACATGGGGGTACCTCCCACGCCCTTCAGGCAGTGGGGGAGCGCTCAAGACCGTTCGGGGCGTGCGGCCGAGCGGAGTCACTCCCGCTCAGTCCACAGGAACGGTATGCGGCGTGTGTATGTACGTCGCCGGGGCGCGGGGTGCGGGGCCGTGCCCGGGCGCGGGCGGGATCCGTTCAGGCGCCCAGGACCGCGGCGACCAGGGCGGCGGTCGCGGCGGTCTCGGCCAGCGCGCCGAAGACGTCGCCGGTGACCCCGCCGAGACGGCGTACGCAGTGGCGCCGCAGCAACTCGGCGGCGGCCAGCGCGGCGGCGACCGCGAGGGCGGTGTGCAGTGCCGCAAGCGGGCCGGAGAGGACGCCGACCGCCGCGGCGGGGACGGCGGTGGCCGCCGCCGCGCAGGCCGCGGCCGTACGGGCGGACAGCACCCCCGCCACCGCGGCGCCCAGGCCCTCCGGGCGGGCCGGCGGGACACCGGCGCGGGCGGCGAGCGCGAGCGCCGCGCGGGCGGCGACGGCGGCGGCGGTGACGGCGATCGCGGCGCGGACCCGGGAGCCGTCGTCGTACAACTCGTACACCGCGGCGACCTGCCCGAGCAGCACCAGCAGCAGCGTGATCACGCCGAACGGGCCGATGTCCGAGCGCCGCATGATCCGCAGCGCCTCGGCGGCGGGCCGGCCGCTGCCCAGGCCGTCGGCGGTGTCGGCGAGCCCGTCGAGGTGCAGCCCGCGCGTCAGCACGGCCGGCGCGGCGACGGTCGCCACGGCGGCGACGGCCGCCCCGGCACCCGCGAGCAGCAGCAGCCCGCCGGCGCCGGCGGCGAGCAGCCCGAGCACGAGCCCGACGAGCGGCGCGGCGAGCATCCCGCCGCGCGCGGCGGCGCGGTCCCAGCGGTGAACGCGTACGGGCAGGGCGGTCAGGGTCCCGAACGCGAACCGCAGCGCGTCGCGGAGTCCGGCGGTGCCGACGGGGTCCACGGAGCTGGCCGGGTCCGGCGGTTGGGCCGGTTCGGAAGTCCCGTCCGGTCCCGGCGAACCGGTCGAACCCCCCGCCGGTCGGGGTGTGCGGTACCCGGCCGGGTCGGCCCCGGCCGGAGGGTCGGTCCGGTCGGCCGCGTCGGGGCTACCGGCCCCGTCCGCCGGGCCGGGCCCGGCGGTCTCGTACGACTCGTCAGCCCGCCCCGTGCCCCGCGCCCCCACCGGGTCCGCCGGATCAGGTGATGTCGTCAACCGCGTCCTCGGCCGGGCCGTCCGCCGGCCCGGCCGCGTGCTCCGGCAGGTCCGCCCACAGCTCGGCCGCCGCCTGCAGGAACGGCAGGGCCAGCAGCGCGCCGGCGCCCTCGCCCGTGGTCACCCCGTGGTCGAGCAGCGGGTCGATCGCGATGCGGTCCAGCGCCTTCTCCTGCGCCGGCTCGCCGCTCGACTGGCCGGCCAGCCACCAGTCCGGTGCGCGGAACGCCACCCGCTGGGCGACCAGCGCCGCCGCGGCCGAGACGACGCCGTCGAGCACGACCGGGGTGCGGCGCACCGCCGCCTGCAGCAGGAAGCCCGTCATCGCCGTGAGGTCCGCGCCGCCGACCGTGGCGAGCAGCTGCAGCTGGTCGCCGAGCACCGGCCGGGCGCGGCGCAGCGCGTCGCGGATGGCGGCGCACTTGCGCATCCAGGCCAGGTCGTCGATGCCCGCGCCGCCGCGGCCGGTGACCACGGAGGCGTCGGTGCCGCAGAGGGCGGCGACGATCGCACCGGCCGCCGTGGTGCCGCCGACGCTGAGGTCGCCGAGGAGCAGCAGGTCCGTACCGGAGTCGGCCTCCTCGTCCGCGATCGCCATGCCGGCCCGGAACGCCTCCTCGGCCTCCTCGGCCGTGAGCGCGTCCTCGACGTCGATACGGCCCGACCCGCGGCGTACGCGATGGCGGGTGACGTCCTTCGGCAGCGACTCCGGGTCGCAGTCGAGCGCCATGTCGACGACCCGCAGGCCGGCGCCGAAGCGGCGGGCGAGGATCGCGGTGGCGCTGCGGCCGTCGAGCGCGGCGCGGGCCAGCGCGTCCGCGGTGCCCGCGGCGCGGCCGGAGACGTCCAGCTCGGCCACGCCGTGGTCGCCGGCGAAGAGCACCAGGCGCGGCTCGGCGACCGGCTTGGCCGGTACGCCGCCCTGCGCCGCCGCCAGCCACTCGCCGAGGTCGTCCAGGCGGCCGAGCGCGCCGGGGCGCGGGCCGTGGGTCGCCCGCCACTCCTCGGCGTCGCGGCGGACAGCCGAGTCGGGGCGGTCGATGTCGTTGATGAAGTCGTCCAGATTCAGGCCGCTCACGGGCGCAGGTTACCCGCCGGGCCCGCCGCAGGCTCCGCTGCCCCCGGAGTTGGCCGCCGGGAGCGGGCGCGGACGAGGCCGCTCCGGCGGACCGTCTCCGCGGTCACGACGGCCGGTGCCCGGTCGGCCGCGCGGGCGCACCCCCGTGTCCGAGCCGGTGCCGACCGGGCCGCGTCCTCGCCACGATGGTGTCGGGCGCCGGGTGCCGGACACCGGGGCCGTCGAAGTCCGTCGAAGTCCGTCGAAGTCCGTCGCAGGGCGCCGCGCGTGCGGGCGGCACCCCCGGCCCCGCACCGCCGCAGCGGACCCGTGCCCGCCGCACCGGCCCCGGCCGGGTCCACCGCGGCATCGATCACCCGCGCAGCACCAGCACCTGGCCCGCCACCACCAGCAGCACCTGCTCGCACTCCGCCGCCACCGCCGCGTTCAGCCGGCCCAGCTCGTCGCGGAACAGCCGGCCCGCCGGGGTGGCCGGGACGACGCCCGAGCCGACCTCGTTGCTCACCGCGACCACGGTGCGGCGCGCGGCGCGCACCGCCGCGACCAGCTCGTCGACCCGCGGCCGTACGTCGCCGCCGTCCCACGCCTTCACCTCGTCCATCGCGTCCGTCAGCCACAGCGACAGGCAGTCGATCAGCAGCGGCGGCCCGCCGGCCGCGGCGAGCAGCGGCACCAGGTCGCAGGTCTCGGTGGTCCGCCAGCCCGCCGGCCGGCGCTCGCGGTGGGCCGCGATCCGCGCCGCCCACTCGGCGTCGCCGTCGCGGGTGCCGCCGGTGGCCGCGTACTCGACCGCCGGGAACGCGGCGAGCCGCCGCTCCGCCTCCACGGACTTGCCGGACCGGGCCCCGCCCAGGACCAGCGTGCGCCGCGGCACGACGGGCAGGTCCGGGCCGTAGCCGGCGACGAGGGCGTGCCCGTCGGGTACGGCCCGGGCCCCGGCGGCGGCGAGCCGGCGGCGCAGCTCGGGGCCGGGCGGCGGGGTGGGCCCGGCGGCGTCGCCGGAGTGGCCGCCGAGGTGGACGGCGACGACGTCGGTGGCGGCGGCGACGGCGCCGTGGGCGCGGAGCCGGGCGAGGGCGTCCGGCCGCCCGGCGACGTCGAGCAGCACCAGGTCGTACGGGGCCACCGGCCCCTCCAGACCCGCCGGCGCGGCACCCGGCGGCAGATACAGCAGCCGCCGGCCGCCCGGCCCGGTGATCTCGTACCCGGTGCCGGGGGAGTCGACCGCGACCGCCCGCACCCGGTGCCCGCTGATCAGCGTCACCTCCTGCCCCTCCGGCGCCCGCGACGGCGCCGGCACGCCCGCCGGGGGCGCCACGGCGGGGCCGTCGTGCGGATGGCTGAGTAGCACCTGCATGACGCCGGACAGCGTCCGCCCGGCGCGCGCCGCGGCGAGCGCGGCGCCCGGCGTGAGGTCGAGCAGCACGATGCCGTCCACCAGGACGGACGTCGCCGCGCGCGCCTCGGGCCCGACGGCGGCGGCGCACGCCGCGCAGGGGCAGCCCGGTCGCGGCAGCCCGGCGGGCGCACCGGTGCCGAGGAGGGTGATGTCCACCCCCCGATCGTCTCGCGGGCGGCGGGGCCGCGCCCGAGCGGGTCTGCGCTTAAGTGCTCTCCGTTACGCTGCGAGCGCACTATCCGGCGTGGGACGGAGGCAGGCATGGCAGCGTGGACCTGGCGGTTCGAGAAGGCCGATGGCACAGCGGCGACCCCGGCGGTGGAACCGGAGGACTTCACGACCCAGGGCGACGCCGAGTCGTGGATCGGCGAGTACTGGAAGGACCTGCTGGAGGGCGGCGTCGAGCAGGTCAGGCTGCTGGAGGACGGGGCCGAGGTCTACGGCCCGATGAGCCTGGAGGCGGCCGACGGCGCGTAGCGGCGCCCCGGCCGGCACGCCCTCCGGACGGCGGCACGGGGCGGTACGGGGCGTACGCGGCGGAGACTCCGCCCCGTACGCCCGCCGGCGTCAGGGCCGCTCGCCCCGCTTCACCTGCGGCTTCGGCAGCCGCATCCGGCGCAGCTGCAGCGTGCGCATCAGCGCGTACGCCTTGGCGCCGCGGTGGCTCTCGTCCGGGAAGCGCTCCTTGAGCTGCTTCTTCACCCGTACGGTGATCGCGATCGAGTCGAAGACGATCAGCACGATCACGAACAGCCAGAGCAGCAGCGAGATGTTCTTCAGGCCCGCGGACGGCGTCATGCTGAGCATGAGGATGACGATGGCCATGGGCAGGAAGAACTCCGCCACGCACCACCGCGAGTCCACATAGTCACGCACGAACTTGCGCACCGGGCCCTTGTCCCGGGCCGGCAGATAGCGCTCGTTGCCCGAGGCCAGCGCCTCGCGCTGGCGGGCGAGGTCGGCCCTGCGGGTCTCCCGCGCGCGCTTCGACGCCTCCTTGCGCGTCGCCGGCGTCTTGGCCATGGCGCGGCGCTGCGCCTGCGACTCGCTGCGCTTGGGCGTGGGCCTGCCCTTGGGCGCCTCGGCCGGACGCGCATATCTGGTCTCCACCGCGTCCCTCACATCGGACTCGGCGGACTGGTCATCCTTGGAACGGCTTCCGAACACAGGCTCAAGAATAGGGGCAGTCGGGTGTACGACCCAGACCGCCGGGGAACGATCCGGCAACGGCGTGCGTGTCACTACCTGTGGGGGCACGTGAACGGACAGCCCCTACGGTCGTCTACTCCCTGGGCGGGAGGGCGGACCCCCGGCGGTTCGTCCTGCAGGAGGAGCGCATTGGCGCCCAGGCAGTGCGGTAATGGAAGCAGGGCCCGTACTGTGGGTTCTGCAGAGTATGTGCCGAGGCTGAAGTCCGTCAGAAGGGGGCGCGCGAGGCCCATGAGCGGTGTCATGAAGCGGATGGGGATGATCTTCCGCGCGAAGGCCAACAAGGCCCTGGACCGGGCCGAGGACCCGCGCGAGACCCTCGACTACTCGTACCAGAAGCAGCTGGAGCTGCTCCAGAAGGTGCGCCGGGGCGTCGCCGACGTGGCGACGTCGCGCAAGCGCCTGGAGCTGCAGCTCGGCCAGCTGCAGAACCAGTCCGCCAAGCTGGAGGACCAGGGCAAGAAGGCCCTCGCCCTCGGCCGTGAGGACCTGGCGCGCGAGGCGCTGTCCCGCAAGGCGGCGCTGCACCAGCAGGTCACCGACCTGGAGACGCAGCACCAGACCCTCCAGAGCGAGGAGGAGAAGCTCACCCTTGCCGCCCAGCGGCTGCAGGCCAAGGTGGACGCCTTCCGCACGAAGAAGGAGACCATCAAGGCCACGTACACGGCGGCGCAGGCACAGACCCGTATCGGCGAGGCGTTCTCCGGCATCTCCGAGGAGATGGGCGACGTCGGCCTGGCCGTGCAGCGGGCCGAGGACCGTACGGCGCAGATGCAGGCCCGCGCCGGCGCGATCGACGAGCTGCTGGCCTCCGGCGCGCTGGACGACCCGACGGGGATGGCGCAGGACGACATCTCCGCCGAGCTGGACCGGCTCTCCGGCGGCGCGGACGTCGAGCTGGAGCTGCAGCGCATGAAGGCCGAGCTGGCGGGCGGCCCCGCCGAGCAGCAGCAGGCGATCGAGGGCGGCCAGCAGGGTGCCCAGACGCCGCCGCAGCAGCAGGCTGCTCCATCGGAGACGCAGCAGACGCAGGCGCCGCAGGACGCCCCGCGGTTCGACAAGCAGTGACCGCCCCTCGACGGGCTCGGAAGAACGGGAGAAGGCCGTGATCGTACGGATCATGGGGGAGGGTCAGGTGAAGCTGGACGACGACCACTTCGCCGAGCTCAACAAGCTGGACGACGAGCTGCTCGCCGAGATGGAGAGCGGCGACGAGTCCGGCTTCCGGCGTACGCTCGGCGCCCTGCTGGACGCCGTGCGCTCGATGGGCACCCCGCTGCCGGACGAATCGCTGGAGCCGTCCGAGCTGATCCTCCCGGCGCCCGACGCCTCCCTGGAGGACGTGCGGGAGATGCTCAGCGACGACGGCCTCATCCCCGGCTGAACCACGCGAGCCCCGGCTGAACCCACGCACGCCTCGGCCGCTCCCCGCCCCGGTCGTCCGGACCGGGGCCGGCCCTCCTCTGCAGGCACCGCTGCCGTGACCCACCTCGCCGCTCTGCCCCGCTGGCTGCGGGCGCACCCCCGCGCGGCCGACGCCCTGCTGGCGGCGGCCGTGCTGGCCGTCATCCTCATCAGCGCCGTCTACCCCGACCGCGGGGCGCACGCGCCGCCGCCGGCCGACCTCGGCCCGGTCGAGGTCGTGCTCGCGACCGCGGCCAGCGCCGCCCTCGTCCTGCGCCGGCGGGCCCCGTGGGCCGTGCTCTCCGTCACCATGGCGCTCACCATCGCCCACGTCATCGCCTCCGCGGGCGACCCGCGCTCGCCGATCGCGCTCAGCGCCGTGGTCGCGCTGTACACCGTCGCCGCGCGCACCGACCGGCACACCACCTGGCGCATCGCCCTGTTCACCATCGGGGTGCTGACGTTCGCGATGATGCTCTTCGGCGACCGCCCCTGGTACGCGGACGAGAACCTCGGGGTCTTCGCCTGGACCGGGATGGCCGCGGGCGTCGGCGACGCCGTGCGCAGCCGCCGGGCCGTGGTCGCCGCCATCCGCGAGCGCGCCGAGCGGGCCGAGCGGACCCGCGAGGAGGAGGCGCGGCGGCGGGTCGCGGAGGAGCGGGTACGGATCGCGCGCGAGCTGCACGACGTCGTCGCCCACCACATCGCGCTGGTCAACGTCCAGGCCGGGGTGGCCTCGCACGTCATGGAGAGCCGCCCGGACCAGGCGAAGGAGGCCCTGGCGCACGTACGTGACGCCGGCCGCACCGCGCTGGAGGAGCTGCGCACCACCGTCGGGCTGCTGCGCCAGTCCGGCGACCCGCACGCGCCCACCGAGCCGGCGCCCGGGCTGGCGATGCTGACCGAGCTGGTGGACGGTTTCGTACGGGCCGGCACGCCGGTGTCGGTGGAGGTCGCCGCGGAGCTGGGCCCGCGCAAGACGGCGGTGACCACGCGGGTGGAGCGGGCGGCCGAGGTCGTCGGCGCGCTGCCGGCGGCGGTGGACCTGGCGGCGTACCGGGTGCTGCAGGAGGCGCTGACGAACGTGCGCAAGCACGCGGGCGCGGGGGCACAGGCGGTGGTGAGCCTGTCGCGGGAGCCGACCGGGCTGGAGGTCACGGTCCGCGACGACGGCCGGGGTGCGGACGCCGCGGAGCCGGCCGGCGGTGGCCGGGACGGGAGCGGCGAGGGCGAGGCGAGGGCTGGGAGCGCCGGGGAGGACGCCGGCGGCGGGCGCTCGGGCGGGCTCGGGCTCGTCGGCATGCGGGAGCGCGCCGCCGCGCTGGGCGGCCGGTGCGCGGCGGGCGGGCGGGCGGACGGCCGGGAGGGCTTCGAGATACGGGTACGGTTGCCGCTGCCGGTGGCCGGCGACGCGGACGGCGGCCGGGCGGCGGGCGGGACCCCGCGTGAGACGGATCCGGGCGAGACGGACCCGCGCGGGACCGGCCGGCGTGAGACGGGCTGGTGCGGGACCGGTCCGCGCGAGACGAGCGGGACGTCCGGCGGCACGGGCCGGGCACCCGGCGAGGCGATCAAGGAGCAGGGGTGAGCGAGGTCCCGCCGCCGCGGACGCGGCCGATCCGGGTGGTGCTGGCGGACGACCACGCGCTGATGCGCAGCGCGTTCCGGGTGCTGGTCGACTCCGAGCCGGACATGGAGGTGGTCGGCGAGGCGGGCGACGGCGCGGAGGCGGTGCGGCTCGTCCGCGAGGAGCGGGCGGACCTGGTCCTCATGGACATCAGGATGCCCGGCACCGACGGCCTCAGCGCCACCCGGACGATCTCCGCGGACGACGGCCTGCGCCATGTGCGGGTGGTGATCCTCACGACGTTCGAGGTCGACGACTACGTGATCGAGGCGCTGCGCGCCGGCGCGTCCGGCTTCCTCGGCAAGGGCGCGGAGCCGGCCGAGCTGCTGGCCGCGATCCGGGTGGCGGCGGACGGCGAGGCGCTGCTGTCGCCGGCGGCGACGAAGGGGCTGATCGACCGGTTCCTGGCGGGCGGCGGCACCCCGGCGGGCGGCGCGGCCGACGGCGGCGGCACCCCGGCGGACGCGGAGCGGCTCGGCGCCCTGACGAGCCGGGAGCGCGAGGTGCTGAGCCTGGTCGCGCGGGGGCTGGCGAACGACGAGATCGCCGGGCGGCTGGAGGTCAGCCCGCTGACGGTGAAGACGCACGTCAACCGGACCATGGCCAAGCTCGGCGCCCGCGACCGGGCCCAACTGGTGGTGCTCGCCTACGAGTCGGGCCTCGTCCGCCCCGGCAGCTAGGGCCTAGGGCCCGTATCCGCTACAGGAGCAGGCCCGACGGGAGGTACGGCGCCGGGGGGCGCATGCCCCGTACGCAGATGTAACCCCGCGTCGTCAGCTGCAGCCCCGCCGCCAGCCCCACGTCCACCGCCCAGTCCTGATCGGCCGTCAGGTGCGCGACCTCTGCCGCCGCCCCCGGTGCGAGGCTCAGCAGCGCCGCCGTCAGCAGCCGCGCCGCGATCCGCCGCGACGTCGCCGCAAGCAGCTCCACCCGGCCGTCGCGCAGGTACGCGTACCCGCTGCCCGCGAGGTCGTCGGCGACGATGCACTGGAAGTGCCGCAGCAACTCGGTGTGGTCCGGGCCGTGGGCGCCGCCGCGCAGCCTGCGGTCCACGGAGTCCATGAGGTCCCGCTGCCCCGGCCCGCCCTCGACGACGGCGCCGGTCGGCGGTTCGAGGCCGGCGTGGTCGACGGTGCCGACCAGCCGCATGGCGGGGTGCAGGGTGAACCCCGCGGCGCGGTAGGCGCGGGCGGCGTGCGGGTGGCGGGAGGCGCAGATGAGGCCGCGCAGGCAGCCCTGCCCGTACGCGAGCGTGCGCGCCAGCAGCGCCTTGCCGAGCCCCTTGCCCTGTGCCTCGGGCACGACGACCAGCAGCGACAGCCCCCAGGTGCCCTCGCGTCTGGTGGACAGCGCCGCGCCCACCGGCCGTCCCGAGTCGTCCATGGCAAGCCAGCAGCCGCTGGGGTCGGTGCGCGCCAGGTGCCGGATGACGCTGCGGAAGAGGATCGCCTCGTTCTCGTCGGGCTCCTCCGGCGCGTCGCCCTTGGCGGCGTTCGAGGCGGCGAACCCCGTGTCGCTGGTGAGGCGTACGGCCTCGATGTCGTCCTTCGTGTCGCGGACCTGGCGCAGGATCATGCGGTCAATCCTCCGCCCTGCGCCGGGCCCGCGTCACCCCCCGTACCCCCTCGGGACGTCAGGGCAGCGCCAGCATCCGCTCCAGCGCCAGCTTGGCGAAGTCCTCGGTCTCCTTGTCGACTTCGATGCGGTTGACGACCTTGCCGTCCGCCAGCGACTCCAGCGCCCAGACCAGGTGGGGCAGGTCGATGCGGTTCATCGTGGAGCAGAAGCAGACGGTGCGGTCGAGGAAGACGATCTCCTTGTCGGGGTGCCGCTTCGCCAGCCGGCGGACGAGGTTCAGCTCCGTGCCGACGGCCCACTTCGAACCGGCGGGGGCCGCGTCCAGGGCCTTGATGATGTGCTCGGTGGAGCCGACCTGGTCGGCGGCGGCGACCACCTCGTGCTTGCACTCGGGGTGGACCAGCACGTTCACGCCGGGGATGCGCGCGCGTACCTCCTCGACCGAGTCGAGGGAGAAGCGGCCGTGTACGGAGCAGTGCCCGCGCCACAGGATCATCTTCGCGGCGCGCAGCTGCTCGGCGGTCAGGCCGCCGTTCGGCCGGTGCGGGTTGTAGACGACGCAGTCGTCCGGGGACAGGCCCAGGTCGCGTACCGCGGTGTTGCGGCCGAGGTGCTGGTCGGGGAGGAACAGGACCTTGCCGGTCTCGCCGGCGCGCTGCGCGAACGCCCAGTTCAGCGCGCGCTCGGCGTTGGAGGAGGTGCATATGGTGCCGCCGTGCCGGCCGGTGAACGCCTTGATGTCCGCGGAGGAGTTCATGTACGACACGGGGACGGTGACGTCCGCCACACCGGCCTCGGTGAGCACGTCCCAGCACTCGGCGACCTGCTCGGCGGTGGCCATGTCGGCCATGGAGCAGCCGGCGGCCAGATCGGGCAGGACGACCGCCTGCGCGTCGGAGGTGAGGATGTCCGCGGACTCGGCCATGAAGTGCACGCCGCAGAAGACGATGTACTCCGCCTCGGGGCGGGCGGCGGCCTGCTGCGCGAGCTTGAACGAGTCGCCGGTCACGTCGGCGAACTGGATGACCTCGTCGCGCTGGTAGTGGTGGCCGAGGACGAAGACCTTCTCGCCCAGCCGCTCCCGGGCCGCGCGGGCCCGCTCGACCAGCCCGGGGTCGGAGGGCGCGGGCAGGTCGCCGGGACAGTCGACGCCGCGCTCGCTGGCGGGGTCCGCCTCTCGCCCGAGCAGCAACAGGGCAAGGGGCGTGGGGGTCACATCAAGGTCCTGGGCGGTGGTCACAGCGCACTCCACCCTTTCTCTTCGGCTCTCGGCGGGCTGCCGTCGCATCCGTTTTCGTCAGAATGACGTTATTAATCATAACCCCTTCGCGTCAGGTTGACGATGGTGCTTGCGTCAATGTGACGAATGCCGCCGTGCGTTCCGCCCGGCCGGTGCGCTCCGCCCAACCGGTGCGCCCCGGCCCGTACGCCGTCCACCTCCGACCACGGGCGGATGACCCGAAGTGGTGGCGTATGCGAGCATGAAGGGAGCAAGAACGCGCGCCCCCGGCCGGAATGAATCGGGAGCGCGGCCGGTTGGACTCGATCGGCAAGCAGTCCACAACCCGGGAGACATGCGAATGACCGTTCAGGGCGAGACCACCGCAGTCGACGGCATCATTCTGTCCGACGCCGCTGCGGCGAAGGTCAAGAGCCTGCTGGAGCAGGAAGGCCAGCCGGATCTCAAGCTCCGCGTCGCCGTTCAGCCCGGTGGCTGCTCCGGCCTGCGCTACCAGCTCTTCTTCGACGACCGCGACCTCGACGGCGACGTCGTCAAGGACTTCGGCGGCGTCTCGGTCGTGACCGACCGGATGAGCGCTCCGTATCTGGGCGGCGCGTCCATCGACTTCGTCGACACGATCGAGAAGCAGGGCTTCACGATCGACAACCCGAACGCCACCGGCTCCTGCGCCTGCGGCGACTCCTTCAGCTGACCCCGGCTGACGGCACCCGCCCGGAGCGCACGCGGGCCCTGGGTCCCAGGCCCGTACCGGCATGAGGAAGGCGGCGGAAACCCCCACGGTTCCGCCGCCTTCCCGCTTGTGCGGGCGATACGCCCGGCCGGCAGGTTTCTGCTACTTCGCCGCCACCCTGTCGCCGCTGTCCGCGTCCACGACCTTGCGGCCGTCGAGCGGCGAGGACAGCTCCACCGTCTCCGTGAAACGCTTCGCGATCTTGATGCAGACCTGGCCCGGCTCCTTCTCCGTGCCGGTGACCCGCACCGTCACCGCGCCGCCCGACTCCTCGGCGGACGCCGCGTAGTCGGTGCACACGCCGCCCCAGAAGTGCAGCTTCAGGGTGCGCCCGTCCACCGAGTACGACTCGACGCCCACGGCGGTCTCCGCCGCGCCGCTGTCCGGCCGGTCCGCCGGCGCCGACGACGGCGGCTCGGCGGGCGGGTCCGCGGGCTCCACCTGGCCGGGCGAGCCCGGCTCGGAGCCGTTCCCGGAGCCGGAACCGCTGCCGGGGGCGCTGTCGGAGCCGCCGCCCGCGCTCGGCTCGGCGCCCGGGGCGGACGTCGGCGGGGCGGGCTCGGGGGTCGGCGTACCCGGTTCGGCGGCGGTGACGTACTCCGGCGCGACGGCCAGCTGCGGCCACACGATCGCGCCGGGCCTGCCGCCGTGGAACGGGGTCGGCGAGTCGCCCGTCACCTGGAACAGCCAGGACGGCACCAGCGCCGGCCGCCCCTCGACGGACTGCGCGGAGAGCCCGAACTCGGCACCGCGCACCTTCGTAGGCTCCAGCTTGCCCGTGCACGGGTCCGCCTTGCCGGCCGACGGCCGGTCCGGCTCGGTGCCCTTCTCGTACGGCACCGCCGAGGCGCACGCCTGCACGTGCCCCAGGTTCTGGCGGGCGCTGTCCACGCCGCCCCCGCCTGCCTTGTTCAGCTCCTTCAGCGCCGCGTCCGCCGTGACCACCGGGTACGTGTGCCCCTCGGCCGGCTCGACCAGGTAGCCGTTGCCGCCGGTCACCTGCCCGTCCCCGCCGATCTGCAGCGACGTCTGCCAGCCCGTCGTCGGCAGCCCGCCGACGACGGGCTCCGCGGTCACCGTGCGCAGGGCCCCGAACGGCTCGGCCGACGCCACCTCGGCGTCCTGTTGGCCCACCGCCGCGAGGACCGGCTCCGCGGCCTCCTGAGCCGCGGACTCCGGCACCGGCTCGCCCGCCTGCGGATCGGGGAGGGTCTCGGGGGCCGCCGCGCAGTCGGTCGACGACACCGCGGCGTCCGGGTCACCGCCGTCCCGGCCGGCGCCGTCCGGCTCCGCCGGCAGCGGACTCTCGCAGGCGCTGACCCCGTACTTCTGGAACGTCCACGCGCCCGGCGCCGCCGCCTCGACCTGCAGCAGCGGGCCCTGCCCGTCCCGCGAGACGCCGACGCGCCAGCCGCCGCCCTCCCGCCGGGGCTCGCCCGGCAGGCCCAGCGCCTCCGCGAGCCGCGCCACGTCGGCGGCCCCGACCCGGCCCTCCGGCTCGTACACCGGCGCCTCGTCCGGCCCGTCGGGCAGCTCGCCGACGGCCCGCAGCGGCTTGCCGCCGGCCGACGCCGCGGACTCCACCGAGAGCCCGTCGAGGCGCAGCGGCGGCGGGTCCTCGCCGTTGCCGGAGCCGTCGGAGGCCGCGCCGCCGTCGCCCGTCCGGTCCACCACGTACGCGACACCGCCGCCGGTCAGCATCACCGCGGCGGCGACGGCGACGGCCATCAGCGCCCCCGGCCGCCGCCGGCCGCCGCCCGGGTCGCCCGGGTCGTCGGCGTGCCGGCCGTCCGGCCCGCGCTCGGCGCCGTGCGCGTAAACGGGCTCGGGTTCGGACCCGGGCTCGCGCTCGGGCCCTGGGGTGTGCTCGGTGCTCACCGTTCGGCTCCTTCGTCGGGGATGCCGATGGGACGCCGGTCACGCGCATCCGGTTCCCACCGGGAGCCGACCGGGCGGAACGGTCAGTCGCCGTACTCGGACATGCCGCGGAGGAGGTCCGCGGACGTCGTCGGCACCATGATCCGCGCCAGGCCGCTGACCGACCTGTCCGGCACGTGTCCCGCGGACGGTCTCACGTGCTCCGACCAGTGCGGCGCCATCCGGGCACAGTCGGTGCGCAGCTCGGCCAGGCCGCCGTCCAGCTCCAGGGGGGCGGTGCCCCCGAAGGCCGGCGGCGGGAGGGGGGTGGCGGAGGGCCGCATGTCCTTCTGCATGTCTCGACCGTACGCACCCGCGGCGACGAGGGGTAAGACCTACTATCAGGTAGTTTTGGCCGGGTCGAATGGCCTCCGGACGCGCACATCGGCCGGTAGCGTGAGCACTACCCGCGTTACCTGCCCCGCCTACAGGAGCGTACGCCGTGCATATTGCCGTTTCCGGCTCCATCGCGTCCGACCATCTGATGACCTTTCCCGGTCGGTTCTCCGATCAGTTGGTCGCGGACCAGCTGCATACCGTCTCGCTGTCCTTTCTCGTCGACAAACTGGACGTGCGCCGCGGCGGAGTCGGACCCAACATCTGCTTCGGCATGGGCCAGCTGGGCGCCCGGCCGATCCTCGTCGGCGCGGCCGGCGCCGACTTCGTCGAGTACCGCGACTGGCTGGAGCGGCACGGGGTCGACACCGGCTCCGTACACATCTCCGAAGTGCTGCACACCGCGCGCTTCGTCGTCACCACCGACGCCGACCACAACCAGATCGGCTCCTTCTACACCGGCGCGATGAGCGAGGCCCGGCTGATCGAGCTGAAGACCGTCGCCGACCGCGTCGGCGGGCTCGACCTCGTCTCCATCGGCGCCGACGACCCCGAGGCGATGCTCCGCCACACCGAGGAGTGCCGCACCCGCGGCATCCCCTTCGCCGCCGACTTCTCCCAGCAGATCGCCCGCATGGAGGGCGACGGCATCCGCACCCTCACCGAGGGCGCCGCGTTCCTCTTCTCGAACGAGTACGAGAAGGGCCTGATCGAGTCCAAGACCGGCTGGGGAGACGCGGAGGTGCTGAGCCGCGTCGGCACCCGCGTGACCACGCTCGGCGCCCGCGGCGTGCGCATCGACCGCGCCGGTGAGGAGCCGATCCTCGTCGGCACCCCGGAGGAGGAGCGCAAGGCCGACCCGACGGGCGTCGGCGACGCCTTCCGGGCCGGCTTCCTGTCCGGGCTCAGCTGGGGCGTGGGCATGGAGCGGGCGGCGCAGCTCGGCTGCATGCTGGCGACGCTGGTCATCGAGACGGTGGGCCCGCAGGAGTACGAGCTGCGGCGCGGCAACTTCGTCGCGCGGTTCACCAAGGCGTACGGGCAGGAAGCCGCCGCCGAGGTGCAGGACCACCTGCCGGAGAGCGTGCGGGACTAGCGAGGCGTGTCCGGCGGATCGTCTCCGGAGCCGCGCGCCCGGAGACGATCCGAACGACAGGCCCTGGCCAGGACCAGGCGCCACGGGCGGCGGCGTCGGCAGCGTAGGTCTCGAACGGGACGGGTTCGCGGCCGAGGACGCGCCGCACGCCGTCGCCGGGCTGGCCGGGGACGCCGCGATCGTCCGCGGGCCCGGGCCGTTCGCGATGACCGACCGGCCGCGGGCGGCCAGGCCGGCGACGGCCGCCCCGCCGGGCGCCCCGGCGTACCCCTACGACGCGTCACGTGCGCGGGCGCCCGGCGGGAGGTACGTGCCGGGCGCCCGCGTACGTCCGGCGCGCACATCCCGTACGGCGCCCGCGGCGTACCGCGCGTCCCGTACGGACCGCGGCGCTCAGCTCGTGCGCCGCACCCGGTAGCCCGTGCCGCCTTCCGCCACCGGCTCCTCGCCCACGTACTCCTGCCCGCGCATCTCGCACCACGCCGGGATGTCCAGCCGCGCTGCCTCGTCGTCCGACAGCACCAGCACCGTGCCGCCCACCGGCACCCGGTCGAAGATCTTCGCCAGCTCGATCACCGGGATCGGGCAGCGCCGGCCGCGCGCGTCGACGACCGTGTCCCCGGCCGCCGGCGCCGCCTCCGCCGCTCCGCCCGCGGGCGCGCCCAGCTCCGCCCGTACCGCGGCGACCGTCGCCGGCAGCGCCCGCAGGAAGTCCGCCACGTCGTCGGCCGGCGTCCCCCGCGGCAGCGACACCCGCACGTTGCCCTCCGACAACACCCCCATGGCTTTGAGCACATGGCTCGGCGTCAGCGTGCTCGACGTGCACGACGACCCGGACGAGACCGAGAACCCCGCCCGGTCCAGCGCGTGCAGCAGCGCCTCCCCGTCCACGTACAGGCAGGAGAAGGTCACCAGATGCGGCAGCCGGTGCTCCGGGTCGCCGACCACCTCCACGTCCGCCACCGTCTTCGGCACCCGCGCCCGGATCCGGTCCACCAGCGCCCGCAGGCGGGCGTCCTCGTCCGCCGCCTCCGCGCGTACCGCGCGCAGCGAAGCCGCCGTCGCGACGATCGCCGGGATGTTCTCGAACCCGGGGGCGCGGCCCGACTCCCGCTCGTCCGCCGGGCCCGGGGGCGCGAAGCGCGTGCCCTTGCGCACCGCGAGCAGCCCCACGCCGGGCGGGCCGCCCCACTTGTGCGCGCTCGCCGCCAGCAGCGACCACGGCCCCGCGACCCGCCCCCAGCCCAGCGACTGCGCCGCGTCCACCAGCAGCGGCACCCCGGCGGCCCGGCACTCCTCGGCCGCCTCGGCGACCGGCTGCTCGGTGCCCATCTCGTGGTTGGCGGACTGCAGACAGGCCAGCGCGGTGTCGGCGCGCAGCGCCGCGGCGTACGCGCCCGGCGCCACCCGGCCGCCGCGGTCGACCGGCACGTACGTCACGTCTGCGCCGGCCGCGTCGTCGTTGTCCCCGCCCGCCGCGTTGTTGTTCCCGCCCTCCGCCCTGTGTACCTCGGCCGCATGGAGGACGGCGGAGTGCTCGACCGACGACACGACCAGGTGCCGGCCGGTGCGGCGGCGGCCGGCGAGCGCCCCGGCGATCCCGTCGTGGACGGCACGCGTACCCGAGGGCGTGAACACCAGCTCGTCCGGGCGGCAGCCGACCAGCTCCGCGGTCGTCTCGCGCGCGGCGTCCAGCAGCAGCCGCGCCCGGCGGCCCTCCCGATACAGCCGGGCGGGGTCGGCCCAGCCCTCGTCGAGCGCGGCGAGCAGCGCCTGCCGGGCGATCGGGTGAAGCGGGGCGGACGACGCGGCGTCGAAGTACGGCACCCGACCACGCTAACTCCTGGTCCACGCGGCCCCCGGTCCACGCGGCCGGGCCGACGACGACGGAGGCCCGAGGGAGGCCCGGCGGTGGGCCCGGAGGAGGCCCGGCGCTGGCCCGGCGGTGGCCTGATGGGGGACGGGTGGGACCGAGTTGGCCGCCGTCGCCACCCCGTCGAAGGGCGCCCGGCGCGCCAGGGCACCCTCCCCGAGCGACCCCAAATGGCGTCCAGTAGGGTTTGGTCCGCGTAAACATCCAAACCTGCTGCCCGCGCGCCCGAAGGGACCGTGGGCGAGACTCTCGGGAAGGCGCTACGTGAGTCACAACGGCTCCGACCTCCCCCGCGGCCACACGGCAGCCGCGGGAGGTACCCGCTCGCCGCGGCGCATGATGCGGCGAAGGCTGCCGCAGGCGCTGGCTGCGGGACTGGTCCTGGTCACCCTCTCCGGTTGCACCTCCGAGGACTTCCCCCGCCTGGGCATGCCCTCGCCGGCCACGGAGGAGGCGCCGCGGATCCTCTCCCTCTGGCAGGGCTCCTGGGCGGCCGCGCTGGCCGTCGGGGTCCTGGTCTGGGGGCTGATCCTGTGGAGCGTCATCTTCCACCGCCGCTCCAGGACCAAGATCGAGGTTCCGGCCCAGGTCCGGTACAACCTGCCCATCGAGGCGCTGTACACGGTCGTCCCGCTCATCGTCGTGGCGGTGTTCTTCTACTTCACCGCGCGCGACGAGAGCAAGCTGCTGGAGACCTCCGACAAGCCGGACCACGTCATCAACGTGGTTGGCTACCAGTGGAGCTGGGGCTTCAACTACCTGGAGGACGTGGACGGCGACGCCGCCACGCCGGCGAAGCGCCCCAAGGAGCTGGCCGCCATCCCGGACCGGGACTACCGGGCCGTGCCGAAGGGCGCCGAGGGCGTCTACGACTACGGCGTGCCGGCCAGCGAGAACGAGGACACCGGCAACCCGGGCCCCACGCTGGTCCTGCCCAAGGGCGAGACCGTCCAGTTCGTGCTGACCTCGCGGGACGTCATCCACTCCTTCTGGGTGGTGCCGTTCCTGATGAAGCAGGACGTCATCCCCGGCCACACGAACGTCTTCGAGGTGACCCCCAACAAGGAGGGCACCTTCATGGGCAAGTGCGCCGAGCTGTGCGGCGCGGACCACTCCCGGATGCTCTTCAATGTGAAGGTGGTCTCCCCGGAGGAGTACCGGCAGCATCTGCAGGAGCTGGCCGCCAAGGGCCAGACCGGGGCGATCCCGGCGGGCATCGCCCAGACCGACGCCGCTAGGAATGCGGAGACCAACGAGCAATGAGCATCCTCAACGAACCCCAGGGTGCGGCGACCGCGGGCGCGGCCGAAGACGCCTACGAGGACGAGGTGCCCGCACGCCGCCGTGATCCCGGCAACGTCGTGGTGAAGTGGCTGACGACCACCGATCACAAGACGATCGGCACGCTCTACCTGGCCACCTCGTTCTTCTTCTTCATCATCGGCGGCATCCTGGCGCTGTTCATGCGCGCCGAGCTGGCCCGGCCGGGCTCGCAGGTGATGAGCAACGAGCAGTTCAACCAGGCGTTCACGATGCACGGCACGATCATGCTGCTGATGTTCGCGACGCCGCTGTTCGCGGGCTTCGCGAACTGGATCATGCCGCTGCAGATCGGCGCGCCCGACGTGGCGTTCCCGCGGCTGAACATGTTCGCGTACTGGCTGTACCTCTTCGGGTCGCTGATCGCCGTCGCCGGCTTCATCACCCCGCAGGGCGCGGCCGACTTCGGCTGGTTCGCGTACACGCCGCTCTCCGACGCGGTGCGCTCGCCGGGTGTCGGCGCCGACATGTGGATCATGGGCCTGGCGCTCTCCGGCTTCGGTACCATCCTCGGCTCGGTCAACTTCATCACGACCATCATCTGCATGCGGGCGCCGGGCCTGACGATGTTCCGGATGCCGATCTTCACCTGGAACGTGCTGCTCACCGGTGTGCTGGTGCTGCTCGCCTTCCCGGTGCTGGCCGCCGCGCTGCTCGCGCTGGAGGCGGACCGCAAGTTCGGGGCGCACATCTTCGACCCGGCGAACGGCGGTGCGCTGCTCTGGCAGCACCTCTTCTGGTTCTTCGGCCATCCCGAGGTGTACATCATCGCGCTGCCGTTCTTCGGCATCATCTCCGAGGTCATCCCGGTCTTCAGCCGCAAGCCGATGTTCGGCTACATCGGCCTGGTGGCCGCCACGATCTCCATCGCCGGCCTGTCCGTGACCGTGTGGGCGCACCACATGTACGTGACCGGAGGCGTACTCCTACCGTTCTTCGCGTTCATGACGATGCTGATCGCGGTGCCAACGGGAGTGAAGTTCTTCAACTGGATCGGCACCATGTGGAAGGGGTCACTGAGTTTCGAAACACCGATGCTCTGGGCCATCGGCTTCCTGGTGACGTTCACCTTCGGCGGTCTGACCGGTGTCATCCTGGCCTCGCCGCCGCTGGACTTCCACGTCTCCGACTCGTACTTCGTGGTGGCCCACTTCCACTACGTGGTCTTCGGCACCGTCGTCTTCGCGATGTTCGCCGGCTTCCACTTCTGGTGGCCCAAGTTCACCGGCAAGATGCTGGACGAGACGCTCGGGAAGATCACCTTCTGGACGCTGTTCATCGGCTTCCACGGCACGTTCCTGGTGCAGCACTGGCTGGGCGCGGAGGGCATGCCCCGGCGGTACGCGGACTACCTCGCGGCCGACGGCTTCACCGCCCTGAACACCTTCTCGACGATCAGCTCGTTCCTGCTCGGCATGTCGATGCTGCCGTTCTTCTACAACGTGTGGAAGACCGCCAAGTACGGCAAGAAGATCGAGGTCGACGACCCGTGGGGCTACGGCCGCTCGCTGGAGTGGGCCACGTCCTGCCCGCCGCCGCGGCACAACTTCACCTCGCTGCCGCGCATCCGGTCCGAATCGCCGGCCTTCGACCTGCACCATCCCGAGATCGCGGCGGCCGAGGTCGGCGGCCACGGTGCCGGTGAGAAGACGCTCGTCGGCGGCGGCAGCGAAGGGGAAGCGAAGTGAAGATCCAGGGCCACATGTTCGGCTGGCTCGCCGCCTTCGTCCTGGCCGCGGCGATCGTCTACGGCTACTGGTCGAAGGAGCCGGTCGGTACCACCGCGCTGTTCCTGGCCTTCGCCCTGACCGCGATGATCGGGTACTACCTGGTCTTCACGGCCCGCCGGGTCGACACCGGGGCGCAGGACAACAAGGAGGCGGAGGTCGCCGACGACGCCGGTGAGCTGGGCTTCTTCAGCCCGCACAGCTGGCAGCCGCTGTCGCTGGCCATCGGCGGGGCGCTCGCCTTCCTCGGCATCGTCCTCAACTGGTGGCTGCTGTACTTCTCCATCCCGGTGATCCTCGTCGGCATCTACGGCTGGGTCTTCGAGTACTACCGCGGAGCGGACCAGAACCAGTAGCGCGCACTACAGCATCGCTCCGCCGAGGGGGCCGCGGCACGCCGAACGGGTGCCGCGGCCCCCTCGTTCGGCCCACACGCCGCGCGCCGGACGGAGTACCTGCCTAGCGTGTGATCATGAGCCAAACGCCCAGCCGCCGCACGGTGGCCAGCCGTTCCCTGCTGTTCGTCGCCCTCGCCCCGGGCCTCGCCGCCTGCGGCGCCGACGGGCATCCGCTGGCCGCGGAGCCGGGAGAGCCCGCCGGCCGAATAACACTGGCCGGCCTCGCCGGCGACACCCGGCTCGCCGACCCGGCGGACGACCTGGAGGTGACCGCCCGGGGGCAGGCGCGCATCACCGACGTCACGGCCGTGGACGAGAGCGGCCGGTACATACGCGGCCGGCTGTCCGCCGACGGCCACACCTGGCGCAGCACCGTGCCGCTGGCCGCCCGGTCCCGCTACACCGTCGACGTCAGTACGGAGAACGACGACGGCGCGCCCGGCCGCAAGCGGCTGACGTACCGCACCTCGGCGGCGAAGGCCAAGAAGCCGATGAAGGTGGAGCTGGGTCCGGACAAGGGCACGTACGGCGTCGGCCAGCCGCTCACGGTGAAGCTCAGCCGCGCGGTGAAGACCCAGCCGGAACGGGCCGTCGTCGAGCGCGGGCTGAAGGTCACCTCGGCCCCGCGGGTCGAGGGCGCCTGGTACTGGGCCGGTGACAAGGAGCTGCACTACCGGCCCAGGGAGTACTGGCCCACGGGCGCCGAGGTCCGGCTGGAGAGCCGGCTGGAGGGCGTGAAGATACGCGAGGGCGTCTACGCCGGCGCCGCGAAGCCGGTCGAGCTGAAGATCGGCGACCGAATAGAGGCGGTCACCGACGCCGCCGCGCACCAGATGACCGTCTACCGCAACGGCGAGCAGATCAACACCATCCCGGTCACCACCGGCAAGGCGGGCTTCGAGACCCGCAACGGCAAGAAGGTGGTGCTGGAGAAGCAGGCGCTCGTCCGGATGACCGGCGCCAGCATAGGTGTCGGCGGCACCGGCGAGGACTACGACCTCCAGGTGTCCTACGCGACCCGGGTCACCTGGAGCGGAGAGTACGTGCACGCCGCCCCGTGGTCCGTCGGCTCCCAGGGCGCCGCCAACGTCAGCCACGGCTGCACCGGCATGAGCACCGACGACGCCGCGTGGTTCTTCAAGACCATACGGCCGGGCGACATCGTGGAGGTCGTCAACAGCTACGGCGAGGACATGACCCCGTTCGGCAACGGCTTCGGGGACTGGAACCTGTCCTGGGCCAGGTGGCAGCAGGGCAGCGCCCTCACGCCCGGCATACGCGACGGGGGCGGCCCGGCCGACGCCAACCGCCTCCGGCCGGGGGTCTGAGGCGCCGGCTGCGGAGCGCCGGCGTTCAGGCGCCGACCGCCAGCCGCGTACGCAGCACGCCGGCCAGTCCGTCGGCGAGCGCCGCCGGGTCCACCGGGTGCGCCACGGTGGCCTCCGCGCGGCTCCAGGTGGCCAGCCAGGCGTCCTGCGGGCGGCCGATGAGCAGCAGGACGGGCGGGCACTGGAAGATCTCGTCCTTGATCTGCCGGCACACGCCCATGCCGCCGGCGGGCACCGCCTCGCCGTCCAGCACGCAGGCGTCGATGCCGCCCCGCTCCAGCTCCTCCAACACCGCGGGGAGCGTGGCGCACTCGACGTACTCCACCGGCGGCAGATCGACCGCCGGCCGCCGGCCGGCGGCGAGCCGGACCTGCTCGCGCGTGTTCGCGTCGTCGCTGTAGACCAGCACGTTGACCGGTGCTGCGGCCGTCGACTGCATCGTTCCTCCGGTGGTTCTCGGGCACCGCTCTCACCGCGGATGCTACTCCGCCCGGGATGCGGCGGTGCAGCCCAGGGGCTCTCCGCGGGCCCTGACACTCCGAACGGGACCCCCCGGAGTGAGGCGTGGATAAGGGACCGACATAATGTCGGACGTGGCGACAGCAACAGCAGCAGTAGAGACCGGGCACGCGCACCCGTCGGTCAACCGGCCGAACCTCACCAGCGTCGGAACCATCATCTGGCTGAGTTCCGAGCTGATGTTCTTCGCGGCCCTCTTCGCGATGTACTTCACCCTGCGGTCGGTGATGGGTGCGGACTACTGGAAGGACCAGGCCGAGGCCCTGAACTTCCCGTTCGCGCTCGGCAACACCACGATCCTGGTGCTCTCCTCCCTCACCTGCCAGCTCGGCGTGTTCGCCGCCGAGCGCGGGGACGTGAAGAAGCTGCGGATGTGGTTCACGGTCACCTTCATGATGGGTGCCGTCTTCATCGGCGGGCAGGTCACCGAGTACGTGGAGATGGTGGAGCACGAGGGCATCACGCTCTCCTCCGACGCCTACGGTTCGGTGTTCTATCTGACCACCGGCTTCCACGGCCTGCACGTGACGGGCGGCCTGATCGCCTTCCTGCTGGTCCTGGGGCGTACCTACGCGGCCAGACGCTTCACGCACCAGCAGGCGACCGCGGCCATCGTGGTGTCCTACTACTGGCACTTCGTCGACGTGGTCTGGATCGGCCTCTTCGCCACGATCTACATGATCAAGTAACCGGCCGGGGAGCCGGCACCGAGAAGAACACCGACGCTGAAGATCCTGATACCGGGGTAATCCGTGAAAAAGCTCTCCGCACGACGGCGCCATCCGCTGGCGGCGCTCGTCGTCCTACTCATCGCGCTGGCGGCCACCGGGGGGCTATACGCCACATTCGCTCCCTCGGGCAGGGCGCAGGCCGATGAGACCAGCGCACAGTCCCTCGCCGTCGAGGAGGGGCAGAAGCTCTACCGGGTCGGCTGCGCGAGCTGCCACGGCACCGGCGGGCAGGGCTCCAGCGACGGCCCCAGCCTCGTGGGCGTGGGCGCGGCGGCGGTGGACTTCCAGGTCTCCACGGGCCGGATGCCCCTGCAGCAGCAGGGCGCCCAGGCGCCGAAGAAGCCGGCCATCTACACCCAGAAGGAGATCGACCAGCTCGCCGCGTACGTCGCCTCCCTGGGCCCGGGTCCGGCGGTGCCCGAGGAGAGCCAGTACGACCCGGCGGGCGGCGACGTCGCCCGCGGCGGTGACCTGTTCCGTACCAACTGCGCGCAGTGCCACAACTTCACCGGCAAGGGCGGCGCCCTGACGGACGGCAAGTACGCGCCGAGCATCGACGGCGTCGACCCGAAGCACATGTACGAGGCCATGGTGACCGGCCCGCAGAACATGCCGTCCTTCCCCGACAGGCTGCTGACCCCCAAGGACAAGCAGGACGTCATCGCCTACCTCGACGAGGTCGGCGGGGACGAGGCCAAGTCGCCCGGCGGGTTCAGCCTCGGCGGCCTCGGCCCCGTGAGCGAGGGTCTGTTCGCCTGGGTCTTCGGGCTCGGGGCCCTCATCGTCCTCGCCATCTGGATCCCCGCCCGGACTGCAAAGGCCAGGAAGTCATGAGTAGCCAGGCTGGTTCTGAGAACGAGAACAACGGCGAGCACCTGCCGACCGTCCGGGAGGGCGGGGAGGGCGGTGTCGCGGTCGAGGAGCGCGACCCGTTCGCCAACCCCGGCCTGCCGCCGCACGAGCCGCGCAAGCAGGACATCGACGAGCGGGCCGCCAAGCGCTCCGAGCGCACCGTGTCCCTGCTGTTCACGGTGTCGATGCTGGCGACCGTCGCCTTCATCGCGGCGTTCGTCGCCATCGACGTCGACGAGATCGTCTACATCTTCCCGCTCGGCCATATCAGCGCGCTGAACTTCGCGCTGGGCGTCACCCTCGGCCTCGCGCTGTTCTGCATCGGCGCCGGCGCCATCCACTGGTCGCGCACGCTGATGTCCGACGAGGAGATCGTCCAGGAGCGGCACCCGATCGAGGCCACTCAGGAGACCAAGACGCTCGTCAAGAGCGAGTGGCGGCAGGGCACCGCGGAATCGGCGATCGGCAGCCGCAAGCTCATCCGGCGCACCCTCCTCGGCGCGCTCACGCTGGTGCCGCTCAGCGGCATCGTGCTGCTGCGCGACCTGGGCCCGCTGCCGGGCACCAAGCTGCGCCACACCCTGTGGGGCAAGGGCAAGCTGCTCATCAACATGAACACCGACGAGCCGCTGCGCCCCGCCGACATCACCGTCGGCTCGCTGTCCTTCGCCAAGCCCGAGGGGCTGAAGGAAGAGGACCACGACTTCAACAAGGAAATCGCCAAGGCGGCCCTGATGCTCGTCCGGATCCACCCGGGTGACATCAAGGACCCGAAGTCGGCGGACTGGGGACACGAGGGCATCCTGGCCTACTCCAAGATCTGCACGCACGTCGGCTGCCCCGTCAGCCTGTACGAGCAGCAGACGCACCACGTGCTGTGCCCGTGCCACCAGTCGACGTTCGACCTGTCCGACGGCGCCAAGGTACTCTTCGGCCCGGCGGGGCACCCCCTGCCGCAGCTGAGGATCGCCGTCAACGACGAGGGCTACCTCTACGCGCTCGGTGACTTCGACGAGCCGGTCGGCCCGAGCTTCTGGGAGCGCGGATGAGCACCACCACGACCAACACCCGCCGCAACCCGCCGAGCAGGGGCGAGAGAGTCGCCGACTGGGCGGACGGCCGGCTGGGGCTGCACGCCGCCGGCAGGAAGAACCTCCGCAAGGTCTTCCCGGACCACTGGTCGTTCATGCTCGGCGAGATCTGCATGTACACCTTCCTGATCGTGCTGCTGACCGGTGTGTACCTGACGCTGTTCTTCAAGCCGAGCATGGCGGAGATGACGTACCACGGCTCGTACGCGCCGATGAACGGCGTGACGATGACCGAGGCGTACGCCTCCACGCTGGACATCAGCTTCGACGTCCGCGGTGGTCTGCTCATAAGGCAGATCCACCACTGGTCCGCGCTGATCTTCATCGCCGGCATGGCGGCGCACATGATGCGCGTCTTCTTCACCGGTGCGTTCCGTAAGCCGCGCGAGGTCAACTGGCTCTTCGGCTTCACGCTGCTGGTCCTCGGCTGCATCGCCGGCTTCACCGGCTACTCGCTGCCCGACGACCTGCTCTCCGGCACCGGTGTCCGGTTCATGGAGGGCGCGACGCTGGCCACTCCGGTGATCGGCACGTACCTGGCGTTCTTTCTCTGGGGCGGTGAGTTCCCCGGGACGGACATAATCCCGAGATTCTTCGCGGTGCACGTGCTACTGGTGCCGGGAATCATGCTGGGGCTCTTCGTGCTCCACCTGATCCTGGTCTTCTACCACAAGCACACCCAGTACGCGGGCGCCGGCAAGACCAACGACAACGTCGTGGGCGCGCCCTTCATGCCGGTCTACGTGGCCAAGGCGGGCGGGTTCTTCTTCCTCGTCTTCGGCGTGATCACGGTGATGGCGGGGATGTTCACCATCAACCCGGTCTGGGATCTCGGACCGTACCGACCAGATCTGGTCTCCACCGGAGCCCAACCGGACTGGTATATGGGCTGGACCGAGGGTCTGATCCGGTTCATGCCCGGCTGGGAAATGGTCATCCCGGGCGGATACACGATCAACTTCGGGGTGTTCATCCCGCTGATGCTCGTGGGCGTCGTCCCGATCGCGATGATGGTCTACCCGTTCTTCGAGTCCTGGGTCACCGGCGACCGCCGCGAGCACCACATCCTGGACCGCCCGCGCAACGTGCCGACCCGCACCGCCTTCGGTGTCGCCTGGCTGACCTGGATCTTCGTGCTGCTGATGGCCGGCGGCAACGACCTGTGGGCCACGCACTTCAGCCTGTCGATCAACTCGATCACCTGGTTCGTGCGTATCGCCTTCTTCGTCGCTCCGGTGCTGGCCTTCTGGGTCACCCGGCGCATCTGCCTCGGGCTGCAGCGGCGGGACCGCGAGAAGGTCCTGCACGGCCGGGAGACGGGCATCATCAAGCGGCTGCCGCACGGCGAGTTCATCGAGGTGCACGAGCCGCTGTCGCAGGAGGAACTGCACAAGCTCACGTCGCACGACCAGCACGCCCCGCTGGAGCTCGGCCCCACGGTCGACGACAACGGCGTGGTGCGCAAGCAGAACCCGGTGGAGAAGCTGCGGGCCCGGCTGTCGCAGAGCTACTACGGCGAGGCCGGCCAGATCCCGAAGCCGACCCGGCGCGAGTACGAGGAGATCACCAGCGGTCACGGGCACCACGAGCCCGCGGGCACCAAAGAGCCCGCCCGCCACTGATCCGATCACCGCAGGGGCCCCCGTCCAGCAGTTGGACGGGGGCCCTTCGGCGTACTCTGCCCTCGATAGGCTGACGCCCGACAGCTGAGACGACCCACGGGACGGTGTGCCATGAGCGTGCAGACGGCAGCAGGAGGCGACAGCTCGGCCGCGCGTTCCTGGCCGGACGTCATCAGCGCGCTGATCGCCGGGCGGGACCTGAGCGCCGAGGACACCGCCTGGGCCATGGACCAGATCATGTCGGGCGAGGCCAGCAACGCGCAGATCGCCGGGTTCGCGGTCGCGCTGCGCGCCAAGGGCGAGACGGTCGCGGAGATCTCCGGCCTGGTGCGCACGATGTACGAGCACGCCCACACCATCGACGTCCCCGGCCCGGCCGTGGACGTCGTCGGCACCGGCGGCGACCGGGCCCGTACCGTCAACATCTCCACCATGTCCGCGATCGTCGTCGCCGGGACCGGCGCGAAGGTCGTCAAGCACGGCAACCGGGCGGCGTCCTCCGCCTCCGGCGCGTCCGATGTGCTGGAGAAGCTGGGGGTCAACCTCGACCTCACCCCCGGGCGGGTCGCCGAGGTCGCCGAGGAGGCGGGCATCACGTTCTGCTTCGCGGTGAAGTTCCACCCCGCGCTGCGGCACGTCGCGCAGATGCGCAAGGAACTGGGCGTGGCCACCCCGTTCAACTTCCTCGGCCCGCTCACCAACCCGGCCCGGGTCGGAGCGCAGGCCACCGGTGTCGCAGACGCCCGGATGGCGCCGATCATGGCCGGGGTACTGGCCGAGCGCGGCGTGTCCGCGCTCGTCTTCCGCGGCGACGACGGGCTGGACGAGCTGACCACGACCGCCACCTCCCAGGTGTGGGTGGTCCGCGGCGGTGCGGTGCGGCAGGAGACCTTCGACCCGCGGGACGTCGGCATCGACCTGGTGCCGGTGGCGGCGCTGCGGGGCGCGGACGCCTCGTACAACGCGGACGTCGCCCGCCGGCTGCTCGCCGGCGAGACCGGCCCGGTGCGTGACGCGGTGCTGCTCAACGCGGCGGCGGCGCTCACGGCCCTGGACGCCGACGCGGACGGCCCGCTGTCGGACCGGATCGCGGCGGGCATCGTACGGGCGGCGGAGTCGATCGACTCCGGGTCGGCGCGGCGGGTGCTGGAGCGCTGGGTGGCGACCAGCAACGGCTGAGGCGGTCCGGGGGACGGGACGTCCTTTGCGGGTCATTCCCGGCTCATTCGCGGGTCATTTCCGGCGAGTTGCGGACAGTCCGGGCAACCGGGTTGCGCCGCGGACTCTCCGGTGCGCATACTCCTGACCAGGTCACGAGCGACAGCGATCAAGGCCCCGGCCCGCTGTCCGGCAACCCTCCGTCCGTGGCGGGGTGCCCCGGGTGATGACCGGGCCGCAGGCAGCGAGGTCTGCGGCAAGCGCGGACCCCTCGCGAACCCAGGGGTCCTGGTCGGCCGAGGGAGCACCGCCGTGAGCAAGCGAATGCGCTAGGGCCTTTCCGGCGGATCAGGGCCCGGAGATGATCCGCCGGAGAGGCCCTGGGGCCTGTCCGGCCCGCTGCCGCCGCCGCGCGTGCCCGTCATCGGGGCATCGCGCGCGTCCTCTTCAGCCCGCATCTTCACGCCTGCGCACGGGAGTTCCGCATGTCTGCGTCCACGCTCACCCCCGCCTGTCTGCCCGTCCTCGGCCGCGAGGTCCGCGCGCCGCTCGTCACCGGCGGCGACGCCGAGTACGCCGCCCTCGACTACGCCGCCAGCGCCCCGGCGCTGCAGCGCGTCTGGGACGACGTCGCCGCCTACGCGCCGTACTACGGCAGCGTGCACCGCGGCGCCGGCTACCTCTCGCAGCTGTCCACCGAGCTGTTCGAGTCCAGCCGCGCGACGGTCGCCGGGTTCCTCGGCTGCCGCCCCGACGACCAGGTCGTCTTCACCCGCTCCACCACCGACTCGCTCAACCTGCTGGCCGCCGCGCTGCCGCCGGGGACCGAGGTCTACGTCTTCGAGACCGAGCACCACGCCGCCCTGCTGCCCTGGCAGCACGCCGGGTCCGCGGCCGGCCGGGTCACCGTGCTCCCCGCGCCCTCCAGCCCCGGGCAGGCCGTGGCGGCGCTGGACTCCGCGCTCGCCGCGCGGGTCGGCGACGGGCCGGCGCTGGTGTGCGTCACCGGCGCCTCGAACGTCACCGGCGAGCTGTGGCCCGTACGGGAGCTGACCGCCGCGGCGCACCGGCACGGGGCGCGGCTGGTCCTGGACGCGGCGCAGCTCGCGCCGCACCACCCGGTGGACGTGGCGGACCTGGGCGTGGACTGGGTGGCCTTCTCCGGGCACAAGCTGTACGCGCCGTTCGGCGCCGGCGTCCTCGCGGGCCGGGCGGACTGGCTCCGGGCGGCGCCGCCGTACCTCGCGGGCGGGGGCGCCAGCCGGCGGGTCCAGCGCGCGGAGGGCGGGGGCGTGGACGTCGAGTGGCAGACGACGGCGGCGCGGCACGAGGCGGGATCGCCGAACGTGATCGGGGCGTACGCGATCGCCTCGGCGTGCAAGGCGCTGACGGAGGCCGGGTTCGACGCGCTGGTGGCGCGGGAGCGGGCGCTGGTGGAGCGGGTGCTCGCGGGGCTGGCGGCGCTGCCGGGGGTGCGGGTGCTGTCGCTGTTCGGCGCGGACGCGGCGCGGGTGGGGGTGATCTCGTTCGTGGTCGACGGCTGGAGCGGCTCGCACCTGGCGGCGGCGCTGTCGGCGGAGCACGGGATCGGGGTGCGGGACGGGCTGTTCTGCGCGCACCCGCTGGTGCGGGCGCTGCTCGGCGCGGCAGGCGAGGCGGGCGAGTCGGCCGAGTGCGGGGGCGGCGCGGGGGACGGGGACCGGCCGCTGAACGCGGTGCGGGTCAGCTTCGGTGCGGGTACGCCGGACGAGCATGTGGACCGGTTCCTGGCGGCGCTGGGGTCGTTGGTGCGCGACGGGGCGCGCTGGTCGTACCGCACGGTGGACGGCCGCTGCGTGCCGGCCTCCGGCGCGGAACCGGCGGCGGCCTGAGCGCGGGGTCCGGGGGCCGGGTGCGGGGTGGGTATGCCCGCCCGTACGTCCGGCCCGTGCGCCCGCCCTTCGGATGCCCTGATGCGCAGGGCTGGCGGCGTGCGCGTCGCGCCACCGGGGTGGGCGTGACCAGGAGCACGTCCGTGCGCGTACCCGCTGCTCGTCCCGCTCCTCTGCAGCGCCCCGGCGCGCACGGGATGACACGCACCTGCCCGGTCGGTTCCCGCGGCTGCCTCGCGTCCTGGTCCTGGCCGCTGGCCTGGCCGGCGTGCTGGGTCGCGTCCCGCGAGGTGGCGTAAGCGATCGCTTCGCCCTCCGGTGCGTGGCTCGCGGTGACCTCTCCCTGGGCACCGCACGCGAAATGGCCCGGTCAGGCGCCGGGAGTGCCCCGGCCGGTCGAAGCACCGGCGTGACCTGCACGTTCCGGTCCATTGACCGGCTACACCACCCGGCGGGACGCCATCGCGTGCTGCGGCCCTGCCTCCGCCGCGGGACCGGCCGCGGCGTGCCCGCCGTCCCCTCGCGGCCCTACGACGACAGCCCCTCGCGCGGCTGCCGCGCCACCGGCGCCGCGTGGCCGGGGGCGGCCGGGCGGGTCGCGAGCGCGCTGCCGATCAGCACCATGCGCAGCGTCCGCTCGGCCGCGTCCGCCAGGAACTCCCGGGCCCGCAGCAGCGCTTCGGGCAGGGCCATGGGGCCCGGGATGATGGTGCCGTAGGCGTCGACGCCCGTGCCGTGGATCTCGTGCGCGCCCTCGCCGAGGGTGCCGGCGAGCGCCAGGACCGGGCGGTCGTGGAGCTTGGCGCGCCGCGCCACCTCCGCGGGGACCTTGCCGCGCGGGGTCTGGTGGTCGAGGGCGCCCTCCGCGGTGATGACGAGGTCGGCGGCGGCCAGCCGGGCGTCGAGGTCGAGGTGCCCGAGGAGCACCTCGAAGCGGGGGCGGAGACGGGCGCCGACGGCCGCGAGGCCCGCGCCGAGGCCGCCGGAGGCGCCGGTGCCGGCGCCGCGGCGGAGGTCCGTGCCGGGGGCCGGGAGGTCGCGGGTGAGGACGTCGGCCCAGCGGTCGAGTGCGTCCGCCAGCTCCTCCACCTGCCGCGGCGTCGCGCCCTTCTGCGGGCCGAAGACGCGGGCGACGCCGCGGGGGCCGCACAGCACGTTGTACGGGTTGCAGGCCACCAGCAGCTCCGTCGCCGCGAGCCGCGGGTCGAGCCCCGCGGTGTCGATGCGCGCGAGCCGGGCGAGGGCGGCGCCGCCGGGGGCGAGGTCGCGGCCGTCGGCGTCGAGGAGGCGGGCGCCGAGCGCCGTGAGGGCGCCGGCACCGCCGTCGGAGGTGCCGGAGTCGCCGCAGCCGACGACGATGCGCCGTACGCCGCGGTCGAGCGCGGCGCGGATCAGCTCGCCGACCCCGTACGTCGTGGTGCCGCCCGGGTCGCGGCGAGGGCGGGGCACGAGGGCGAGGCCGGCGACGGCCGCCATCTCGACGACGGCGGTGGTGCCGTCGCCGAGGAGCCCGAAGTGGGTCTCCAGCCGGTCGCCGATCGGCCCGGTGGCGGTCAGCGGCACGAGCCGCCCGCCGGTGGCGGCGGCCAGCGCCTGCGCCGTACCCTCGCCGCCGTCGACGAGCGGGATCAGGTCGACGGCGACATCGGGCAGCACCCGGCCGACGCCTTCGGCGATGGCCTCGGCGGCGGCCTCGGCCGACAGGGACTCCTTGAAGCCGCTGGGGGCGACGACGACGCGGTTGAGCATGAGAGGGCTCCCGTGGGTGTAGAGGGTCGGCGGTCGGGGCGGTCGGGGCGGTCGGCGGGCCGGCGGGTAAGCGGGTCAGCAGGTCGGCGGTCAGCGGTCCATGACCGGCACGCCGAGCAGCGGCCAGACCGCGAGGGCGAACAGCAGCACCAGCGCCGCCGTCAGCGGCGCCAGCACCGCGGCCGTACGCAGCAGGTCGCGCGGCGTGTACGTGGGCACACCCGGCACGTCCGAGAAGAGCGCGACGGGCTTGGCGGACGCGGGCAGCGTCTGGCAGAAGCCGGCCGCCGCCGTGGAGGCGAGGGCGGCGGCGACGGGGTTGACGCCGGCGGCCAGCGCCGCGGCGATGACCAGCGGGACGAGCACGCTGGAGCGCGCGGAGCGGGACTGCAGTACGAGGTGGGCGGCGGTGCTCACGGCGACCACCCCGGCGAGGAACGCCCACGCCGGCACGGCGGAGCCGCCGGGGAGCCCGGAGACCAGCCAGGCGGCGGCCTCCGACTCCGACAGCGCGATGCCCATCGCCATCGTCGCCGCCATGAACAGCAGCAGCGACCACGGCACCGTGCGCAGCGCGTCCTTCAGCCGTACGGTCCCTATCGCCGGCGACGCCGCGACCACCGCGCCGATCAGCGCCACGACCGCCGGCGGCACCCGGTGCAGCGGCTCGCTGCACCACAGCACCACCACCGTGCCGAGCAGCAGCGCGCAGCGCGCCTCCGCCTGCGACAGCGGCCCGGTGACCGGCTGTTCGGTGTGCTCCTGTATCTGCTCGGCGGTCAGGTGCACCGGGCCCTTGCGGTCCGCGCGCTTCGTCGTCGTCAGCAGCACCACCTCGGCGGCGAGGTGGGCGGTGGCGATCGCCAGCGGCAGCCCGAGCAGCAGCCACTCGGTGAAGCCGATCTGCTCCCCGGTCGCCTCCCACAGCACCGACACCGTGATCAGGTGCGCCCCGGCCCCGATGAGGGTCGCCACCGCCGACAGCAGGATGACGGTGGGGAACAGCAGCGCCAGCATCACCACCAGCCGCCGCCGCTCGCCCAGCGACTTGGCCAGCGCCAGGAACACCGGCAGCGCCAGCGCCGCCCGGCCGGACGTGGCCGGCACGGCGAAGGCGGTGACGACGAGGGCCGCCGTCGTCAGGTGCACCAGCTGCCGTACGGAGCGCGCCCCGGTGACCAGGAACGCCGCCGCCCGGCCCGCCAGGCCCGTACCCGCCACCGCGGCGGCGAGCACGAACGCGCAGATCAGCAGCCACACCGTCTCGTCACCGAGGGTCCCGAACAGGGTCTCGCTGTCCAGCACTCCGGTGACGACGAGCGCGAGCCCCGCGCCCAGCGCGATGAACGTGTCGTCGATCGGCGTGCCGATCCAGGCGCAGGTCGCCAGGGCGAACACGGCGAGGGTCAGGCGCCCGTCGGTGCTCAGCCCGGGGGCGTTGCCCGGGACGGCCAGCAGGGCGCAGATGCTGAGGGCCACGCACAGCGTCGCGGCCTGGCGCAGGGAGAGACTCACACCTTCAGCGTCGGCGGCGGCGGTGAGCCTTCAATGAGCCGAAGATTAAGGAGATTTCACCTTTTACTCCGGCGTCACCCGAAAGGGTGTCACCGCGACAACTCCTGTTCATCCGATCGGCGGGTGGGCAGCCGGTAGCCCATGCCGCGTACGGTCTCCACCCGCTCGGCGCCCATCTTCTTGCGCAGCGCCCGTACGTACACGTCCACGATGTTGGAGCCCGGGTCGAAGTCGTAGCCCCACACGTGGGAGAGGATCTGCTCGCGCGAGAGCACCTGCCCCGGGTGGCGCAGGAAGAGTTCGAGGAGGACGAACTCGCGGGCGGTCAGGTCCACCATGCGCCCGCCGGCCTGCGCCCTGCGGGTACGCAGGTCGAGCGACAGGTCGCCGCTGCGCAGCACCGTCACCTCCGGTGCCCGCGCGGCGGTACGCAGCCGCAGCCGTACCCGGGCGAGCAGCTCCTCGAAGCGGAACGGCTTGGTCATGTAGTCGTCGGCGCCGCCTTCGAGGCCCGCGACGGTGTCGGTGACCGACGCCCGCGCGGTGAGCACGATGACCGGCACCGTCGAGCGCGCCTCGCGCAGCTGGCGCAGCACGGTGAAGCCGTCCCGGCCCGGCAGCCCGATGTCGAGGACGACCAGGTCGAAGCCGCCGGTGAGGGCGAACTCGTACGCGGCGTCGCCGTCGGCTGCGACGGTGGTGGTGAAGCCGTTGGCGCGCAGCCCCTTCTCCACGAAGGAGGCGATGCGCTCCTCGTCCTCGGCGATGAGAATGCGGTTCATCACAGACTCCCTTGAAGGATCAGCGTAAAGGTGGCCCCGCCGCCTTCGGTGGGGCTGAGTCCGACGCGGCCGCGGTGGCCCTCGGCGATGGCCTTGACGATGGCCAGGCCCAGGCCCGCGCCGCCGCCGCGGGAGCCGCGGCGTGCGGTGCCGCGGCGGAAGCGTTCGAAGATGAGGTCGGCGTCCTGCGCGGGGATGCCGGGGCCGTCGTCGGCGACGTACAGCTCGACGTGCCCGTCGGCGACCCGGGAGCCGATGCGGATGCGCCCGCCGGGCGCGGTGTGCTGGACCGCGTTCTGGGCGAGCTGCACCATGGCCTGCGTGACGCGCTGCGGATCGAGGCGCACCTCGCCGTCGGCGACCTCGCCCAGCTCCCAGTCCCGTTCGCCCAGCGTCCTGGCCTTCACGAACACGTCCGCGGTCAGCTCCGCCAGCTGCACCGGCTCCGGCTGGACGAAGTCCGGCCGCTCGGCCTTGGCGAGCAGCAGCAGGTACTCGACGATCCGGGTCATCCGGTCCAGCTCGTCGGTGACCAGCCGCAGCGTCTCCTCGCGCTCCGCCGGGTCCTCGCCCATCAGCTCCAGGTGCCCGCGCACGATGGTGATCGGCGTACGCAGCTCGTGCCCGGCGTCGTCGACGAACTCCCGCTGCGCGGCGAACGCCCGCTCCAGCCGGTCCAGCATCGCGTTGAACGTGGCGGCCAGCGCCGCCGTCTCGTCCCGGTCGGCGCGCCCGCGCACCGGGATCCGCCGGGTGAGGTCCTGCTCGGTCAGCTGCGCCGCGGTCTCGCCGACCAGCCGTACGGGCGCGAGGATGCGGCCCGCCACCGCCCAGCCGATGGCGCTGATCAGCACCAGCGCCACCGCCGAGATCGCCAGCATGATGGTGAACACGTCGCCCACCTGCTCGCGTTCGCGCTCGGTGTGGATGGCGACGACGAACGCCGCCGCGTCCGGCTCCTCCGGCGCGCCGATGCCGACCTTGGCCCAGCGCACCTCGCCCGAGGGCCGGCCGAGGGTGCCCGTGCGGTCCGCGGACTCGAAGATCTCCCGGCGGCCCGCGGAGTCGGCCTCCAGCGGCCGGGTCACCGTCAGGTCCCGGGGCTGTACGAGCTGCGCCGGACCCCGCTCGGACCGGCCCACCAGGCCGAGCAGCTCCTCGTCCGGGTCCGCGTACTGGCGCTGCAGGAAGACCCACAGCAGCCTTCGCGGGCTGGTGAAGGGGCGGCCGGTCTCGGGGTCGACGCCTTCCTCGTAGAGGTTCGCGAACTCCCGCGTCTCCTGCGCCAGCAGCCGGTCCACCCGGTGGTCCAGGTCGCGCAGCAGGATGGACCGCGTGGTGCCGGCGACGGCGGCGAGCGCCACCGTCATCACCACCAGCAGCCAGAGCAGGATGCGGGCGCGCGCGGAGATCATCGATCAGTCATCGGAGTCATCGTCGTTGCCGCCGCCGCTGTCGTCGCCGGTGTCGTCACCGTCGTCGTCGCCCGCGCTGCCGGACGGATCCGTCGAGGGCCCGTCGCGTACCGGCGGCGGGGAGACGACCTCGTCGCTCGGCGTGCCCTCGGGGGAGGGCGAGGTGGACCCCGGTGGCGTGGACCCCGGCGGGGAGGAACCCGGCGGGGAGGACGTGCCGCTCTCCATCTCCACCCGGGAGGGCGGGGCCGGCTCTTCCGGGTCGTCGGTCAGGGCGTAGCTGGTCGCGGCGACGCCCAGCGGGATCGCCACGACCGCGATCAGTGCGGCCATGCGCTGCGAGAATGCCATGCGTCCGAGCCTGCGGCCGGTGCCGGCGGCGCAGCGTGAAGGACGGATGAGAGATTCTTCATCTACGCCCCCGAACGCATCCCGCGCTACTCTGCGCTTCTCCGCGCTACCGCTCGCTACTCCTCGAGCCCGATGGCGAACGCGGCTTCCAAGTCGTGCTGCGAGTACGTACGGAATGAGATGTGCGTCTCCGTCGACGCTACGCCCGGGACCTTGCTGATCCGTCCCGGGATCACGTCGGCCAGATCGTCGTGGCGCGCCACCCGGACGAGGGCGATCAGGTCGTGCGCCCCCGTGACGGAGTACACCTCGCTGACCCCGTCGATAGCGGCGATCGACTCCGCGATCTCGGGAATGCGGTCCACGTCGGTGTTGATCAGAACGATCGCAGTGATCATGTGTTCGCTCTCCCTCTCGGACCCGCGTGCGGCGCTCACTCTATCTGCCTGCCGTAGACCCCGCTCCAGGTCGTAGGGTGGGGGCACGGCCTGCGACGACGGGCGGAGCGCCGGGCCGGCGCCGGCGCCGGACGGCCCGGCCGAAGCCGCGGGGATCGCTTGCGGCGGAAAGGTGACCGGTGGTGGAGCCGAGGGAAGGCCCGGGCGTCTCCTCCGAGGAGGGCGCGGCCGAGGTGCTCGACGGCCCGCTGCCCGAGGGAGTGCGCCGCCGGATCATCACGCTCGCCGACGACTGCTTCGGCGGGCTGACCGTCGCCGAGCTGCCCGTGCAGCTGCGGCAGTACGCCCGTTTCACCCCGTCCCGCCGCGTCAAGCTCGCCGGCAACGCGATCGCCGCCGCGCTGGAGACCGACGCCGCCTTCCGCGAGCGGATCGCCGAGCGCGCCGCCGGCCTCCAGCCCGAGCTGGCCGCCGCGCTGCGCGACGGCAGCCCGCCGGCCGCCGCGGAGCCGGTGGACGTCGCGGCGCTCGCGTACATGCTGCGCCCCGCGGGCTGGGTCAAGCTCATCGCCACCGCCGGCGAGGAGGAGCAGCGCGCCGGCGCCGAGCGGGCCGGCGAGGAGGCCGCCCGCGAGCTGGCCCGGCTGCGTACGGAACTCTCCGAGGCCCGCGCCGCCGCGCGCGCCGACTCCGAGCGCACCCGCCACGAACTGGAGGCGCTGCGGCGCGAGAACGAGGGCCTGCACCGCCGGCTGCGCAGCGCGCTCAGCGACGTCAAGCGCGGCGAGGCCGCCGTGCGCAAGCTGCAGCAGGAGAGCGCCGCCGGCCGCGACGAGGCCGCGGCGCAGCTGGCCGCGGCCGAGAGCGAGGCCCGCCGGCTGCGCGCCCGCCTCGGCGAGGCCGAGTCGGGCCTGGAGGCCAGCCGCCGGGCGGCCCGGGAGGGGCGCAGCGTGGAGGACATGCGCGTACGGCTCCTCCTCGACACCGTCCTCGACGCCGCCCAGGGGCTCCGCCGCGAACTCGCCCTGCCACCCGCCCGGATGAGCCCCGCGGACACCGTCCGCGCCGTCGAGCCCGGCACGATGTCGCCGAAGGACGTGGCCGCCCGCGCGCTGTCCGCGACCGACCCCGCGCTCCTCGACCAACTGCTCGCCCTGCCGCAGGCGCACATGGTCGTCGACGGCTACAACGTCACCAAGACCGGCTACCCCACCCTCCCGCTGGAGAAGCAGCGCCTGCGCCTCCTCGGCGGCCTCGCCGGCCTCGCGGCGCAGACGGGCGCCGAGGTGACGTGCGTCTTCGACGGCGCGGAGCTGGCCGCGCCGGTGCTGCTCGCGCCGCCGCGCGGGGTGCGGGTGCTGTTCAGCAAGCCGGGCGAGACCGCCGACGAGCTGATCCGCCGGCTCGTACGGGCCGAGCCCACCGGCCGTCCGGTCGTGGTGGTCTCCGCCGACCGTGAGGTCGCCGACGGCGTCGCCGCCGCCGGCGCCCGCCCCGTGTCGTCCGCGCTGCTCCTCAAACGGCTCGCGCGCAGCTGACAACCCGGAGGAAACGAGGGCGAGTTCGGACATCACGGCCGTCTCGGCCGGGTGGGGACAGTTCGCCGCTCCGAGTCCAACTCGTTGTCGAACAGTGACTACTGGCCGTGTGATGTGAGTAAAGAAACGCGCTTCGGGGGGACTTTTTTCCCGGAGGGATTTGAACGGATCACCCGAGCATCGTTAGTCTCTGGCGTCGAACCTTCGTGCTGTCGGTCGCTCAACCGGGGCGATGGCGAAGGTCCCGCCGGTACCGGGGCGTCCCCAAAGCCACGGTCGGGCGGCTGAAGGAAGAGGAGCTCGCCTTCGTGGCGTCCCACCGTCGACCGAAGCAGCCGAACCGGGCCAGGGTCACCGTCTTCACCGCGACCGCCGCCGCCGCCGTGGCCATCTCCACCCAGAGCGCGCAAGCCGCCCCCGACAAGGACGACGTCAAGCGGCAGGTGGACAACCTGTACGAGGACGCAGAGGCCGCCACGGAGAAGTACAACGGCGCCAAGGAGCGGCAGGGCAAGCTCGAAGAGGACGTCGAGGAGCTGCAGGACAAGGCCGCCCGCGGCCAGCAGGAGCTCAACGACCTCCGCGACGGCCTCGGTTCGCTCGCCACCGCCCAGTACCGCAGCGGCAGCATCGACCCCTCGGTGCAGCTCTTCCTCTCCGCCGACCCGGACACCTACCTGGACAAGGCGTCCACGATGGACCGGGTCAGCGGCAAGCAGGCAGAGTCGCTGGAGCGCATCGCCGACAAGCAGCGCAGCCTCGCGCAGCAGCGCCAGGAGGCGGGCGCGAAGCTCAAGGACCTGGAGGAGACCCGCAAGGAGCTGGGCTCCCAGAAGAAGAAGGTCCAGGACAAGCTGAGCAAGGCCCGCGGTCTGCTCAACCAGTTGACCGCGGCGGAGCAGGCCGCGCTCGCCGAGGAGGAGCAGCGCGCCAGCCGCGAGGCGGAGAGCCGCGTCGACCTCGGCGACGTCCCCCCGGGCTCGTCGCACGGCTCCGCCGCCCTGTCCGCGGCCCAGACCAAGCTGGGTGCCCCGTACGTCTACGGCGCCACCGGCCCCAGCTCGTTCGACTGCTCCGGCCTCACCGGCTGGGCCTTCTCGCAGGCCGGCGTCTCGCTGCCGCGCATCTCGCAGGACCAGGCCAACGTCGGCACCCGGATATCCTCCGCCAGCGCCCTGCAGCCCGGCGACCTCGTGTTCTTCTACAGCGACCTGCACCACGTCGGCATCTACGCCGGCAACGGCCAGATCATCCACGCCCCGAAGCCGGGCGCCGTGGTGCGCTACGAGGCCGTCGGGAATATGCCGTTCATGTGGGGCGCGCGGGTCTGACACCCGCCTCGTCCCGCCGTACGCCGCCCCGCCGCACGCCGCGGTGGGGCGGGTTCACGGCGGGGCGTGCCACCGTGCCGCCCGTTCGGGCGAATTGCCGAACCCGCGCGTTTCGAACGTCCTGCGGGTGACCTGCGGCGGCACCCGCGCGCCGAAATCGCGCCGGGGGACGGTTCTTGGTCGCCGTGTAGTCACGTGGTTACTGTCTGCCGCGTGTCAGCACATCGACGATCCACCCGGCCCGGCGGTGCCGGCCGGCTGCGTGCCGGCGTCCTCACCGCCGCCGTGGCGGCGACGCTGTCCGGCTCGCCCGCGGTCCTCGCCGGTCTCTCCGACGCGGCCCTCGCGGCCCCCGACGACCACGCCGAGGCCAGGGAGCGGGTCCACGACCTCTACGCCCAGGCCGAGCGGGCCACCGAGAAGTACAACGCGGCCAGGGAGCGCACCGAGGAACTGCGCCGCACGGCGGCCCGGCTGCAGGACCGGGCCGCCCGCGACCTGGCCCGGATCAACCGGACGCGCACCGCGCTCGGCTCGCTCGCCGGGGCGCAGTACCGTTCCGGCGGCATCGACCCGAACCTGACCCTGATCCTCTCGGAGAGCCCCGAGGGGTATCTGGAGAAGGCCGCCACCCTGGAGCGCATCGGCAACCTGCAGAGCGGTCGGCTGCACCAACTCTTCGGCCTCCAGCGCCGGCTGGAGCAGCAGCGCGTACGGGCCCGCGGCACGCTCGCCGAACTGGAGCGCGGGCGCGAGGCGCTGGCCCGGCACAAGGACGAGGTCACCGACCGGCTGGCGCAGGCGCGGCGGCTCCTCAACTCGCTGCCGGAGAACGAGCGCTCCGACGCCGGCGGCCGGGCCTCGCGCTCCGCGTCGACGCCCGACTTCGGCTCGGCACCCGCCTCCGGCCGCGGCGCGCTCGCGGTGGCCGCGGCGCGCGGGGCGGTCGGCGCCCCGTACGTATGGGGCGGCGCGGGGCCCGCGGGGTTCGACTGCTCGGGGCTGACGCAGTGGGCCTACGGCCGGGCCGGGGTGTCGATTCCGCGCACGTCGCAGGCGCAGCGCTACGCGGGCCGCCAGGTGCCGCTGCCCGAGGCGCGGCCGGGGGACCTCGTGACGTACCGGGCGGACGCCAGCCACGTGGCCATGTACGTGGGCGGCGGGCAGGTCGTCCACGCGCCGTATCCGGGCGCGGTGGTGCGCTACGACCCGGTGGGCATGATGCCGGTGGCGTCGGTGACGCGGCCGTAGCGGCACGGGCCGCGTAGCGGTGCGTAGCGAGTAGCGGTGCGTACCTCGTGGCGGCGCGGTGCGCACCTCGTACGGCACGTACCCGAACCGCGCATTCCGGCACGCCCCCACGTCACCCGCACTCCCGCCCCAGGGTAGGCCGCCCCTCTGACAGAACCGCCCCGGCACCTCACCCGCACTCCCGCCCCAGGGTAGGTCGCCGCTCTGACAACAACCGCCCGGTCACCCGCGCCGGCCCGCGCGTGACCGGGGCGACGTACGCTCGGGGCGTGGCGGGAGTGCGGACGGCGGTTGTGGTGCTCTGCGCAGGGCTGCTCGGCGCCCTGCTCGCCGGCTGCGGCGGCGACGGCGACCGCGGCGAGCCGCCCGCCGACGACACCGCCACCCGCGCCGTCGCCGCCCTCCTCCGGCAGCGCTCCGCCGCCGTCCGCGACGGCGACGAGGCCGCGTTCCTGCGCACCGTCGACCCGCAGGCCGACCCGTACCGCCGACAGCAGCGCACCGCCTTCCGCAACCTCGACGCCCTCCCGCTCGCCGCCTGGAACCTCCGCCTCGACGACCCCGTGCCCGCCGACGCCGGCCACGCCACCGCCGACGTCAGGCTGACCTACCGCCTCCGTGGCTACGACCCCGGCGACGTGACCGCCGACCGCCGGCTGGAGTTCGTACGCCGCGACAGCCGCTGGTACGTCGCCGGTCCCGCGCCCGGCAACCGGCCGCAGCCGTGGGAGCAGGGCCCCATGACCGTCGTACGCGGCACGCACAGCCTCGTGCTCGGCGTCGGCCGCCCCGAAGCGGGCCTGCGCGACATCGCCGCCGTCGCCGACCGCGCCGTGCCCGACGTGTCCGCCGCGTGGGGCCGTGACTGGGCGCGCCGCGTCGTGGTGCTGGTGCCCGCGTCGCAGGCCGCGATGGGGGAGCTGCTCGGCGCGGGACCCACGGACTACGCGGGCATCGCCGCCGTCACCACCGGCCGCACCGGCACCGGCACCGGCTCAGACACCGGCACCGGGCCGGACCAGAACAACGACCAGGAAAACGACCAGCACAGCGCACCCGCCGACCGCGTCCTCGTCAACCCCGAGGCGTACGACACCCTCGGCGCCCTCGGCCGACGCATCGTCCTCACCCACGAGACCGCCCACGTCGCCACCCGCGCCCACACCACCCCCGCCACTCCCCTCTGGCTCTCCGAGGGCTTCGCGGACTGGGTGGGCTTCCGCAGCGCCGGCCGCGGCCCGCGCGCGGGCGCGCCGGAGCTGGCCCGGGCCGTCGCCGCCGGCCGGTTGCCCGGGGACCTGCCCGCCGACGGCGACTTCGGCCGCGGCGCCGCCGCCGACCGGCTGGCACGGGCGTACGGCGAAGCCTGGCTGGCCTGCCGGATGGTCGTGGACGAGTGGGGTGCCGACCGGCTCGTGGCGCTCTACCGGGCCGTGGGCGCCGCGGAGTCGCGCGCGCAGGCGGTCGGCCCGGCACTGCGGGCGGAGCTGGGCGTGGGGATCGGGGAGTTCACCGAGAGGTGGCGGGCGTATCTGAAGAGGGAGTTGGGCTGAAGGTCCAGGGGGCGCGGAACGTCTGGCTACGGAGCGGTCACCACGTCAGCATCTCGTCCGAGGCCGAGGCCGAGGCCGAGGTGGACGCCGAGCCCGCCGACGCGGTACGCCCCCGCTGCCGCGGCACTCCGGCGTCCCCGCCGCGCGCCCGCCGCCCCGGCTCCGGCCCCGGCACCGTCGACCGCCACAGCCGTACGCACGCCACCACCGTCGCCGCGACCAGCAGCCCGTTCCGCAGCACCAGCAGCGCGATCCCGGTCCAGGTGCTCCCCACGACCTCCCCGAACCACACCGGGAACTCCGCCAGCGTCACCCCCGTCGCCGCCAGCACCAGCCCCGCCGGCAGCGCCATCCGCGCCGCCCGCAGCGTCAGGCACACGGCGGCCAGTCCGACGAGCCAGATCAGGTACTGCGGGCTGATCACCCGGCTCGTCGTGGTGAACAGCAGCGTCCCCGCGAACGCGGCCTCGCACGCCGTCGTCGCCGTGAACTCCCGCGCCCGCAGCCGCCACAGCACCAGCCACCCCATCGCCAGGGCCGACAGCCCCAGCGCCAGGTCGCTGACCAGGCCGACGCCCGGCCCCAGGAACTCCATGGAGCCGTAGTGCAGTTGCACCGTGCCGTCCCAGCCGAGGTGCCGGCCGACGTGGAAGACCAGCGCGCCCAGCGACTCCACCTCCGTGCCGCGGTCGCGCTGCGCCGTGAGGAAGTCGAACGCGCCGGGCAGCGCGACGGCCGAAGCCAGCGCCAGCACCGCGGCCGTAACCGCCGCCGCGCCCCACCACAGCCGCGTCGTGCGCCCCCGCGCCGCGCCGAGCAGCAGCAGCACCGGCCACACCTTCAGCATCGCGCCGAACCCGGCCAGCGCCCCGGCCACCGCCGGCCGCCGGGCCGCGGCGAGCAGCGCCGCGACGGCGACGGCGGTGACCATCAGGTCGTAGCGCGCGTACGCGGTCGGCCCCAGCAGCGGCACGCCGGCCACCCAGAACCACGTCCCCGCCCGTGATCTCCCGGCGCCGCCGCCGGCCCGCAGCAGCAGCGCCAGCACCACCGCGTCCGTGGCGCAGGCCAGCGCGAAGAAGGCGGACGCGTAGCCGAGGAACGGCAGCAGCGCGGGGGAGAGGACCGCGAGCGCGGCGCCCGGCGGGTACTGCCAGCTGACGTCGCCGACGGGGAACGTGCCGGTGCGCAGCACCTCGTACCAGCCGCGGTAGATCACCTCGACGTCGCTGGTGACGTCCGGGCCGGGCAGCGTCACCACCTTCAGCACGAGCAGCAGCAGGCCGACGCGGGTCAGCACCCACGCCGCGACCGGCGCCGCGCCCCGTGCCATCGCTCGACCTCCGCCCCGCCCCCACGTCCGTCCGTCCGACGACACTACGACACGGCTCCGCCCGGCCGCAGGAGCCCGACGCGGCCGGCACCGGCACCGGTACTGTCGCCGCGATGCACAAAGCACCGACGCACAAGCCGCCTACGCACAGGCCACCGCGCAAGACGCTCGTCGTGACGAACGACTTCCCGCCCCGCCCCGGAGGCATCCAGAACTTCCTGCACAGCATGTGCCTGCGGCTGGACCCGGACCAGGTCGTCGTCTACGCCTCCACCTGGAAGCGGGACGCCGAAGGCCGCGCCGCTACCCGGGACTTCGACGCCCGCCAGCCGTACGAGGTGATCCGCGACCGCGCCACGATGCTGCTGCCCACCCCGCGCGTCGCCCGCCGCGCGGCGGGCCTGCTGCGCGCGCGCGGCTGCCGCTCCGTGTGGTTCGGCGCCGCCGCGCCGCTGGGGCTGCTGGCGCCGGCGCTGCGCCGCGCCGGCGCCGAGCGGGTCGTCGCCACCACGCACGGCCACGAGGCCGGCTGGGCCCAGCTGCCCGCCGCCCGGCAACTGCTGCGCCGCATCGGCGAGTCGGCGGACACGCTCACCTACCTCGGCGAGTACACCCGCTCCCGGATCGCCCGCGCGCTCAGCTCCGAGGCCGCCGCGCGGATGGTGCAACTGCCGCCGGGCGTCGACGAGAAGGAGTTCCATCCCGGCTCGGGCGGCGCCGCCGTACGTGCCCGCCTCGGGCTCGCGGACCGGCCGGTCGTCGTCTGCGTCTCCCGGCTCGTGCCGCGCAAGGGCCAGGACACCCTGATCCGCGCGATGCCCCGGATCCTGGCAGCGGAGCCGGACGCGGTGCTGCTGGTCGTCGGCGGCGGACCGTACCGCGGGGAGCTGGAGAAGCTGGCGGCGGCCACCGGTGTCGCGGGCTCGGTGCGCTTCACCGGCGCGGTGCCGTGGGAGGAGCTGCCTGCGTACTACGGCGCGGGCGACGTGTTCGCCATGCCGTGCCGCACCCGCCGCGGCGGGCTCGACGTGGAGGGGCTGGGCATCGTCTACCTGGAGGCGTCGGCGACCGGGCTGCCGGTCGTCGCGGGCGACTCCGGCGGGGCCCCGGACGCGGTGCTCGACGGTGAGACCGGGTGGGTGGTGCGCGGCGGCGCGGAGCGCCAGGCGGAGCAGGCGGCGGAGCGCATCGTGACGCTGCTGGGGGACCCGGAGCTGCGCGCGCGGACGGGGGCGCGGGGGCGGGCGTGGGTGGCGGAGCAGTGGCGCTGGGACCTGCTGGCGGAGCGGCTGACGTCGCTGCTGTGAGGGCGGGGACGGCAGCGTACGGTACGGACCGCGGCCCCGGTACGGACCGGGGCGCCGGCCCGCGGCGGGCGTACGAGGGGCGATCGGCGACCGGTGCCGTACGCGCGGGGCGGCCGGCACCGTCCCCCGACGGCCGCCTCCGCGCCCTACCGCTCGTACAGCGCCTCGATCTCCGCCGCGAAGTCCTTCGCCACCGCACCCCGCTTCAGCTTCAGCGACGGCGTCAGATGCCCCGACTCCTCCGTGAACTGCCCCGTCAGCACCCGGAACTTGCGCACCGACTCCGCCCGCGACACCTGTGCGTTCCCGTCGTCCACCGCCAGCTGCACCGCCGCCCGCAGCTCCGCGTCGTCCGCCAGCTCCGCCGCCGTCCGGCCCGGCTTGCCGTTGTCCGCCGCCCACTTGCCGAGGAACTCCTCGTCCAGCGTGATCAGCGCCCCGACGAACGGCCGCGCGTCGCCGACGACCATGCACTCCGCCACCAGCGCGTGCGACCGGATGCGGTCCTCTATCACCGCGGGCGCGACGTTCTTGCCGGCCGCCGTGACGATGATCTCCTTCTTCCGCCCGGTGATGGAGAGGTAACCGTCCTCGTCCAGGCTCCCGAGGTCGCCGGTGCGGAGCCACTCGCCGTCCAGCGCGGCGGCCGTCGCGTCCTCGTTGTCCCAGTACTCCTCGAAGACGTTGCCGCCGCGCACCAGCACCTCGCCGTCGTCGGCGATGCGGATGGTGCAGCCCGGCAGCGGCTGCCCGACGGTGCCGATCTTCGGCCGCTGCACCGGGTTGACGGTGATCGCGGCGGCGGTCTCGGTCAGGCCGTAGCCCTCCAGCACGGTGAAGCCGATGCCGCGGTAGAAGTGCCCGAGCCGCTCGCCCAGCGGGGCGCCGCCGGAGATCGCGTGCGTGGCCCGGCCGCCGAGGACGGCGCGCAGCTTGGCGTAGACGAGCTTGTCGAAGAGCGCGTGCCGCAGCCGCAGCCCGAAGGCGGGGCCGCCGGTGTCGAGAGCGCGGCTGTACGCGATGGCGGTGTGCGCCGCCTTGTCGAAGATCTTCCCCTTGCCGTCGGACTGTGCCTTGGCGCGCGCGGAGTTGTAGACCTTCTCGAAGACGCGGGGCACGCCGAGCAGCAGGGTGGGTCTGAAGCCGGCGAGGTCGTCGGTGAGGTTCTTGACGTCTGGCGCGTGGCCGAGCTTCATCGGGGCGACCACCGCCGCGATCTCCACCAGCCGGCCGAAGACGTGCGCGAGCGGCAGGAAGAGGAGGACCGAGCTCTCACCGGGGCGGAACAGCGGGCGCAGCTGCTCCACGGCGTTGCCGCACTCGGCGAGGAAGGCGCCGTGGGAGATCACGCAGCCCTTGGGGCGGCCGGTGGTGCCGGAGGTGTAGACGAGGGTGGCGGGGGAGTCGGCGCCGGCGGCGGTGCGGTGCTTCTCCAGCGTGGCGTCGGACACCTCGGCGCCGGCGGCCGTCAGCGCGGCGACGGCGCCCGCCGCGCCCGCTGCGCCCTCTCCGTCCCCTTCCGCGTCGATCTGCCACACGTGCTCCAGCCGCGGCACCCGGTCCCGTACCGACTCGACCGCCGCGGCGTGCTCCGCGGTCTCCACCACGCAGGCCACCGCGCCGGAGTCGCTGAGGATCCACTGGACCTGCTCCGGCGAGCTGGTCTCGTACACCGGTACCGGCACGCCGCCCGCGGTCCAGATCGCGAAGTCCAGCAGCGTCCACTCGTACCGCGTACGGGACATCAGCCCGACCCGGTCCCCGGGCCGCAGCCCGGCCGCGACCAGGCCCCTGGCCGCCCCCTCCACCTCCCCGAGGAAGTCGGCGGCGGACACGTCCGCCCAGTCGCCGGCCGCGTTCTTGCGGGCGACGACCGCGAGGTCGGGGGTCCGGGCGGCGTTGGTGCGGATGAGGTCCGTCAGGTTGGCGTCCGCCGGGACCTCGTACAGGGCGGGAAGGGCGAACTCTCGCAAGACGCTGCTCCTCGACGTGCCGGTGTGCCACCTGCGACCCTATCTCCACGGGGGCACTCCGCGGCAGTGGCGCCGCTCACCGTCGGCCGGAACCCGGGCGGGACCACGGAAACATGAGAGGGCGGCGGAAGTAGGCTGACCGCATGAGGGTCCACGTGGTCAGTGACGTGCACGGCAACAGCGCTGACCTGGCCCGCGCGGGCGACGGCGCGGACGCCCTGGTCTGCCTCGGCGACCTCGTCCTCTTCATCGACTACGCCGACCACTCCCGCGGCATCTTCCCCGACCTCTTCGGCGTCGCGAACGCCACGCGCAGCGTGGAGCTGCGGACCGCCCGCAGGTTCGACGAGCACCGCGACTTCGTGCGCACGCTGTGGGCGGGTCTCGACAAGCGCGGGGAGATCGAGAAGGCGGTGCGCAAGCAGTACGCCGAGCTGTTCGCGGCCTTCCCCACGCCGACGTACGCCACGTACGGCAACGTCGACATCCCACGGCTGTGGCCCGAGTTCGCCCGCGAGGGCACCACCGTGCTCGACGGCGAGCGGGTGGAGATCGGCGGGCTGGTCTTCGGCTTCGTCGGCGGCGGGCTGCAGACGCCGATGCGTACTCCTTATGAGATCGACGACGAGACGTACGCCGCGAAGGTCGCCGCCGTCGGCGACGTCGACGTGCTCTGCTCGCACATCCCGCCGCTCGTCCCCGACCTCTGCTACGACACGGTGGCGCGCCGCTTCGAGCGGGGCAGCGAGGCGCTGCTGGAGGCGCTGCACCGGGTGCGGCCGCGGTACGCGCTCTTCGGCCACGTCCACCAGCCGCTCGCGCGGCGGATGCGGATCGGGGCGACGGAGTGCGTGAACGTCGGGCACTTCGCGTCCCGTGGGACGCCGTGGGTACTGGAGTGGTGAACGGAGTGGTGAACCGGGCGCGGTAACCTTCAGCGCGGACGGTTGACGGAGGAGCCCAGGTATGGCAGAGCACACCAGGTCGAGCATCACCATCGACGCCGCGCCGGACGCGGTGATGACGGTGATCGCGGACTTCGGCCGCTACCCGGAGTGGACCGGCGAGGTGCGGCGGACCGAGGTGCTCGAAGCGGACGGGCAGGGGCGCGCGGCGCGGGTGCTGCTGGTGCTGGACGCGAAGACGATCCGGGACGAGCAGACGCTGGCGTACACCTGGGCGGGACCGCACGAGGTGCGGTGGACGCTGGAGAAGTCGCAGATGCTGCGCGCGCTGGACGGGGCGTACCTGCTGAAGCCGGTGGCGGGCGGGGAGCGTACCGAGGTGACGTACGAGCTGACCGTCGACGTCAAGATCCCGATGCTCGGGATGATGAAGCGCAAGATGGAGAAGATCATCATCGAGCGGGCGCTGGACGGGCTGAAGAAGCGCGTCGAGAGCGCGCCGGGCGCGCCCGCAGACTCCGGTACGGACTGACGCCCACCGTGCGCACGATCCTCGTCACCGGGGCGGCGGGCGCCGGCCGTACGACCGTCGCGGCGGCGACGGCGCTGCGGGCCGGCCGGGACGGCGCCCGCGTGCTGCTGCTGAGCGCGGACGCGGAGGCGGGCGGGCTGCTGGCGAGGGTGCCGGAGGCGCAGATTCCGGTGCCGCGGGCGGGGGCCGGGCCGGGCTCCCCGGGCGGCGGGGAGGAGTGGGCCGAGGACGTGCCGCCGTGGACGGAACCGGTCCGGGTCGAGGACGGACTGTGGGCGGCCCGGCTGCGCGGGGCCGAGTCGGCGGCGGAGGCGCTGGCGATCTGGCAGGAGCGGTACGCGGACACCCTGGACCTCCTCGGGGCGACACCGCTGGCGGCGGAGGAGCTGACGCCGCTGCCGGGCACCCGCGAGTTCGCGGTGCTGCGGGCGCTGGTGACGCTGTACGAGATGCCGGCCGGCGCCGGCGCGGACGACGGCTCCGGCGCGGCCGGGCCCTGGGATCTCGTCGTCGTGGACATGCCCGCCGCCCGCGAGGCGCTGCGGATGCTCGCGCTGCCCGAGCAGTTGGTGCGGTACCTGCGGCGGCTGCTGCCGGCCGAGCGGCAGGCCGCGCGGGGGCTGCGGCCGCTGCTGGGACGGCTGCTCGGAGCGCCCGTGCCGGCGGGACGGGTGTACGAGGCCGCCGCCCGCTGGGAGCACCGGCTGGAGGTCGTACGGGAGGCCGCCGAAGCGGCCGGCACGGGAGTGCGGCTCGTCCTGGAACCCACCCCGCGCGGGGCCCGCGAGCTGCGCCGGCTCCGTGCGGCGCTCGCGCTGCAGGGCTGCGCCGTCGAGGCCGTCGTCGCCAACCGCGTCCTGCCGGCCGGCTCCGAGGACGTCTGGTACGCGACGCTCGCCGACGAGCAGCAGCGCGTGGTCAAGGAGCTGGGCCCCGAGCTGCGCGCCGCGGGCAGCGCGTTCTGCGTACTGCCGCACCTGGGGCCGGAGCCGCAGGGCCCGGTCGCGCTCGCCGCGCTGGCGGAGGCGGTGGACCCGCCGGGTACGGGGGTGCGGGTGCCCGGCGCCGACCCCGGGGATCCGTCGGAGGTGGACGACCTGCTGGCCGCCGAGGGCGTGCTGCGGTACCGGCTGCCGCTGCCCGGCGCCGAACGGTCCGACCTCACGCTCGTACGCCGCGGCGACGAACTCCTCGTCACCGTCGCCGGCCACCGCCGCGCCCTGCCCCTGCCGGCCGCACTCCGCCGCTGCACCATCGACCGCGCCGGGCTCCACGACGGCGAACTCCACATCCGCTTCGCCCCGGACCCCGCGGTCTGGCCCCAGCCCCGCTGACCGGCCGCCGGCCCGAACCCCGCGCCGAGCGGCCCCCTGGGGCCAGGCCGGCACCCCCACGCCAGGCCCACCGAGCCCCGTCCCGCACGCCAGACACCACCCGCCCCCCGGGTCTCGCGTTCCCCGCCACCCCCGGCACCCGCCGCTCCACCCCTGCCCCGCCCCGGGCCGATCCGCACCGCCGCGTACCCGCACCGTCCCCGCGCCCCCTCCATCCGTCCCCACCTGCGGCGCACCCCGCCCCAACCCCCCGACACCCCGCCCCGTCCGCCACAACCCGCTGCGCGGCAGTGAACGTGAAGTCGCTGTTCGGGTACCGTCGATGTATGAGTGATGCCATCGAGCGCCCTGAATCCGGTGCGGCCTCCACCGCCCCGGACCCGGACGCGTGGGCCCAGGCGTGTGCCGAGGACTTCGCTGCCGAGCAGGCCCGGCGGCGCGCGGTCTACGGGCCCGAGCCCGTCAGCGCCGCCGAGGAGCTGCGCCGCTTCTTCGACTCCCTCTCCGACAAGGTCTCCGAACTCCGCGCCCCCGGTGCGACCGGCGGCACCGCCGCCGTCGCGCAGACCGCCGCGCAGCAGGTCGCGAAGAAGTTCCTCGCCTCCGTGAAGACCGTGGTCGAGCCCGTCGTGGAGCGCAATCCGCAGATCTTCGACCACCTCGCCGCCGCCGGTACGGAGATCGCCGCCGCCTACCGCGCCGCAGTTCAGCGGCAGGAGGCGGACTGGTCCCGGGACGACGAACCACCGAGCAGCCCCAAGCAGATCGACCTCGACTGACGGCCGGGTCCCGCGACGCCTCCGGTAATGTGAGGGGGCGCAGCGGGGCTCGAACCGAATATCCGAGGGAGACATGGGACTCACCATCGGCGTCGACATCGGCGGCACCAAGATTGCGGCCGGTGTGGTCGACGAAGAGGGCTCGATTATCCAGACGAGCACGGTACCGACCCCCGAAACACCCGAAGGCGTCGTGGACGCCATCTGCGCGGCGGTCCAGGAGGTCACCTCCGTCGCTCCCGCCGAGGCCGTCGGCATCGGCGCCGCGGGGTACGTGGACGACAAGCGGGCCACCGTGCTCTTCGCCCCGAACGTCAACTGGCGCTTCGAGGCGCTCAAGGACAAGGTCGAGCAGCGCATCGGCCTGCCCGTCGTGGTCGAGAACGACGCCAACGCCGCCGCCTGGGGCGAGTACCGCTTCGGTGCCGGCCAGGGCCACGACGACGTCGTCTGCATCACCCTGGGTACCGGCCTCGGCGGCGGCGTGATCATCGGCGGCCGGCTGCACCGCGGCCGCTTCGGCGTGGCCGCGGAGTTCGGCCATATCCGGGTCGTGCCCGACGGGTTGCTGTGCGGCTGCGGCAGCCAGGGCTGCTGGGAGCAGTACGCCTCCGGCCGCGCCCTCCTGCGGTACGCGCGCCAGCGGGCCGCCGCCACCCCCGAGGCGGCCGGGATACTGCTCGCCCTCGGCGACGGTACGCCCGAGGGCGTCCAGGGGCGGCACGTCAGCGAGGCGGCCCGGCAGGGCGACCCGGTGGCGATCGACTCGTTCCGGGAGCTGGCCCGTTGGGCAGGCGCGGGGCTCGCGGACCTGGCGTCGCTCTTCGACCCGTCCGCGTTCATCGTCGGCGGCGGCGTATCGGACGAGGGCGATCTCGTTCTCGACCCGATCCGCAAGTCGTTCCGGCGCTGGCTGGTGGGCAACCAGTGGCGGCCGCACGCGCAGGTGCTCGCCGCCCAACTCGGCGGTCGCGCGGGACTCGTCGGCGCCGCGGACCTTGCCCGCCAGGGCTGACGGTGGGGCCCGCCAGGGCTGACGGCCGGACCGCCGCCGCGTCCACGGCGCGGAGGTAGTCTCGGGCGGGTGCTGCCCGATCTTCCCGCCTCGCGCACCGAGCCGGACGGCTCCGCCGTCGTCCGGCTGCTCAGCTACAACATCCGCTCCATGCGCGACGACACGGCGGCGCTCGCCCGGGTGATCCGGGCCTGCGCCCCGGACGTCGTCTGCGTGCAGGAGGCGCCGCGCTTCTTCCGGTGGCGCAAGAAGGCGGCGCGGCTCGCCCGCGCCACCGGCCTGATGTATGTCACCGGCGGCGCCACCACCGCCGGGCCCATGCTCCTCGCCGGCCTGCGCGCGCACGTGGAGCGCACCGACGACACGCTGCTGCCCCGCAGCCCCGGCCTGCACCAGCGGGGCCTGGCGACGGCGGTGCTGCGCTTCGGCGGCGCCCGGCTGGCCGTCGTCAGCACCCATCTGAGCCTGGCCGGGGCCGAGCGCTACGAGCAGGCCGGGCTGGTGCTCGCGCACGTGCGGGCGCTCGGCGAACCGCACGTCGTGGTCGCCGGGGACCTCAACGAACGCCCCAAGGGCCCCTCGTTCCAGCGGCTGACCGCCGAGCTGCAGGACGGCTGGGTGGCCGGCCCGTGGGGCGGACGGCACACCTCCACCGCGCTCGACCCGAAGAAGCGCATCGACGCCGTGCTCGCCACCGAGGCGGTCGAGGTGCTGGGCTGCGGCGTTCCGGCGGGCCTGCCGGGCGTCAGCCCGGCCGACCTCCGCGACGCCACCGACCACCTCCCCGTCCTGGCCGCCCTGCGCGTGCCGGCGTCCGGCCCGGTCAGGGACGCTTCCTGACCTCTTCGACGAGCGCGTAGGTGTCGAGAGCCCTCGTCTCCGTGGCGGCGTACGCGTCTGCCGCGCGGCTACCCGAACGAGTTCCGTACCGGTCCGGATCCGGATCCGGATCCGTCAGACGACCGCGCCGCCGCCCGGGGGTTCGTCGTCATCGCCGCCGCCCGGGCGCATCCGGGCGACGAGCGTGGCGAAGCCGCCGAGGAAGCCGCCGATGCCGAGCACCGAGGCCCACCAGGTCATCGGCTGCTGGAGGATGAGCATCACCAGCAGGAGCAGCGGGCCGCCGAGGACGGCGATCCAGGCGAACTTGGTCGTCGTGTCGGCCTTCGGCAGCGGCGGCGGCTCGGGCGGGACGAAGTGGCCCTCGTCGGTCTCGTCGAGGTCGTCGTCCGACGCCTCCGCCGCCTCCCAGTCGCGCGGGCCGGTGCCCGCGGAGAAGACGATGAAGCCGCCGCCGCCGGCCGGGGTGCCGGCGGCGGCACCGGCCGCGGTGCCGCCGTCCTGCGCGGCGCCGTCCTCGTCACCGTCGGCCGGGCCCGGCCCGGTCGCCACGCCGCCGGCGCCGCCGGGGTCCTCCGCGCCGTCCGGTCCCTCGCCCTCGGCCGCCGTGCGCGCCGCCCGCTCGTGCGGGGGCTCCACGGAGTCCTCATCGAACGCCGCGACGATCTCCGCCCACGCGGCCTCCTCGTCCAGCGGAGCGCCGTCCGACCCCGCCGACCCCGCAGACCCCGCCGGCTCCGCGTCCGCGGACCCGTCGCCCTGCTGCGGGTCCTCCCGGTCCGGGTTACGCTCCGCCACGTGCCCGGGCCTCCTTCCGCTGCTCGGTGCCGTCGGTGTCGTCGGTGCTGTCGGTGTCACCGGCCGGCGGGGTGAGCCGGTCGATGAAGTCGCCGGTGTCCGTGAAGATCCGCTCCGCCTCGTGGTCGAGCGTGGCGACGTGGTAGCTCTTCTCCAGCACCGTCTCGGTGACGTCCCGCGACGAGACCCGGCTGAGGATGCGGGCCGAGTCCACCGGCGAGACGACGTGGTCGACCCGGCTGTGCAGCACCAGCAGCGGCTGCGTCACCTGGGGCAGTTCGTCGTCGACGCGGGCGAGGAGCTGCCGCAGCGAGTGCGCGGCGTGCAGCGGCACCCGGTCGTAACCCGTCTCCTTCGCGCCCTCCTTGGCGATGTCGCCTACGACGCCGGGGGAGGTGCGCACCAGGAAGCGGGCGGCGGGCAGGGCCTTCGGCAGCAGCCCGTGCAGCTTGTTCAGCGGGTTGACGGCGACCACGCCGGCGACCGCGTCCCCGTGCAGGGCGGCCAGCCGCAGCATCAGCGTGCCGCCCATGGACAGCCCGCACAGGAAGACCCGCTCGCACTGGTCGGACAGCTCGCGCAGTTCCCGGTCCACCGTCGCGTACCAGTCCTGCCAGCGGGTCACCTGCAGGTCCTGCCAGCGGGTGCCGTGCCCGGGCAGCAGCGGCACGGAGACCGTCAGGCCGCGGGCGGCGAGGTGCTCGGCCCAGGGCCGTACGGACTGGGGTGAGCCGGTGAAGCCGTGGCAGACCAGGACCCCGGTCCCGCCACCCGGCTGGCGGAACGGCTCGGCTCCGGGAAGGACCGGCATGACGGGACTCCGATCGTGTCAGGCGGGCGGCGGATACGTGCCTGGCGCTGCCCCTGAGCGTACTGCCCCGTACGGACGGACGGGCCCCCGCGGACGCCTTGTGGGCGCCCCGCACCGCCCGCCGGCCGGCCCGCCGACCCCGAATACCGCTCTTTGACCAGGAGCGCTATGGTCACACGAGCGGATCGCAGGAGGCCCCGGTTGTTCTACAGCGCGATGAAGATGTCTCTCGGCAACAGCCTGAGGCTCGTCTTCCGTCCCTGGGTGGAAGGCATGGAGAACGTGCCCGACACCGGTGCCGCGATCCTCGCGAGCAACCATCTGTCGTTCTCCGACTCGTTCTTCCTCCCCTCCATGCTGCACCGGAAGGTCACCTTCATCGCGAAGGCGGAGTACTTCACCACCCCCGGCGTCAAGGGCCGGCTGACCGCGGCGTTCTTCAAGGGCGTCGGCCAGCTGCCCGTCGACCGCTCCGGCAGCCGCGGCGCCGGCGAGGCGGCGATCAAGAGCGGCCTTGAGGTGCTGGAGCGCGGCGAGCTGTTCGGTATCTACCCCGAGGGCACGCGCTCGCCCGACGGCCGCCTCTACCGCGGCAAGCCCGGCGGCCTCGGCCGGCTGGCGCTGCTCAGCGGAGCGCCGGTACTGCCGGTGGCGATGATCGACACGGAGAAGATCCAGCCGCCGGGGCAGGTGATGCCGAAGGTGATGCGGCCCGGTATCCGGATCGGCAGGCCCCTGGACTTCACGCGCTACCAGGGCATGGAGCACGACCGGTTCATCCTGCGCTCGGTGACCGACGAGGTCATGTACGAGATCATGAAGCTCTCCGGCCAGGAGTACGTCGACGAGTACGCGACGGCGGCCAAGCGGCGGATGGTGGACGAGGCCAAGCGCCGCAAGGCGGAGGAGAAGTCCGAGAAGGCCGAGAAGACCGACGGCGGCTCCGGGGCAGGGGAGCGGCAGGACGCCGCCTAGCGCTAGCGCGCTAGCGCGCCGTACGCGCGGGTGGGCACGCGGGAGGGAGAGCCAGGGCGATGGCCGGGCAGAACAAGCGGCGGATGTCGGTGGAGCAGCCCCTGTGGCAGGCGCTGACGTACTTCCGGGTGCTGACCCTCGCGTACGCCGTGGCGCAGTTCGTACCCCGCCACGGCGACGTCGCCCGGCCGGCGCTGGGCTGGGCGTACTTCGCCGTCCTCGCGCTGTGGACGCTGGCCACCTTCCGCCGGGTCTCGTCGGCGGAGCGCTGTACGTACCCGTTCCTGGCGACGGACATCGGGCTCACGCTGACCGGCATCCTGCTGACGATCCCGGTGGAGACCCCGGAGCGTATCGACGACGGCGCGAGCACGCTGCCGTCGATCTGGGCGGCCGGCTCGGTGCTGGGGTTCGCGATCAAGGGCGGCTGGCGCTGGGGCGCGGCGTCGTCGGCGGCGGTCGGGTTGTCGAACATCGTGCAGCGCGGCGAGATGGTGCAGGACAACTTCCACAACATCGTGCTGCTGATGGTCGCCTCGACGGCGATCGGCTACATCGTCGAGGTGGCGCGGACCAGCGAGCGGGCGCTGGCCCGCGCGCTGCAGATCGAGGCGGCGACGCGGGAGCGGGAGCGGCTGGCGCGCGACATCCACGACAGCGTGCTGCAGGTGCTGGCGCTGGTGCAGCGCCGCGGCGCGGCGATCGGCGGCGAGGCGAAGGAGCTGGGCCGGCTGGCGGGCGAGCAGGAGGCGGCGCTGCGGGCGCTGGTGACGGGCGCGACGCTGCCGGCCCAGCGGACGGCGGAGCCGGCGGCGGAACGTTCCGCCGGAGCCGGAGCCGGAGCCGGAGCCGCAGCCGGGGCCGGGCCGGACGGCGGTCTGGCGGAGCGGGAGTCCCTGCGGCTGCTCCTGCTGGCGATGAGCGGGCCGCGTGTCTCCGTCGCCGAGCCCGGCTCGCCGGTGGCGCTGCGGACGCACGCGGCCCGGGAGCTGGCCGCGGCGGTGGCCGCCGCGCTCGACAACGTACGCACGCACGTGGGCCCGGAGGCGCGGGCGTGGGTGCTGCTGGAGGAGGAGCCGGACGGCACGGTGGTGGTGACCGTACGGGACGACGGCCCCGGCATCCCGCGGGGCCGCTTGGCGGCGGCCGAGTCGGAGGGCCGGCTCGGCGTCGCGCAGTCCATCCGCGGGCGCCTGCGGGACCTGGGCGGCACGGCGGAGTGGGTCTCGACCCCGGGCCAGGGCACAGAAGTGGAACTACGCCTCCCGCCGGCCCCGGTCACCCCCCGCCGCTGACGCCGGGCCCGCGCTCTGCCCCCGCGCTTCGGCTCCGCCCCCGCCGCCCCCGCCGCGGCCGGTGCCGGGCCTCCCCGCCCCGTACACCCGCACACCCCCGCGGGAGGCGATACGTGCCGAAACCGGCGACATGCGCCACCATGGTCCGCGGACACCGCGTCCGGCGGCAGCAGGGAGGGAGCCGAGGTGGTCGGAGCAGTCAGCGCAGAGGTCAAGGTGATGGTCGTCGACGACCACCCCATGTGGCGCGACGCCGTCGCCCGCGACCTGGCCGCCGCCGGGTTCGCCGTGGTCGCCACCGCCGGGGACGGCCCGCAGGCGGTACGGCGGGCGCGGGCCGCCGGGCCGGACGTGCTCGTGCTGGACCTCAACCTGCCCGGCCTGCCCGGCGTGCAGGTCTGCAAGGAGGTCGTCGGCGCGCAGCCCACCGTGCGCGTGCTGGTGCTCTCCGCCAGCGGCGAGCACGCCGACGTGCTCGAAGCCGTCAAGTCCGGGGCCACCGGCTACCTCGTGAAGTCCGCCAGCACCGAGGAGCTGGTCGAGGCCGTCCACCGGACCGCCCAGGGCGACCCGGTGTTCACGCCCGGCCTCGCCGGCCTCGTGCTCGGCGAGTACCGCCGGCTGGCCGGCGAGCCCGTCGCGGAGAACGACGACGAGCCCGAGGTGCCCAAGCTCACCGACCGCGAGACCGAGGTGCTGCGCCTGGTCGCCAAGGGGCTCTCGTACAAGCAGATCGCCGAGCGCCTCGTCATCTCCCACCGCACCGTCCAGAACCACGTGCAGAACACCCTCGGCAAGCTCCAGCTCCACAACCGCGTCGAGCTGGTGCGTTACGCCATCGAACGCGGGCTCGACGACGACTGAGCCGGGCCCGCGGGCCGCCGACGCGCGCACTTCCCTACCCCCGGTCCCTCCATCGAGTGAACCGCGCCGCCGAATTGACAGGTTGGTGCGGTAATCCCGCTCGCTCCATGTCGTGTGAGGTGGATCACCGTTAGCGTTGCTGCAGCGGGGTCACGACCGTAAGAAGGGAACACGATGCGGGTAGGAGTACTGACCGGTGGCGGTGACTGCCCCGGGCTCAACGCGGTCATCCGGGCCGTCGTCCGCAAGGGCGTCCAGGAGTACGGGTACGAGTTCACCGGCTTCCGGGACGGCTGGCGCGGGCCGCTGGAGGCCGACACCGTCACCCTGGACATCCCCGCCGTACGCGGCATCCTGCCGCGCGGCGGAACGATCCTCGGGTCGTCGCGCACCAACCCGTTGAAGGTCGACGGGGGCATCAAGCGGATCAGGGAGAACATGGCGAAGCTGGAGGTGGACTCGCTCATCGCCATCGGCGGCGAGGACACGCTCGGCGTCGCCCAGCGGCTCGCCGACGACTACCACATCAAGGTCGTCGGCGTGCCGAAGACCATCGACAACGACCTCTCCGCCACCGACTACACCTTCGGCTTCGACACCGCGGTCAACATCGCGACCGAGGCCATCGACCGGCTGCACACCACGGCCGAGTCCCACATGCGCGTCCTCGTCGTCGAGGTGATGGGACGGCACGCCGGCTGGATCGCCCTGCACTCCGGGCTCGCCGGCGGCGCGAACGTGATCCTCATCCCCGAGCAGCGCTTCGACGTCGACAAGGTCTGCGGCTGGGTGACCTCCCGCTTCAAGGCCAGTTACGCGCCGATCGTGTGCGTGGCCGAGGGCGCGATGCCCAAGGACGGCGACATGGTGCTCAAGGACGAGTCCCTGGACGCCTTCGGGCACGTCCGGCTGTCGGGCGTCGGCGAGTGGCTGGCGAAGGAGATCGAGAGGCGGACGGGCAAGGAGGCCCGTACGACGGTCCTCGGGCACGTGCAGCGCGGCGGTACGCCCAGCGCGTACGACCGCTGGCTCGCCAGCCGCTTCGGGCTGCACGCGATCCAGGCGGTGCACGAGGAGGACTGGGGCAAGATGGTCGCCCTGCAGGGCACGGACGTGGTGCGCGTGCCGCTGGCCGCCGCCACGGCGCGGATCAAGACCGTGGACCCGGAGCTGTACGAGGAGGTCGGCGTCTTCTTCGGCTGAGCGCGGGTACGGGCCGGCGGCCTGCCGCTCGCAGGCCGCCGCCCGGCACCGCGCCCCCTCAGCCCCGTACCAGCACCGCCGCCAGCAGTTCCCGCACCAGCCGGTCGCCGTCCAGCGTCAGCACCGACTCCGGATGGAACTGGACCCCGGCGAAGCCCGGCCCGCGCAGCGCGTGCACGTCACCGCCGCGCGGTTCGCGGCTCAGCTCGACGCCGCGCGCCGCCGCCAGTGCGTCCGCCGCGGCCTGGTCGCAGCGGGCGGTGTACGTGCTGTAGAAGCCGACCGTCTCCGGCCGCCCGAAGAAGTCGATCTCCTCCTGCGCCCCCTGGTAGGGCACGTCCTTGCGGACGAGGGGCAGGCCCAGCTCGGCGGCGAGGAGTTCGTGGCCGAGGCAGACGCCGAGGAGGCCGTGGCGGTGGCCGCGCAGCAGCTCGCCGGCGAGTCCGCGCAGGAAGCCCATCTTCGGGTCCGCGGTGTCCGCCGGGTCGCCGGGTCCCGGCCCGAGCACGACCGGCCCCGCGTGCGCCAGCGCCGCCTCGCGTACGCCGGGCGCGTCGAAGCGCCGTACGTCCACCTCCGCGCCGGAGGCGCGCAGGACGTGGGCGAGCATGGCGGTGAACGTGTCCTCGCCGTCGACCACCAGGACCCGGCCGGGCGGGCCCGCCGCCCCCGCGCGCGGGCCCTGCACGCGCTGCATGCGCAGCCAGAACGGCGACAGCCGCGTCCGGCGGGCGGCCAGCGCCGCCTGCACCTCCGGGTCCGCCGCGAAGCGCGGCCCGGCGGCGCCGGCCGGCCGTGCGGGCGCCGGGCGTACCCCGAGGGCGGCGAGCACCCCGGCGGCCTTGGCGTGGGTCTCGGCGACCTCGTCCGCGGGCTGTGAGCCGCGCACCAGCGTGGCGCCGACGGGGACCCGCAGCAGGCCGTCCGCGCCGATGTCGGCGGTGCGGATGAGGATGGGGGAGTCCAGGGTCTGCGCGCCGCCCGCGTCGCGGCCGAGGAGCGCGAGCGCGCCCGCGTAGTAGCCGCGGCCCGATCCGTCCCGGCCGGGGGGCTCGTACCGCTCGATGACGCGGCAGGCGTTCTGCACCGGCGAGCCGGTCACGGTCGCCGCGAACATCGTCTCGCGCAGCACGTCGCGCGCGTCGAGCGCGGTGCGCCCGCGCAGCTCGTACTCGGTGTGCGCCAGGTGCGCCATCTCCTTCAGCCGCGGCCCGACGACCACGCCGCCCTCCCGGGCGACGGTGCACATCATCTTCAGCTCCTCGTCGACGACCATGGAGAGTTCCTCGATCTCCTTGGTGTCGTGCAGGAAGGCCAGCAGCCCGTCGCGGTCCGGGCCGCCGGGCGGATAGCGGTACGTGCCGCTGATGGGGTTCATCACGACCGTGCCGCCGGTCATCCGCACGTGCACCTCGGGGCTGGCGCCGACCAGGGTGCGCACGCCGGGGCGGTGCACGACGAAGGTCCAGTACGCGCCCTGCTCCCCGGCCAGCAGCCGGCGGAAGAGGGCGAGCGCGTCGGCGGCGCCGAAGCCGTCGACGCGGCCCTCGAAGGTGCGCCGGATGACGAAGTTGGCGCCCTCGCCGGTGCCGATCTCGTCGGCGAGGACGCGGCCGACGATCCCGGCGTACTCGTCGTCCGGCACGTCGAAGGCGCCGTCGGCGACGCGGACGGGGTGCGCGGGCAGCGCGCCGAGCAGCGCGGCGGCGGGCAGCTCGTGGACCTCGTGGGGGACCAGGACGGCCAGCGGCGTGCCGTCGTCGCGGACGTCGAAGCCGCGCTCGCGGAGCTGGCGGTACGGCACGAGCGCGAGCGCACCGGCGGCGGTGCCGGCGCCGACGCCGGGGCCGGGCGCCGGGGCGTCGGGGATGTCCGCGAGCCGGTCCACTTCGTGGACGGCGCCGAGCAGGACCTCGACGGGCGCGTCGGGGCGGCCGGGGGTGCGGCGGCGCAGCACGGCGAACGGCGGGGCGTCGTCGGCCAGCAGCCGGCGGACCAGGGCGGCGGCCTCGGCGGCGGGGTCCGCGGCGGGTTCCGCGGCCCGGTCCTCGGGGCTGTCCTGCGGTTCTGAACTGGGACGATGCTGCACGGGTCGGTCCTTCCTACGACGGAGGGACCGACCCGCGGAAACACCGAAGGCCGCCCCTCGGGCGGCCTTCGCGGAGTCTTCGTGGGTACGCGAGATCAGGTGGCCGCCGATTGGACGGGCCACCACCAGGTGCGGGTCTGGAGCGCGTACACGGTCGAACCATAGCCCGACCGCGGCGCGCACGGCAGCTCACTGTCTGCTCCGTCTCATCAGTCGGTCACCGGCCGGGGCGGCGCGGGCGAACCCGTAATCTTGGACTCGTGACTGTCAACGCCGAACCCGCCACGAGCCCCGCCGGTATCCCCCAGACCTGGCGCGACCTGCCCGCGGCGCAGCAGCCGGACTGGCCGGACCCCGCGGCTCTGCGCGACGTACTCGCCGAGCTGCAGTCGTATCCGCCGCTGGTCTTCGCCGGCGAGTGCGACCAACTGCGCGACCAACTGGGTGCGGTCGCCCGGGGCGAGGCGTTCCTGCTCCAGGGCGGTGACTGCGCGGAGGCGTTCGACGCGGTCTCGGCCGAGCACATCAGGAACAAGCTCAAGACGCTGCTGCAGATGAGCGCCGTGCTCACCTACGCCGCGTCCGTCCCGGTCGTGAAGGTCGGCCGGATCGCCGGGCAGTACTCCAAGCCCCGCTCCAAGCCGACCGAGACCCGCGACGGCGTCACCCTGCCCGTCTACCGGGGGGACTCGGTCAACGGCTTCGAGTTCACCCCCGAGTCCCGCACGCCGGACCCGGAGCGGCTGAAGCGGATGTACCACGCCTCGGCGGCCACGCTGAACCTGGTGCGCGCCTTCACCACCGGCGGCTACGCCGACCTGCGCCAGGTGCACGCCTGGAACCAGGACTTCGTCCGCTCGTCGCCCTCCGGCCAGCGCTACGAGGCACTGGCCCGCGAGATCGACCGGGCCATGAGCTTCATGCACGCCTGCGGTGTGGACCCGGAGGAGTTCAAGACCGTCGAGTTCTTCTCCTCGCACGAGGCGCTGGTCCTCGACTACGAGTCGTCCCTGACCCGCACCGACTCGCGCACCGGCGACCTGTACGACGTCTCCGGCCACATGGTCTGGATCGGCGAGCGCACCCGGCAGCTGGACCACGCGCACATCGAGTTCGCCGCGCAGGTCAGCAACCCCATCGGGGTGAAGCTGGGCCCGTCGACCACCCCGGAGGAGGCGCTGGCCCTGATCGACCGCCTCGACCCGCACCGGATCCCGGGGCGGCTGACGTTCATCAGCCGGATGGGCGCCGACAAGGTACGGGACCGGCTGCCCGCGCTGGTCGAGAAGGTCACGGCCTCCGGCGCCCAGGTGGCCTGGGTGTCCGACCCGATGCACGGCAACACCTTCGAGGCCGCCTCCGGCCACAAGACCCGCCGCTTCGACGACGTGCTCGACGAGGTCAAGGGCTTCTTCGAGGTCCACAAGGCGCTCGGCACCCACCCCGGCGGCATCCACGTGGAGCTGACCGGGGACGACGTGACCGAGTGTGTGGGCGGCGGCGACGAGATCTTCGTCGACGACCTGCACCAGCGCTACGAGACGGCGTGCGACCCGCGGCTCAACCGCAGCCAGTCGCTCGACCTGGCGTTCCTGGTCGCCGAGATGTACCGGGACCAGTGAGCGGGCTGGCCGCGGCGTAACGCAGGTCACGGTCGGACGGCACTTTCCCGGCACCCCCGAGCGGGTAAGGTTAGGATTGCCTAATCGTCCCGACCCGGGGGTCCGTGTGTTCGTGTGCTCGTGCTTCGGCATCACCGAGGAGCAGGTGCGCGCGCACGCCTCGGCCGGGCGCTGCACCCCCCGCCAGATCGCCTCGGAGTGCAAGGCGGGCACGGACTGCGGCAATTGCGTCCGCCGGATCCAGGCGCTGCTCGGCCGCGGCGCGGACTGCGCCCGCCGCGAGCTGCTGGAGGGGCAGCGGCCCGCGAGCGGGAGCCCCGCCCCGATGCCGCTGACCGCCGAGAGCGCGCCGGCCGCCGAAGGCCCGCCGGCCGTGGCGAGCCCGGTGGCCGCCGAGGCCGCCTGACGGAGCTACGGGCCGTCCGGCTGCTCGATCTGCTGCGCGATGTACAGCGCCTCACCGAGCTTCTCGATGAGGTCCAGCTGGGTGTCGAGGTAGTCGATGTGGTGCTCCTCGTCCTCCAGGATCGCCTCGAAGATGTTCGCCGACGTGATGTCGCTCTTGGCACGCATCAGCTCGGCCCCGCGGCGCAGCCGGTCGATCGCCTCCACCTCGATCTGCCGGTCCGCCTGGAACATCTCGGTGACCGTCTGCCCTACCCGGACGTGGAAGAGGCGCTGGTAGTTCGGCAGCCCGTCCAGCAGCAGAATGCGGTCCGTCAGCATCTCCGCGTGCTTCATCTCGTCGAACGACTCTGATCTCGTGTACTTCGCCAGCTTCGTCCAGCCGAAGTTCTCCTGCATCTTCGCGTGCAGGAAGTACTGGTTGATCGCCGTCAGCTCGGCGGTGAGTTGTTCGTTCAGGAATTCCAGCACCTCGGGGTCACCCTGCATAACCGGGGCTCCTCTCCGCGTGGGTCGGGGGCAGGTCAGGGCGCATCCTCGCACCCGAGGGCCGGGCGATCCAGTAAGTGCAGGCTCACCAATCGGATTAGCCAACCGTAGCAGTCCTGTGGCAGAGTGTGACACGCACGCCCGGCGCCCAGGCGACGTCGGGCACCCTCCCCGGTCAGCACCTGGGTGTCTGGTCGGTCAGCGTCCGGAGGGACGTGCCACGCGGGCCGACGGACTCGTCCATCGGCACCAGGGCACGAAGGCGATTGGCCTACATCTCTGAGCAACACTGGGGATCACTAAGCCAATCAGAGACGCTTATCCGGGTTGCCCTCATCCACCCCCGCCGCCCCCGGTCATGACCATGCGCAAGCGTCTGTCACCATGGGGCCATGGGTCAGTCGGAGCGCCACGAGGGGGACCTGCCTCCTGGCCAGCGGCTGCAGCGCGGCTGGCCCGTGACGCACTACGGCCCGGTGCCGCGGTTCAAGCCCGACCGCTGGGAGCTGCAGGTCTTCGGGGCCACCGCGGATGGCGGGAAGCGGTCCCTCACGCACGACGAGTTCACGGCGCTGCCGTACGCCACCGTGGTCGGCGACCTGCACTGCGTGACGAAGTTCAGCATGCTCGGCGCCGAGTGGGGCGGGGTACCGGCCCGTACGCTCCTCGGCCTCGCGCCGCCCGCGCCCGAGGTCACGCACGTGATGGTGTGGGCGGAGTACGGCTTCAGCTCCAACCTGCGGCTGGCCGACTTCGCCGACGAGCGGACGATCTTCGCCACCCACAAGGACGGCGAGCCGCTGACCGCCGAGCACGGCTTCCCGGTACGGCTGGTCGTACCGCACCTCTACGCCTGGAAGGGCCCCAAGTGGGTGCGGGGCGTGGAGTACATGACGGCCGACCGCCGCGGCTTCTGGGAGGAGCGCGGCTACCACAACGTCGGCGACCCGTGGCGCGAGCAGCGCTACTCGTACCAGGAGGAGCCCGGCGACGGGCCGGACCTCTAGGGCCTGAGAGGCCCTGGCCCGTCCTACGGCGCCGCCGGTTCCCGCAGCTCCTTCAGCAGCGCGATGTCCGCCGCCGCCTTCGGCCCCCCGGGCCCACCGCCCGGGGTCTCGATGATCAGCGGCACCCCCGCCGTCGCCGGGTGCCGCATCAGCTCGCGGAACGGCTCGGCGCCGATCTGCCCCGCGCCGATGTTCTCGTGCCGGTCAAGGCGCGAGCCGGCCGCGGCCTTGGAGTCGTTGGCGTGCAGCAGCCGCAGCCGCCCCGGGCCCGCCGTCTCCAGCAGCTCGTCGAGCAACTGCTTCGCGCCGCCGTGCGCCGCCAGGTCGTGGCCCGCGGCGAAGACGTGGCAGGTGTCGAGGCAGACGCCGAGCCGCGGGTGCCGGTCCAGCAGGTCCAGGTAGGCACCCAGCTCCGGCAGCCGGGAGCAGAGCGAGAAGCCCTGCCCCGCGGTCGGCTCCAGCAGCAGCTCCGGCGCCCCCGGCTCGTCGGGGGCGTCCGGGTCGTCGCCCAGCTCGTCGAGGAGCGGCAGCGTCAGCTCCCGTACCTGGGCGAGGGCGGTCTCGCGGGGCCGCCCGCCGGTCGCCGAGCCGGTGTGCGCCACGACGCCGCGGGCGCCGATCGCGCGCCCGCGGCGCAGCGAGTGCCGCAGCGAGGCGACGGAGTTCGCCGCCGTCGCCGGGGTGTGCGAGCCGAGGTTGATCAGGTACGGGGCGTGCACGTACACCGGGATGCCGTCCTCGGCGCAGCGCCGGCGGAACTCCTCGTCCTGCGCCGGGTCGCCGGGCGGCGTCGCCCAGCCGCGGGCGTTGGCGACGAAGACCTGGACGGCCTCCGCGCCGATCAGGCGCGCGTGCGCGAGCCCCTTCGCGGCCAGTCCGCCGGCGACCGGCACGTGGCTGCCGACGGGGTTGCGGGCGCGGGGGTCGGGGCGCTCGGGGCGTTCGGGGCGTCGGCCGGGGGCGGTACGGGAGGTCACGTCACCTCACCCAGAGCGTTATCTCGCTTCCGCGCGGCGCCTCGTCGCCGCCCTCCACGGACTGCCGCCAGACGGTGTCGCCGAAGAAGACCTGGTTCACGTCCACGGCGAAGCCGGCGTCCTCCAGCGCCTCCTCGGCCTCGTCCAGCTCCTTGTCGACCACGTCCGGGACCTCCAGCAGCTCCGGGCCCCTGGAGATCGTCAGGGTGACCTTGTCGCCCTCGCCCAGCTCCGCGCCCGGCTCCGGCGAGGTCTCCGCGACCGTGCCGGCGTCCTCCTCCGAGAACACCGTCTCCTCGTCGACCTCGACCGCGAGGCCCTCCTCGCGCAGCTCCTCGGCGGCCTCGTCCTGGTCCTCGCCGACGACGTCCGGCACCTCGATCGGCTCGCCGCGGCTGACCACCATCGCCACCGCCCGGCCGGCCTTGATCTTCTCGCCGTCCTCCGGGTCGGTGCTGATCACACGGCCGGCGGGCAGCTCCTCGCTGAACGCCTCCGTCGTCACGCCGGGCTTCAGCCCGGCGTCGCGCAGCTCCTCCTTGGCCTCGTCCAGCGGGACCGCGTACAGCTCGGGGATCTCGACCATCTGGGGGCCCTTGGAGACCACGATCGTGACGGAGTCGCCCTGGCGGATGCGGTTGCCGCCCTCGGGGTCGGTGCGGATGACCCGGCCGGGCTTGACCGTGTCGCTGAAGTCCTCGTCGACCTCGGCGTCGAGGTCCTCGCCGGACAGCATGTCCCGGGCCTCGGCCTCGGTCTTCCCCAGTACGAACGGGACCTTGGTGAACTGCCCGGAGTTTATGTACCAGACACCCGCGCCGACGCCCACCACGAGCACCGCCGCCAGCAGCGCCAGCAGCCCGTAGCGCGGCCGGGAGCGGCCCGGGCCCGGCTGCGGCGGGGCGCCGGGCGCCGGCGGTCCCGGCGGGGCGGCGGTGGTGTCCGCCGGTCCGGCGGCGGGGGTCTCCAGCACGCTCGTGACGTTCAGCCGGTCCTGCGCCGGCGCCGCACCGGCCACGCCCGGCACCACGGCCGTGCGGTCCTCGGAGCCGACCCGCTCCTCGGCGACGGCCTGCGGCGGCATCGCGTCCAACTGCGCGTCGGTGAGCTGCGCGCGGGCGCTCCGTACGGCCGACAGCAGCTCCACGGCGTCCGCCGGGCGCTCCTCCCGGCTGCGCGCGGCGGCCGCGGCGACCAGGTCGTCCAGCTGCGCGGGCAGCCCCGGCACGGCGGCGGACGGCGGCTCGACGTCCTCGTGGAGGTGCTGGTAGAGCACGCGCGCGGCGTGCTCGCCGGAGTGCGGCTTGGCGCCGGTGAGCATCTCGTAGAGCATCACGCCGGAGGCGTAGACGTCGACGCGGGGGTCGGCTCCCTCCTGGCTGCTCCGCTCGATCTGCTCGGGCGCCAGGTACGACACGCTGCCGAGCACGGTGCCGGTGGAGGCGGTGGTGTTCGAGTTCACGGCGCGGACGAGCCCGAAGTCGGCGACCTTGACGCGGCCGTCGTCGCCGATGAGGACGTTCTCCGGCTTCATGTCGCGGTGGACGAAACCGGCCCGGTGCGCGGCGCCGAGCGCGGCGAGCACGGGCTCCAGGATGTCCAGCGCGGCCCGCGGCTGCAGGGCGCCGCGGTCGTTCAGCACGTCGCGCAGGGTGCAGCCGGGGACGTACTCCATGGCCAGGAAGACGTGCGGGCCGTCGGTGCCCTGGTCGTAGACGCCCACGACGTTGGGGTGGGCGAGCCCGGCGACCGACTTGGCCTCCAGGATGAACCGCTGGACGAAGGAGGCGTCGGCCGCGAGCGACGGGTGCATCACCTTGACGGCGAGCACCCGGTCGAGCCGGGTGTCCAGGGCCCGGTAGACCGTGGCCATGCCGCCGGCGGCGATACGCGCGTCGATGCGGTAGCGCCCGTCGAGCAGCTGCCCGACCATGGGGTCTCCCCACCCTCCCGGCGGATGGGGGGACGGGTCCAGAGTCGTGTCCACGCTGCGCAGTCTACGAGGTGAGGGGCGCGTTCCCGTCACCGTTGTGCTGCAGTACGTTCCCGAAGCCGTGCTGGCGCCGGCGGTGCGGGTGCCGGTACGGGACGCGGGAGTTCACGCGAACGCGGGCCGCTCCGGGTCCGGCTCCGCGGCCGAATCCGCGCCCGTGCCCGCGCGCGTGTTCGTGGCCCCCTCCGCGTCCGCGTGCAGCTTCGCGACGCCGGCCGCCGGCGACGACGCGCGCGCGAAGTGCCGGCGCGGGATGCGCCCCGCCCGCGCGGCGAGCCGGCCCGCGGCGATCGCGTGCCGCATCGCCTCCGCCATCAGCACCGGCTCCTGCGCCCGCGTCACCGCGGACGCCAGCATCACCGCGTCGCAGCCCAGCTCCATGGCCTGCGCGGCGTCGGAGGCGGTGCCGGCGCCGGCGTCGAGGACGACGGGCACCCCGGCGGCCTCGGTGATGAGCTGGAAGTTGTGCGGGTTGCGGATGCCGAGCCCGGAGCCGATGGGGGAGCCCAGCGGCATCACGGCGGCGCAGCCGGCGTCCTCCAGCTTGCGCGCGAGCACCGGGTCGTCGTTGGTGTACGGGAGCACGGTGAAGCCGTCGTCGACGAGCGTCTCGGCGGCGGCCAGCAGCTCGACGGGGTCCGGTAGCAGGGTGCGTTCGTCCGCGATGACCTCCAGCTTCACCCAGTCCGTGCCGAGCGCCTCGCGGGCCAGCCGGGCGGTGAGGACGGCCTCGCCCGCGGTGTAGCAGCCGGCGGTGTTCGGCAGCACGCGGATGCCGTGGCGGCGCAGCACGTCGAGTACGGAGCCGTGCACGCCCGGGTCGACGCGGCGCATCGCCACGGTGGTCAGCTCGGTGCCGGAGGCGAGGAGGGCGCGCTCCATGACGTCCAGGCTGGTCGCGCCCCCGGTGCCCATGATGAGGCGGGAGGAGAAGCGGACACCGGCGATGGTGAGGGGGTCGGCGACGGTGTGGTCCATGGGGGCGGCGGCGGGCGCGGGGGCGGGGGCGGTGCGGGTCACGGTGGGTCAGCCTCCCTGGACCGCGGTCAGGATCTCGACGCGGTCGCCGTCGCCGAGCGGGGTGGTGGGCCAGCTGCCGCGCGGCACGACGTCCTCGTTGACGGCGGCGGCGACGCCGCGGGGGGCGGCGGTGAGGGTGGCGACGAGGGCGTCGAGGGTGAGGCCCGCGGCGATGCGGCGGGCGGCGCCGTTGACGGTGATGGCGACGGTGGCGGTTTCGGCGGTGGGGGCGGTTTCGGTGGTGAAGGTGGTGGCGGCGTCGGCGGTGGCGGTCGGGGTTTCGGTACGGGCCTGCGTGGCGTCGTCCGTCATGCGTGCTGCCCTCCGTGCTGCTGGTGCTGCGGTACCCGGTCGAACCGGGTCGCCGCGAACGGGCGGGCGACGTCGGGGAGTTCGCCACCGGTGAGTACGGCGGCGAGCGCGTCGCCGGTGACGGGGGTGAGGAGGACCCCGTTGCGGTAGTGGCCGGTGGCCAGGTGCAGCCCCGCCAGGGCGGTGGGGCCCAGCAGCGGCGCGTTGTCGGGGGAGCCGGGGCGTAGCCCGGCGCCGGTCTCCACCAGCGGCAGTTCGGTCAGCCCGGGCAGCAGCTCGTGCGCGTCGCGCAGCAGCTCGTACACGCCGCCGGCGGTGACGGTGGTGTCCCAGCCCAGCTCCTCGCTGGTGGCGCCGACGACCAGCTCGCCGCTGGTCCGCGGCACCAGGTAGACGCTGCTGCCGCGGACCACGGCCCGTACCGTACGGCTCAGGAACGGCACCCGGGCGTCGGGCATCCGCAGCCGCAGCACCTGGCCCTTCACCGGCCGCACCGGCGGCCGTACCGCCTCCGGCACCCCCGCCAGCCGGCCGCTGCGGCTGCCGGCGGCCAGCACCGTCTGCCCGGCGGCGATCCGCGTGCCGTCCGCCAGCTCCGCGCCCGCCGCCCGCTCGGCCGCGCCCGCGCCGGCCGTCCGCAGCCGTACCGCGAGGCTCTTGTGGAAGCTCACCCCGGCCCGCTCGCAGGCGGTGACCAGCGCCGCGGTCAGCAGCCGCGGGTCCGTCTGGTGGTCGCCGTCGACGCGCAGCCCGCCGCGCACCCCGGGCGCGAGCATCGGCTCCAGGCGACGGCACTCGCTCCCGCTGAGCCATTCCGCGGACAGCCCCAGCCGCTGCTGGAAGCCGTGCAGCTCGCGCAGCTGCGCGCGGTCGTCCGCGTCGAGCGCGACGCTGAGCGCGCCGCAGCGGCGGTAGCCGATGTCCCGGCCCGACGCCTCCGCCAGATCGGCCGCGAACGCCGGATAGCGCTCCGCGGCGGCCAGGTTGAGCGCCAGCAGCGCCTCCTCGCCGTAGTGCAGCTCGGTGACGGCGGCCAGCATCCCGGCGGCGACCTGCGCGGCGCCGCCGCCGGGGGCGGGGTCGGCCACGGCGGTGGCCAGCCCGCGGCGGGCCGCCTGCCAGGCGGTGACCAGGCCGATGACGCCGCCGCCGACGACGAGGACGTCGTACGTGGCATCCGCCGCCCGCGCCGCGGCGGATGCGCCGGGCGCCCGCGCCGGTTCCGCGGGGGCCGCCGGTTCCGTCGGGGGTGCCGGAGCTGTCGGGGGTGTGTCGCGTGACTGCATGGGCGCGTTCGCCCCTCCCTTCGCCGGCATGACCCGGATCAGGTTCGTACGGTCGGGGGCCGCCAGCCCCCCTCTCAGCCCGGTGCGCCGGGCTCCCGCGAGTTCTTCCGGGCCACCCTAACTCCGTACGCCCGGCCGCGGTAAGGGAGCCTCGCGCACGGACGGCCCACGAGCGGGGCCCGACGGGCGCGGCATATGGTGATCCCTGTGACCGCCGCCGAACCCGACCACAGCCCCGCCGGCGCGACCGGCACCGTCGTCGTCGGCGCCGGCATGGCCGGCGTGCAGACCGCCGTGGCGCTGCGCGAGCAGGGCTACGAGGGCGCCGTCACCCTCGTCGGCGCCGAGCCGCACCGGCCGTACGACCGGCCGCCGCTGTCCAAGGCGGTGCTGCTCGGCAAGGCGGAGGACTCGGCGTTCGAGGTGGACTTCGCGGAGCACGGCATCGGGCTGCGCCTGGGGCTGCACGTCGACCGGCTGGACACCGTGCGGCGGCTGCTGGCGACGGACGCCGGGCCCGTGCCGTACGAGAAGCTGGTCCTCGCCTCCGGCGCGGTGCCCGTCCCGCTGCCCGGCGCCCCGGCCGGCGCCACGCCCGGCGTGCACCTGCTGCGCACTCTCGACGACGCGGCCCGGCTGCGCGCGGCGCTCGTGCGGCGCAGCCGGCTCCTGGTGGTCGGCGCGGGCTGGATCGGCGCGGAGCTGACCACCGCGGCGCGCGAACAGGGTTGCGAGGTGACGGTCGTGGAGGCCGCCGGGCACCCGCTGCCGGCGGCGCTGCCGGCACAGGTCGCGGCGCCGATGGCCGGGTGGTACGAGGAGAGCGGTGCCCGGCTGCTGACCGGCCGCCGGGTGGAGCGCGTCGAGAGCCCCGGCGGGCCCGGCGCGGGCATCGAGGGGGGCGGCCCGGTCGCGGTGGTCCTCGACGACGGTACGGAGCTGACCGCCGACGCCGTCGTCGTCGGCATCGGCGCCCGCCCGGCCACGGACTGGCTCGCCGGCTCCGGCGTCGACCTCGGCGGCGACGGCGCGGTGCGGGCCGACGAGCGGCTGCGTACGAACGTGCCCGGCGTCTGGGCCGTCGGCGACTGCGCCTCGTTCCCGTCCGCGCGCTACGGCGAGCGGCTGCTCATCCACCACTGGGACAACGCGCTGCAGGGCCCGGCGACGGTCGCGGCGGACATCGCCGGGGTGCCGGGCGCGGTGTACGACCCGGTGCCGTACTTCTGGTCCGAGCAGTTCGGCCGCTTCGTGCAGTACGTCGGCCACCACACGGCCGACGACGAGCTGCTGTGGCGCGGCGACCCGCACGGGTCGTCGTGGTCGGTGTGCTGGCTGCGCGCCGGCCGGCTCATCGCGCTGCTCGCCGTCGGCCGCCCGCGGGACCTCACCCAGGGGCGCAAGCTGATCCACGCCTCCGCCGCGCTGGACCGGGGGCGCGCCGCCGACGCGGCCGTGCCGCTGAAATCAGCCGTGCTGTGACGCGCCCGGCGCGCGGCGCGCCGCGCCGGTGCCCGCGATTCCGGGGATGCTCTGCGGTGAAATGCCTCCCTTTGGCGCTGCCCTGTACCGGCCGGCCGCCCGAGATGGCAGGCTGGGGGCGTGACCGAGATTGATGCGAAGATCGATGCTCTCGTCCCCTCCTGGCTCACCCTTCCCGACGTCGCGGAGAAGCTCGGCGTCGTGGTGACCCGCGTGCGGCAGCTGGTCAAGGAGGGCCAGCTGATCGCGGTGCGGCGGGGTGAAAACAACACCCTGCAGGTGCCCGCCGAGTTCATCGGCGAGGGGAAGGTCGTCAAGGGCCTCACCGGGACCCTGACGCTGCTCAAGGACGACGGCTTCAGCGACGAAGAGGCGCTGGAGTGGCTGTTCACCCCCGACCCCTCGCTCCCGGGGACTCCCGCGCAGGCGCTGCGCGAGAACCGCGGGACGGAGGTCAAGCGCAGGGCGCAGGCGCTGGCTGTGTAACCTCGCGGGGCCGGGCGGGCGTCCGCGCGTCCGGCCCCGCGACCGTACGAGGGGGAGCGCCGCATGACGGCCGGAACTGGTGCCCGCGCCGCCGCGGACACCCGCGCGCGGCTCGGCGCCGCGCAGCTGTACCTGTGCACCGACGCCCGTACCCGCCAGGGCGACCTGCCCGAGTTCCTCGACGCCGTGCTGGCCGCCGGCGTGGACATCGTCCAACTGCGCGACAAGGGCATGGAGGCGCGCGCGGAGCTGGCGCACCTGGAGGTCTTCGCCGACGCCTGCCGCCGGCACGGCCGGCTGCTCGCGGTCAACGACCGCGCCGACGTGGCGCACGCCGCCGGCGCCGACGTGCTGCACCTGGGCCAGGGCGACCTGCCGGTGCCCGCCGCCCGCGCGATCCTGGGCGACGCGCCCGGCGACGTGCTCATCGGCCGCTCTACGCACGCCGAGGCGGAGGCCCGCGCCGCGGCCACGGAGCCCGGCGTCGACTACTTCTGCACCGGCCCGTGCTGGCCCACCCCCACTAAGGCCGGGCGGCTGGCGGCCGGCCTCGGCCTCGTCCGCTACGCCGCCGGGCTGGACACCGACCGCCCGTGGTTCGCCATCGGCGGAATCGACCTCGGAAATCTCGACGAGGTCCTGGCGGCCGGGGCCCGCCGCGTCGTCGTCGTCCGCGCGATCACCGCCGCGGAGGACCCCGGAGCTGCGGCGGGGGAGTTCGTACGGCGGCTGCGCTCCGTCCGGAACGGTGACGTCCGGTAGTCGCCGGGCCGGCCCGGGGTGGCGCGTAGGGGCCCGTAATTCAGCAGACCGTCTTGGGTCCGGAGGTGACCGGCGGTTAACCTGCCGCGTATGGCCACCGGCATCGCTTCGACCAGGAATGATCGCGCAGTTACTGTCCGTGAACTGCTCGCGTCCGGCAAGCAGTCGTTCTCGTTCGAGTTCGCCGCCCCGAAGACCGACAAGGGCGAGCGGACCCTCTGGAACGCCGTACGGCGCATCGAAGCCGTACAACCCACCTTCGTCTCCGTGACCTACGGTGCCGGAGGCTCGTCCCGCGAGGGCACCGTCCGCGCCACCGAGCGCATCGCCACCGACACCACCCTCACGCCCGTGGCGCACCTGACCGCGGTCAACCACTCCATCGCCGAACTGCGCAACGTCATCGGCCAGTACGCGGGCGCGGGCATCCGCAACATGCTCGCCGTCCGCGGCGACCCCCCGGGGGACCCGATGGGGGAGTGGGTCGCGCACCCGCAGGGGGTGACGTACGCCGCCGAACTGGTCCGGCTGATCAAGGAGTCGGGCGACTTCTGCGTCGGCGTCGCCGCCTTCCCCGAGCGGCACCCGCGGTCCACCGACTGGGACACCGACATCCGGCACTTCGTCGACAAGTGCCGCGCGGGCGCGGACTACGCGATCACCCAGATGTTCTTCCACGTCGACGACTACCTGCGGCTGCGCGACCGGGTCGCCGCCGCCGGCTGCACGACCCCGGTCATCCCGGAGATCATGCCGGTCACCAACGCCCGGCAGATCCAGCGGTTCGCCGAGCTGAGCGGGGCGACGTTCCCGCCGGAGCTGGCGGACCGGGTTCTCGCGGTCGAGGACGACCGGGCCGCGGTACGCTCCATTGGCATCGAGTACGCCACGGCCATGTGCGAGCGCCTGATGTCCGAGGGCATCCCCGGACTGCACTTCATTACGCTGAACCACTCGACGGCAACGCTGGAGATCTACCAGAACCTGGGACTGCACCGGCGGTCTTGAGGGCAGGCACCACCAAGCGGGGGCGGAAGAGAGGCACGGAATGGGCGACATGATGTGGTTGGCCCTCTATGCCGCGTTCGGGCTTGTCGCGCTGTGGCTGCTCTGGGAAGTGCTGATGCAGTACAAGGCCCCGCTGCGCTGGCGCGCGCTGGCCTTCGTCGGCTTCCTGTGCGTGGTGCTCGGCGTCCTCATGCCGTCGGTCGTCGTGATCGGGCTGGGCGTGGTGGTGTTCGCGGTCGGGCAGGTCAAGGTCACGTTCTCCTACCGCAGCGGGTACTCCGACGGCTGGGTGATGAGCAGGCGCGCGGAGCGCGAGGACTACGACGACGGGTACGCCGCCTCGTCGCACGCCGCGTACGGCGACGGGCGGTACGACGGGGCGGTGTACGACGACCGCCCGGCGGAGCCGCCGGAGCACGCCGGCGGCTACCCGGCGTACGAGCCGGCGCCCGCGCCGCCCGTGCCCGCGGGGGTGCCCGCGGCGCAGGACCAGACCGCGCAGTTCTCGCCCTTCGGCGAGGAGCAGGCCATGGCCGCCGCCCCCGGGCCGCAGCAGGCGTACGCGGGCGGCTACGACTCGTACGGCAACGGCAACGGCAACAGCAACAGCAACAGCAACGGCGCCGGCTACGACTCCGGCAGCTACGCGACCACCACCGCGTACGACTCCGGCAGCTACGCCACGACGTCCGCCTACGACTCCGGCGGCTACGCCACGACCTCCGCGTACGACTCCGGCGGCCAGGCGACCACCTCCGGCTACGAGGCCGGCGGCTACGCCACGAACGGCACCGGGATGAACGGCTACGGGCAGGACCAGCAGATATACCCGGACGCCGGCGGCTACGGCACGGAGCACCAGTACGCCGGATACGACACGGCCGCCCCCGGCCCCGCCGGGTACGCGGACCCCTACAGCGGCACGGAGTACGCCGCCCCGGCCCCGCCGCCGCCGTCGTACTACGACTCGTACGACACGGGCGCCGGGTACCCGGGGTACGACCAGCAGCAGTACGCGCAGTACGCCGAGGGCTACGACACGGGCCAGCAGCCGGCGTACGGCCAGGAGAACTACGGGACGACGCCGGGCGAGGGTGTCTGGATGCCGCAGCAGCGCGACGCGGACCCGCTGGGCGCCGAGGACCCGTACGCCCAGCAGCAGGGCTACCCGGGCTACGAGCAGCAATACCGGTACTGAACCACCCCGCGGGCGCCCTCAGCGGGAGCCGCGGAAGTCCGCACCCTCCGTGATCAACCCGGCGACCAGCGCCCCCGACATCCCCGCGTGCGCCAGCCCGCCCCCCGGGTGCGCCCAGCTGCCGACCGCGTAGAGGCCCGGCACGGCCGTGGTGTTCGGCGGCGGCAGGTACGCGCCGCCGGCGCCGGCCAGCGCGGGCCCCGGCACCGCGCCGCCCGGGGCGCCCGTCTCGGCGGCGGTGTCCGCGGGCGTACGCACCTCGCGCCACAGCACCCGCTCCGCGAGCCCCGGCACCGCGCGTCCGGCCGCCGCCACCATCCGGTCCGCGAACGCCTCCGCCGCTTTCTCCGAGCTTTCCGCGTCCCCGCCTTCCGGATCCCCGCCTTCCGGATCTCGGCCTTCCGCGTGCCCGCCCTCCGCCGCCCACGCCCCGGCCGGGACCACGGCGGTCAGCGTCACGGCCTCGTGCTCCGCGTCCGGGCGCTGCGCGGGGTCGTCGGGGCGCAGCACGGTGACGGTGGGCGGCACGGCCCCGGGCGGTCCGCCGTCGAAGATCCAGGCCAGCTCGCGTGCCGGGTCCGGGGAGTGCACGACGGTACGGTGCACGGCGTCCCCGTCCCGCCCGCCGCGCAGCGCCAGGCACACGGTCATCCGCGCCGGCACGGCCCGCGCCGTCCCCGGCGCCGCGGGTGTCACGTCCGTCGTCTCGTACGCGCTCGGAACCAGCTCCGCCAGCCGGGCCCGCGGCACCCCCGCGACCACCGCGTCGGCGTCCGCCCGGCCGCCGCCGGCCAGCTCGACGCCCGCCGCCCGGCCGTCCCCGTCCACCCGGACGGCGACCACCTCCGCGCCGAACGCGAACTCGATCCCGCGCTCCAGGCAGCGCTCGTACAGCGCGTCCGCCAGCGCCCGCACGCCCCCGCGCACGTACCACCCGCCGAAGGTCTCCTGCACGTACGGCAGCATCGCCGCGCCCGCGGGCGCGTGGCGCGGGTCGAACCCGTACGCCAGCGCGTGCTGCGCGAGCATCAGCCCCAGCGCGGGGTACGCGCCCAGCTCGCCCGCGCCGACGCCGGCGACGGTGGCGGGCGGGGCCGGCATACGCGGTCGGCGCAGCCGGCGCAGCAGCCCGCGCCCGGCCGGGGGCGCAACGGCGGGGTACGGGTCGGTGGCCAGCGCGCCGGGGTCGGCGGGCAGGGGCTCCTCCACGAGCGGGCGGCGGGCGGCCTCCCAGACCCGGCGGCCCCGGTCGAGCAGGGCCGTCCAGGCCGTGCCCGCGCCCGGCCCGGCGGCGGCGTCGAGGGCGCGTACGACGCCCGCGCGGGAGGCGTTCGGCAGGGTGGCGACGGAGCCGTCGGGGAAGACGTGCCGCTCGGCCGGGTCCACCGGCACCAGGTCCACGCACTTCTCCAGCTTCCGCCGGCCGGTCTTGAGGAACAGGTCGCGGTAGACGGCGGGCAGGTACAGCATCCCCGGGCCGGTGTCGAAGCCGAAGCCGTCGCGCTCCAGCCGCCGTACGCCGCCGCCGTGGCTGCCGGTGCGCTCGTGGACCGTCACCCGGTGGCCCGCGAGGGCCAGCCGTGCGGCGGCGGCCATGGCGCCCATGCCCGCCCCGATCACCGCGATCTCTGCCATGGCCCGGACTTTATCCCGCGCCCCGCGCGGGCCGGCGGGCGGGAGCGGTGGGGCTGGGGGTGCGTACTCAGCGGTGAGTACGCGTACTCAGGTACGTGCTTGAGTACCCGAGCGGATGGGCCCCGACCTGCACAAACGGCACAGTGATGGACGTGGGACGGACGCGGGACGGGGCCACGGACCGCCGACACGGGGCGGCGGAACGGGACTCCGAGCCGGCCCACGAGGGGGGAATGGGGGGAATGGGAGGGAAGCTGCCCCGGTGGTGGAGCGACGGGGGATCGCTTCGCGCCGGGGCGGCGCCCGTTTCCGCGGGGGGCGTGTGCCCGGGCGGGGCGGGGTCCACCCCGGGGCGGCAGCCGCCGGCGCAATTGCCGCGGAGGGTGCGATCGTGGGCATCGTTGCAGGTAGTGGGGCAGGTCAGGCCGATTGTCAGTGGTGTGCGCCACGATGGGCACATACGAACGAAAGACTGAAGGAACTGAAGGACTGACGCTGACAGGAGGCAAGCCATGGCAGCCGAGCCGGCTTTCGCCCCACCGAGTGATGTCCACCCCGTCCTGCGCCCGGGCAGCGCGCCCAAGGCGGCGCTGGAGCTGCTGGCGCAGGCCCACGCCGGTCTGGCGGAGGCGGCGGAGATGGAGACGGCGAACGAGCGCTATTCGCTGGCCCACCTCGCCGCGCTGCGCACGGCCGCCGCGGTGCTCGCGGTGCGCGGGCGCCCCGAGCCGTCGCCGCGCCGCCGGCAGCGCATCCGCAGCGCGTGGGAGGTGCTGCCGGAGGTCGCGCCCGAACTCGCCGAGTGGAGCGCGATGTTCGCCGCCGGCGCCCGGCTGCGCGCCCGCGCGGAGGCGGGCATCAGGGACGCGGTCGACGAGCAGGAGGCGGCCGATCTGCTCCGCGCGGCAGGGATGTTCACGCGTATCGTCGAGCGGATGCTCGTCGTCCAGCCGCTGATACGTCCCCAACCGGGCCCGGAGAGCCGCTGAACCGGCGTGCGGTGCCCCCAGACGGCCCCCGCCGGCCCCGGCGCGGGCGGGGCTGTCGCGGGTCCGCCCGTCGGGGCGCGGAGAGCGGATGCACAGCCTCTAAGCTGAGCGATGCCCGATCTTCGAGGAGCGCTCCATGCCCCGTACGACACCGCACGACCCCCTGCCGCGCGCCTCGTTGCGCGCTGCCGTCGTCTGGGAGGTGCTGGAGGACGCCCTGGCCCGGCACGGAGCCGCCGGAGCGGACGCCGCGGTCGCCGGCGCCGGTGCCGGCGAAGGGCGCGCGGCCCGCTCGCTCGACGTGCTCGACACCGGCGGCGGCACCGGCGGGTTCGCCGTGCCCGCCGCCCTGCTCGGGCACCGGGTGACGGTCGTCGACCCCAGCCCGAACGCGCTGTTCGGGCTCCGGCGCCGCGCCGCCGAGGCCGGCGTCGCCGACCGGGTGCACGGCGTGCAGGGCGACATCCACGCCCTCTTCGACGTCGCCGAGCCCGGCACGTACGACGCCGTCCTCTGCCACGGGGTCCTCGAATACGTCGACGACCCCGCCGCCGGCCTCGCCAACGCCGTCGCCGCGCTGCGGCCCGGCGGCCTCCTCAGCGTCCTGGCGGCGGGCCTCGGCGGCGCCGTGCTGGCCCGCGCGCTCGCCGGGCACTTCTCCTCCGCCCACCGGGCGCTCACGGGCGGAGACGGCCGCTGGGGCGACGCGGACCCGGTGCCGCGCCGGTTCACCCCCGAGGAGCTGACCCGGCTGGTCGCCGCCGCCGGGGTGGAGGTGCGCGCCGTACAGGGCGTACGGACCTTCTCCGACCTGGTACCGGACGGTCTCGCGGAGTCCGAGCCCGGCGCGCTGGAGGCGCTGCTGGAGCTGGAGCGGGCGGCGGCGGAGTCGCCGGCGTTCCAGCACGTCGCGGCGCAGCTGCATGTTCTGGGCGCCCGGAAGTGATATTCGGTCCGCCCGCGGGCAAAGGTGCAGTAGGCCACAGGCCACCCGTTCGGCCCCGGCGCGCCGTATGATCTGAGTCAGGGCCTGCTACGGCGGGCAGGTCCGGATCCGCACCGCGGATCGGCGGATTTGGCGCAGAGGGGCGGGTTTCACGGGGGCGCATACCTGCCTATCCTGGAGGTGCCGCGTCCCGGTCGCCCCCAAGCGACCGACGAGTAGGAGGACTCCGTGCCGCTCTCCGAGAACGAGCAGCGCATGCTCGAGCAGATGGAGCGAGCGCTGTACGCAGAAGACCCCAAGTTTGCGACAGCGCTTGAGGGCAGCAAGCTGCGCACGTACACCCGCCGTCGGGTGTACCAGGCGGTAGCCGGCTTCCTGGTGGGTATCGCGCTCCTGATGGCCGGCATGGTCGCGCAGCAGATCTGGGTCAGCGTGGTGGGCTTCCTCGTCATGCTCGGATGTGCGGTGCTCGCCGTGACCGGTTGGCGTAGAACTGCGAACCCAGGCGAGCAGCAACAGCAGCAGCAGCCGGGCGATGCCGCGGCCCCACCGGGCGGTCAGCAGCAGCGGCGCAGGACCCGGCGGCGCGGTTCCATGATGGGCCGGATCGAAGAGCGGTGGCAGCGCCGTCGCGACGAGGGCCGCTGACGGCCGCCGGCCGGCGCTGCGGATCGCAGCGCGGCGTTCCCCGCATTGGTCGCCCGGGCCGGGAGCCGGCGCCGCAGACGTAACGCAGGGGGCGGAGATGCGCCCACGGGCACGGCCCGTGGGCGTTCAACGCGTTACGGGGGGAGCGGCTCCTGCCGCACCCCGGCCACGCCAAGAAGGACGTGCCCTCGCCCCCGCACCTGAGACCCGCTTGAGCCGCACTCGAACCCCGCCCGGGCAACGGGCGGGTACGAAGCGGGCGCACCCGTCCCGCACCGCCGCCCACAGCGTGAGGCGTTCACGCCCGCTCACTCCTGATACGTCTTGGGGAGCCGGGTGAACACGGCGATGTCGCTGCCGAAGCACACCACCATGCGCCCTTGCAGGCTGAGAGCGAGCGCCGTCACCGGGTGCGGGAAGACGAGTTCGTCACCGGCCGGGTGCTCGTCGGCGAGGTCCCACACCCGGACGGTGCGGTCGTCGCCGCCCGAGACCGCGGTCGGCCGGCCGTCGACAACGGCCGCCGCCACCGCGTTGACGAATCCGGTGTGGCCGCTCAGCGGCGGCAGTACGGCCTCGCCGTCGTCGATGCCCCACACGCGCACCGCCTTGTCGCGGCCCGCCGTGACCGCCACCGTCCGGCCGCCCAGAGCCAGCGTGGCGACCGCGTTCACGTCGTCGGTGTGGCCCACCACGGCCCAGCACACCTGGCGGCCGTTGCGCGCCTGCCACACGTTGGCCTCGGCCGAAACCGAACCGCCCACGCTGATTGCGACGGGACGGCCCCGGTCGTCCTCGGCGACGGCGGCGGCGCGGACGGGGTCGCCGTGCAGGGTCGTCCGGCGCCGCCCGGCCCGGGCCCCGGTTTCCAGGACGTGCGCGGAGACCGCGTTGTCATAGGTCCCGGTGATGACCAGCTGCCGGTCGCGGTCGCGCGCCACCGCGATGGCGAGCACCTCGGCTTCGTGGTCGGTCCGGTGGCGCAGCAGTTCCTCGCCGGTGGCGAGGTCCCAGGCGCCGAAGTCGTTGTCCGGGCTGATGACGGCGGCGGGGCGGCCGTCGATCTCGGTGACCGCCATGTCGCTGAGGTAGCCCACGTCGATGGGGGCGCCGGCGTGCTCGCCACTGTCGAGGTCCCACGTCCGCACAGTGCCCTTGCGATACGCCCCGGTAACCGCGACGGGGCGCCCGCCGATCTCGGTCAGCCCGGCCGCGACCAGCCCGCCGAGATGGCCGGTGCGCGGGCGGGCCGGAACCGGCACGTTCTGCGACAGGTCCCACACGTGCACGGAGCCGTCCCCTCCGGTGATTGCCACCGGGCGGCCGTCGATCTCGGCGGTCGTCACGGCCGTCGTGGGATCGGTGTCCAGGGGCTCGCCGACCGGCTCGCCGGTGGCGAGGTCCCACAGCCGCACGGTGCCGCCCAGGACCTTGCCTGTACCGTCGCCGATGACGGCTACGGCGCGCCCGTCCACGTAAGCGACGGCGACGGCCTTGGGGCGGTGCCGCGCGGTCGGCAGGCGGCGGATCTCGGTGCGTGTGGCCAGGTCCCACACGGTGGCGTCGTCGTCCCGGGCCACGACGACGGCTATGGGCCGGTCGTCCAGCACCGCCGTGGCGATGCTCAGGACCTCGTGCGTGCCGGCGTCGAGGGGGTCGCCCAGAGGGGCCCGGGTGGTCAGGTCCCAGAGCCGCACAGCCGTGTCCTTGCGGGGGAAGCCTCCGCCCGCGGTGAGGGCGACCGGGCGGCCGTCGAGTTCGGTGACGGCGATGGCGTTGACCGGGGCGGTGTGTCCGGTCAGCGGCTCGCCGATCTGGGCGCGTTCGGCAAGGTCCCACAGGCGCACCGTGGTGTCGCGCCCGCCGGTGACGGCGATGGTGCGCCCGTCGGCGACGGCGACGGCCACCGCGTTCACCGTCTTGGTGTGCCCCTTCATCGGGTCGCCGATCCGCTCGCCGCCGGCGAGGTCCCACAGCCGCACGGTGTTGTCGGCGGAGGTGCTGACGGCGACGGTCCGTCCGTCCAGCTCGGTGACCGCTACGTCGGTCACCCATTCGCCGTGACCCGTGGGGATGGGCGGGCGGGCCGGTTCCCCGGTGGCGGGGTCGAGGACCCGCAGTTCGCGGTCGTGGCCGGACACCACGACGGGACTTCCGTGGAGAGATCCGGACGCCAGCGCGTTCGTCGTCCCGTGGAACGACGTCAGTGCGCGTTCGCTGAGGCCGGAGCCCGTGGCCCAGTCCAGGCGCCAGGCCGGGCGGTCCTCCCGCGCTTCTGGCCGGGGGCGGGCGGGGCCGCGCAGGGAGACGTCCCACAGCAGCACGGTGTGGTCGTCGCTCGCCGTGGCCGCGACAGGGCGCCCGTTTAGTTCCGTGACCGCGACGCAGGTGACCCGCTCGGTGTGGTCGGTGAGCGCGTCGCCGATCTGGACCCCCTCGGCGAGGTCCCACAGCCGAACGGTGCGGTCGTAGCTGGCGCTGACGGCGACCGGCCGGCCCTCGGTCCCGGCGATGGCGATGCCGGCGGGGCGCAGGAGATGACCGCGCAGCGGCGCGCCCACCGGGACGCGTTCGGCGAGGTCCCAGACGAGCAAACCTTGTTCCGGGCCGCCGCCGGTGACCGCCACGGGGCGGCCGTTGAGGACGGTCGTCGCGACGGCGTCGCTGAAGCAGTCGAGGGGCTCGCCGATCTGCGTGCCGGCAGCGAGGTCCCACAGGCGTACGGTGCGGTCGAGTCCGGCGGTGACCAGCACCGCGCGGCCGTCGACCTCGGCCACGTCGGCGCCTGTCACCAGCTTGGTGTGGCCTTCGAGCGGCTCGCCGACGCGTGTTGCCGAGTCGAGGTCCCACACCTGGACGATGTCGGGCGGGTAGGCGCAGCTCACCGCCACGTGGCGGCCACCGAGTTCCGTGATGACGATCGAGTGGGAGTTGTCGTGCGCCGGCAGGGCGGTGCTGATCTCCGCGCCGGTGGCCAGGTCGAACCGGCGGATGCCACCCCGGAGTTCACCCGTGACGATGACGGGGCGGCCGTCCAGCACGGTGGTGGTCAGGGCGGTGGGCTTGGCAGCCGTGGGCGCGCGCAGTTCGGTTCCGGTGGCGGGGTCCCACACGCGCACGTAGTCCCTGATGAAGCTGCCGGTGACGATGACGGGGCGGCCGTCGAGCTCCGCTGCCGCTACCGCGCTCACGTGGTCGGTGCGGCCGGAGAACCGCCGTATCAGGCGGTTGTTGGGCGGCAGCCCGGTGTTCCAGTCGATGACGGTGCCTTCGTGCGCGGAGGCGGTCGGCACGGCGGCCAGGGCGCGGGCGAGGTCGTCGGCACCCCAGCGCGCGGCGTCGAGCGCGAGCACCTGGGCGCGCCGCGCCGGGTCGACCCGGCGGTGGCGTTGCAGGGAGGTGCGGTAGACCGCCGCGGCCAGGCGTGCGGGGCCGCCGATCGCATGGGGCAGGAGCGGAATGATGTCACCGGGGGCGTCGTGCACCAGCCGGGCGGGGTCGGTGAGGACGCGTTCGGCCGCGCGTTCGACATCTGAGGGGATCACCCGGAGGATGGTAGCGGCAGGCGCCGACAGAGATCGCGTGGGGCTTCGGACCGTATTCTCCGGCTCCGGGCTCTCTTCTTCCGTACGCACCGAACGGGCCCGGCTCACCAGGGTGCGCGCCGGGCAGGGGGCACCGCTCGCCACGGGAAGAGCGCGCCGCCGGTCCTGTGCACGCGGGCAGCGGGCGGGTGGGGGCCGGGTGCACGCGCCCCCTCACCCGCCGGCCCGCAGCGGGAAGCGTCACGGCTGGCGCGAGGGCCGCAGCGCCGCGCCCGCGCGGCGCATCGCGCCGCGCCAGCGCCCCGTCACCGCCGCCCAGCGCGCCGACACCGCCCACAGCAGCCGCGCCGACGAGCGCGGTGCCACCGCCGCGCGCAGCCGCGCGCCCGCGCCCGCGCCGCGGCCCATGGCCGCCCGCACCTTCCGTACGTCCTCCGCCAGCCCGTCGATCTGCCGCGGCCGTGGCGCGTAGAGCGTCTGCTCCACCGCACCCGCCACCCGCAGCGCCGACTGCCCCGCCGCGCCGTCCAGCGCGCCGAACCGGATGAGCGCCGCCGCCGTCGTCCGCGGCGTCTGCGACTCGTCGGGTGGCAGCCCGAAGTCCCAGGCGGAGTCGATCAGTTCGCGCCAGGCCGCCAGCGGCCCGGCCCCCGGGCGCAGCCGTCTGCCCCGTTCCCGTACGCGCCACAGGGCCGGCAGTGCCGGCAGGAGCAGGAGCAGCAGTACGCCGACCGCCCCCGCCGCGATCCCGGCCGCCGGCGGTCCGCTGTCGGTCGGGCCCGCGGCCCCGCCGGCCGCCGCCTCGTCGTCCGGGCAGCCGTCCGCCCGCCGCAGCGACGCCGGGCACTCGTCCTCGGACGTCGACGGGGACGGGACCGGCGTCGCCGTGCTGCCGCGGTCCGGCAGTTCGTCCGCGGGGTCGCCGCCGCCGCTCGGGGTGTTCTCCATCGTGTAGTCGGGCAGCGTGCCGCGCGTCGGCGTCGGCTCGAAGCGGGTCCAGCCGGCGCCCTCGAAGTACAGCTCCGGCCAGGCGTGCGCGTCCTGCAGCCCCACGGACATCGACCCGTCGCTCTGCGCCGTCCCCGGCACGAAGCCGACGGCGACCCGCGCGGGGATGCCGAGCGTCCGCGCCATCGCCGCCATCGTGAAGGAGAAGTGGACGCAGAAACCCTGCTTGTCCCGGAGGAACTTCAGGATCGCCTCGGGGTCGGAGGCGTCGAGGTCGGTCTCCGTGTCGTAGACGAAGTTGGTGGTGAAGTAGTCCTGGAGCGCGAGCGCCCGCTCGTAGTCGTTCGCCGAATCCCGGGTGATCTCCTGCGCCTGCTGCCGCACCTCGTCCGGCAGCGAGTCCGGCACCTGCGTGTACTCCCCGCTCAGCGAGGGGTCCGGCGCGGGTGCGGTGGCCAGCTGGCGCGCGGTGGGCGCCATGAGCAGGCTGGTGACCTGGTACTCCGCGCCGCCGGTGGTGGTGCCGCCGTCGCCGACGACGGACCGGCCCTCCGGCTCGTAGCGCCAGTCGCCGCCGATGCGCACCTGGTACGCGGGGTACGGCATGGGCAGCCACTGCTGCCGGAAGTCGTCGTCGGCCTGCACGTTCAGCGTGACGGGCGCGGACTCGACCTGGCTGTTGGAGTAGCCCTGCGGGGTGGGCAGCGGGTCCGGGATGTCCTCGATGCTGCGGCGCGAGGGCTGCCAGGAGGTGCCGTCGAAGCGGTCGAGGGCGACGAAGCGCATGTACAGCGCCTGGTTCTGCGCCCCGCCGCCGGCGCGGTACCGGAAGACCTCGCGGTTCTCCGGCTGGTTCAGGCTCTGCTGCAGCCGCACCACGGGGTTGATCGCGGTGACCGTGCCGCCGCCGGGGCCCTGGCCGGGCCCGGTGGTCTTGCCGTCCAGCAGCCCGCCGTCCAGCGACGGCAGCGCCGCGGGCACGACGAGCGCGAGGCCCAGCGCCACGACGCCGATCCGCCGGCCCGTACGCACCGGGGCCAGCGGCCGTCCGCCGCCGCCCGGGTCGGCCCCGCCCGGCGCGCCCACGGACCCGCCGCCGCCGAACATCCGGCCCCACTGCGCCAGCCGGTCCCGCCCCTCGGCGAGCAGCAGCAGCAGGTAGCCGGTGCCGGCGAGCAGGAACGTCAGCCAGCTCCCGCCCTGGTTGAGCCCGGCGGCCACGGAGTACAGCGCGAGCAGCGGCAGCCCCGCGGGGGCGGCGCTGCGGAACGTCACCGCCACCGCGTCCACCAGCAGCGCCACCCCGGCGATGCCGGAGATCAGCATCAGCTCGATGCCGTCGGTGACCGGAGCCGGGATGGAGTATTGGGAGACGTCGTCGCCGCCCTCCTGGAAGAGCTGCCGGAACTCCTCGATCGCCGACGGGCCGGGGAGCACCCCGCCGAGCGCCGTCTCGCCGGCGAAGAGCATCGTGAGCAGCAGCACGGTGACCGCGGCCTGCACGAGCACGGTCAGCGGGCGCGCCAGCGGGATACGGCGGGCGACCATGCCGACGCCGCCGATCGCGCAGACGACGAAGATCGCCTTGAAGAACCAGGTCATCCTGTCGGTCAGCGGCAGCAGCGCGGTGGCCGCCAGCAGGGACGCCGCCGCCGCGCTGACCGTGAGCCGGGCCCGTCCGCTCATCTCAGCCCTCGCCTCCGCGGGCCGCCGCGGCGAGCTGGCCGGCCTGGTCGCCGGCCTCCCGCCACAGGTCGCCCATCGCCGTTCCGGGCCGTACGGACAGCACCGTCCAGCCCGCCTCGCGCAGTTGCCGCACCCGGTCGGCGCCCGCCGCCCCCGCGCCGGGGGCCGCGCTGTACGGGCCGTATCCGCCGCCGGCCGCGCCCGGGCGCGCCGCCCAGGCCGCGGTGTCCGTCACGAACGCCACCCCCGCCGCCGTACGCTGCCGCATCCGCGCCGCGAGCGCCGCCTGCTCCTCGTCCAGGTCGCCGAAGAACGCCACGAGCAGCCCTTCGTGCCCGCCGCGCAGGACGTCGTACGCGGCCGAGACCGTGTCCTGCTCGGAGTGGTCGATGACGGCGAGGGTGTCGAGGAGTATCCCGGCCGCGTCGGCCGACTCGCCGCCGCGGGAGTTCAGCGCCCCGTCGACGCCGGTCCCCAGCTCGCCGCCGTCGGTCAGCAGCCGCACCGTGTAGCCGCGCTCCAGCATGTGCAGCGCGACGGAGGCGGCGCCGGAGACCGCCCACTCGAAGGGCGAGTCCGGGCCGGCGCCGGTGTAGGCGTCGCGCCGGGTGTCCAGCAGCACCGTGCAGCCCGCGCGCTGCGGCTGCTCCTCGCGGCGGACCATCAGCTCGCCGTACTTCGCGGTGGAGCGCCAGTGCACCCGCCGCAGGTCGTCGCCGTGCCGGTAGCCGCGGGGGATGACGTCGTCCTCGCCGGCCAGGGCGAGGGTGCGGTGCCGGCCGTCGCCGTAGCCGGCGGCCTCGCCGGCGAGGCGGACCGGGGCCAGCGGTTCGGTGCGCGGCACCACGGTCAGCGTGTCGTACGCGCTGAAGGAGCGGGTCATCTCGCACATGCCGAACGGGTCGGAGAGCCGCAGCTGCAGCGGGCCCAGCGGGTAGCGCCCGCGCAGGTCGGAGCGGACCCGGTAGGTCACCTCGCGCTTGCCGCCCGGCTCCACCCGGTCCAGGACGAAGCGGGGCCGGGGGCCCAGCACGTACGGCAGCCGGTCCTGGAGCATCAGCAGCCCGGTCGGCAGCCGGGAGACGTTCTCCAGCCGCAGGTGCACCCGGGCCTCGGAGCCCGCCGGCACCCGGGCGGGCGACAGCTTGCGGCTGCCCCCGACGCGGTAGCGCGTGCGGTGCAGGACGGCCGCGCACACCAGCGGCAGCGCGGCCAGCAGCAGCCCCACCCGGAGCAGGTCGGGCTGGCCGAGTATGTAGCTGCACGCGCCGGCCGCGAGCCCGGCGGCGAGGAACGAGCGACCGCGCGTGGTGGTGCCGGCCAGGGCCGTACGCAGCCCGCCCGCCTGGGCGTCCGGGCCCGCGGGCGGCGCGGCGGGGGCGGGCGGGGACTGGCCGGCCATCAGAACCGCCGGCCGTCCGGGCTGTGCGCGCCGCCGCCGTACGCGGGTGGCATCTGCGGCGGGCGCTGCATGTCGGCGGCCGGCACCGGCACCTGCTGCAGGATCTCGGCGACGATCTGCTCGGCCGTACGCCGGTTGAGCTGGGCCTGCGCCGTGGGCAGCAGCCGGTGCGCCAGCACGTGCACGGCCAGCGCCTGCACGTCGTCCGGCAGCGTGAACTCCCGCCCTCCCAGCGCCGCGGCGGCCTTCGCCGCCCGCAGCAGGTGCAGCGTGGCCCGCGGCGAGGCGCCGAGCCGCAGCTCCGGGTGCTGCCGGGTGGAGGTCACCAGGTCCACCGCGTACCGGCGTACGGAGTCCGCGACGTGCACCGTACGCACCGCGTCGATCAGCTTGACTATGTCGTGGGCGTGCGCGACCGGCTGCAGGTCGCCCAGCGGGGAGATCCCGCCGTGCACGTCCAGCATCTCCAGCTCCGCCGCCGCGCTTGGGTAGCCGATGGACAGCCGGGCCATGAAGCGGTCGCGCTGGGCCTCAGGCAGCGGGTACGTGCCCTCCATCTCGATGGGGTTCTGGGTGGCGACCACCATGAACGGGCTGGGCAGCTCGTACGTCTGCGTGTCGATGGTGACCTGCCGCTCCTCCATCGACTCCAGCAGCGCCGACTGCGTCTTGGGGGAGGCCCGGTTGATCTCGTCGCCGATGACGATCTGGGCGAAGATCGCACCGGGCTTGAACTCGAAGTCCCGGTGCTGCTGGTCGTAGACGCTCACGCCGGTGATGTCGGAGGGCAGCAGGTCGGGAGTGAACTGGATGCGCCGCACCGAGCAGTCGATCGACTTCGCCAGCGCCTTGGCGAGCATGGTCTTCCCGACGCCCGGCACGTCCTCGATCAGCAGGTGGCCCTCGGCGAGCAGGACGGTCAGCGAGAGCCGGACCGCCTCGGGCTTGCCCTCGATCACGCTCTCCACCGACCGCCGGACATCATCCGCGGTACTGGTCAGATCGCTGAGGCTCGCTCGCTCGTCATACGTCGTCACCGGCCCTCCTCGGCCCGTCGCACGGGCCGTGCGCCGCGGTCGCGGTCCGGCCCTCCCCGATACCGTGGCGCCCCGCCGCACGCCGTCGCTGCGGAAGTCGCAGAACGGTGTCGGCGGAGCCGCCACACCCGCATTCTTGCTGCCGAATGCCGGTTTCGTCAGTCGCCCGCCGTGATTTGCTCCACCGACACCTCGCGGAGCAGTCCCGTGCGCACGTCGAATACAAAGCCTCGCACGTCGTCCGTGTGCAACAGGAACGGCGAGGTCTCCACCCGGCGGATGGACTGCCGCACGTCCGCGTCCAGGTCGCGGAACGACTCGACCGACCAGGCCGGCCGCTGCCCGACCTCCGCCTCCAGCTCGAAGCGGAACTCCTCGGTGATGCTCAGCAGGCCGCAGTCGGTGTGGTGGATGAGCACCACGCTGCGGGTGCCCAGGGCGCGCTGGCTGATGGTCAGCGAGCGGATGGTGTCGTCGGTGACCACGCCGCCGGCGTTGCGGATCGTGTGGCAGTCGCCCAGCTCCAGGCCCAGCGCGGCGTGCAGGTCCAGCCGCGCGTCCATGCAGGCGACCACCGCGACCCCCAGTACGGGCCGGGCGTCCATGCCGGGGTCGTCGAAGCCTCCGGCGTACCCGCGGTTGGCGGCCACGAGCCGGTCGGTGACGGTCGGGGCGCGGGAGTCCGGGCCGGACGACGTGCTGTCAGCGGGCGTCATACCTACGACCGTATCCGGGCGGCGGCACCGCCGCCCGGTCCGGGTGAGGTAGCCCACAGGGAGCAATGCGCCCCGCCCCGCCCGCGGCCGGGGCGGGGCGCGCCTTACGGTCCTTGACTGACCGGGGGGTGCAGTGGGCTAAAGTGACGCGAAGTGGGAGCCGTGGCGCCCCCTTTCACGCGGTTCGCCCGTCGCCCGCGCGGCCGGCGGCCCGCTCCGGGCCCGGCCGGCGTCGCCTCGCAGGGCGGAGGTGGCCGCTCCCCTTCGGCAGACGGGCGGGACAGGAGGCGGCACCGTGAACGACGCACGCGCCGCTGCACACGTCCCCGTCATGCTCCGCCGCACCACCGAGCTGCTGGCCCCGGCGCTGTCCGCGCCCGGCGCGGTGGCCGTCGACTGCACGCTGGGCCTCGGCGGCCACAGCGAGGCCCTGCTCGCCGCCCACCCCGGCCTCCGGCTCGTCGCGCTGGACCGCGACCCCGCCGCCCTGGAGCTGGCCGGCCGGCGGCTCGCTTCGTACACCGGGCGGGTGACGCTGGTGCACGCGGTCTACGACGAACTGCCCGCCGTGCTCGACAAGCTCGACGTCGGGCGGGTGCAGGGGGTGCTGTTCGACCTGGGCGTGTCGTCCATGCAGCTGGACGAGGCCGAGCGCGGCTTCGCGTACGCGCAGGACGCGCCGCTGGACATGCGCATGGACCAGACCCGGGGCGTGAGCGCCGCCGAGGTGCTGAACACGTACCCGCCCGGCGAGCTGGTGCGCATCCTGCGCGCGTACGGCGAGGAGAAGCAGGCGCGGCGCATCGTCGAGGCCGTGGTGCGGGAGCGGCAGAAGGAGCCGTTCGCGCGCAGCGCGCGGCTGGTCGAGGTGATCCGCGAGGCGCTGCCGCAGGCCGCGAAGCGCACCGGCGGCAACCCCGCCAAGCGCACGTTCCAGGCGCTGCGCATCGAGGTCAACGGCGAGCTGGCCGTGCTCGAACGGGCCGTGCCCGCGGCCGTCGCGGCGCTGGCGGTCGGCGGGCGGATCGCCGTGCTGGCGTACCACTCGCTGGAGGACCGGCTCGTCAAGCGGGTGCTCGCGGCCGGCGCCGCGAACACCGCGCCGCCGGGGCTGCCGGTGGTGCCGGAGCACCACCAGCCGCGGCTGCGGCTCCTCACCCGGGGCGCGGAGCGGCCGGCGGAGGAGGAGATCGCGGCGAACCGCCGGGCCGCCCCCGCGCGGCTGCGGGCGGCGGAGCGGATCCGGGAGGACGTGTGAGCCGGAGCGGAGCGGGTGCGCCGTGAGGCGGCCGAGGATCGCGTTCCCGCGCGAGGGCGGCGCCCGGCTGCTGGGCGGCAGCTCGGCGGCGCGCACGCCGTTCGTGCTGCTCGTGGTGGTGCTGCTGGGCGCGGGCCTGCTCGCGCTGCTGCTGCTCAACGCGGCCGTCAACCAGGGCTCCTTCCGGGTCGGCAACCTGAAGCGGGAGACGACCCGGCTGACGGACGAGGAGCAGCGGCTGCGCCAGGAGGTGGAGGAGCGGTCGGCGCCGGACGCGCTGGAGAATCGGGCCCGGGAGCTGGGCATGGTGCCGGGCGGGCCGCCGGTCTTCCTCTCGCCGGTGGGCGGCGTACGGGGCGAGCTGTGGACGGCGACGGGCCCGCCACCGCCGGCGCCGAGACCGGCGGACGCCGCGGAGCCGTCGCGGGACGACGAGGAGGCACCGTGACGACCCGCGGCTCCGGCAGTTCCTCCCGCGACGGCCGCGACGGCCGCGACGGCCGCGACGGCCGCGACGGCCGCGACGGCCGCGACGGCCGCGACGGCCGCGACGGCCGCGACGGCCGCGACGGATCCGACCCCGCCCCGCGCCGCCGCGTCCCCCGCCCCGCGAGCGGCGGCGGTGGCGGTGCCGCCCGGCCCCGGCCCCGTACCCGGGCGTCCACCCCCGGCCCCCGGCCCCGCCGCCCCGCCGGCGGCGGACCGCGGATCCGGCTCGCCTCGCCCCGCCCCCGGTTGCGCCTGGTCAGCGTCGGCCTCACCCTCCTCCTGCTGGTCTTCACCGCCCGGCTGCTGCAGGTGCAGGCCGTGGACGCCGGCGAGTACACGGAGAAGGCCCAGGTCAACCGGTACGTGCCGATGACCCTCAGCGCCGAGCGCGGCGTCATCACCGACCGCAACGGCGTCGAGCTGGCCAGCACGGTCGACGCGTACGACATCACCGCCGACCCGTACCTCTTCACCCGCAAGCAGGCCGACGTCGAGGACGCGCCGCGGCGGGCCGCCGAGGTGCTGGCGCCGGTGCTGAACGCGGACGCGAAGGAGCTTCAGGCCAAGCTCGCCACGCCCGACTCGCGCTACGTGAAGCTCGCGGCGATGCAGACGCCGCAGGTCTGGAACGAGATCAAGAAGCTGAAGACCGAGTCGGCCGAGCGCGCGGCAGCGGGCGGCCGGCCGGACGTGCTCGGCGGCGTGTTCGCGGAGGAGCGCAACAAGCGCGTCTATCCGAACGGCGACCTGGCCGCCGGGATACTGGGCTTCGTCAACGCCGACGGCGAGGGCCGCGGGGGCGTCGAGCGCGAGCACGACAAGCTGCTCGCCGGCAAGGACGGCAAGCTCGTCTACGCCCAGTCCGCCGGCCGCCGCATCCCCACCGTGGACGCCGAGGAGAACCCCGCAGAACCCGGCTCCGACGTCGAGCTGACCATCGACCGCGACATCCAGTGGGCGGCCCAGAACGCCATCGAGAAGCAGGTCGACGCCTCCGCGGCCGACCGCGGCTACGTCATCGTGCAGGACACCCGCACCGGCGAGATCCTGGCCATGGCCAACGCCCCCGGCTTCGACCCCAACGACCTCTCCGCGGCCACGCCGGGCACCCTCGGCAACCCGGCCCTGGAGGACGCGTACGAGCCCGGCAGCGTCAACAAGGTCATCTCCATGGCCGCGGTGCTGGAGGAGGGCGTCGCCGCCCCCGACACCCACGTCACCGTGCCGAACGCGCTGCCCCGCGGCGGCCACGCCTTCCACGACGACATCGAGCACCCGACCTGGTACCTCACCCTCAACGGCGTGCTCGCCAAGTCCAGCAACATCGGCACGATCCTCGCCGTCGAGCAGCTCGGGAAGAACCAGAAACAGGCCAACGAGATCCTCCACTCCTACCTCAGCGACTTCGGCCTCGGCCGCCGCAGCGGCCTCGGCGTCGCCGGCGAGACCCCGGGCCTGCTGAAGCCCGCCGCCGAGTGGGACCCGGCGCAGCAGTACACGATCCCGTTCGGCCAGGGCCTGTCCGTCAACGCGATGCAGGCCGCCTCCGTCTACTCCACCGTCGCCAACGGCGGCGTACGGATCGAGCCCACCCTCGTCCGCGGCAGCCATGGCCCTGACGGCCGCTTCGACCCGGCGCCGAAGCCGGAGAAGGACCGCGTCGTCAGCGAGAAGACGGCCCGGACCCTCTCCCGCATGTTGGAGTCCGTCGTCGACGACGAGCAGGGCACCGGCATGAAGGCCCGTATCCCGGGCTACCGCGCCGCCGGCAAGACCGGCACCTCCAACCGGGTGGATCCGCAGACCGGCCGCTACAGCGGCTACACCGCCTCGTTCGCGGGCTTCGCCCCCGCCGACGCCCCGCGCGTGACCGTGTACTGCGCCATCCAGAACCCCACCGAGGGCAGCTACTTCGGCGGCCAGATCTGCGGCCCCGTCTACAAGAAGGTCATGGAGTTCGCGCTCAAGACGCTTCAGGTGCCGCCCACGGGGGTCGAGGCGAAGCCGATGCCGGTCACCTTCGACGCCGGCGAAGCGGCCGACGGCCGATAAGAACTGAAAGATCGGACCTGCGCAGTGAGCACAATCACGGACGATCCGGGGAACGGCCGACCGCGGCCCCCCTGGCTTGGCGGTGCGGCAGGCGGGCCCGGTACGCTCACCGCCGTGCCCCACCCCGATCAGTTCCACCAGGAAGCGTCGGGCGCCCCGGCGAGCCATCCGTGGGCGCCCCGCCCCGCCGAGATCGGCCCCGTACCGCTCACGGATCTGGCCGACCGGCTGGGCACCGGCGTCACCGGCGCGGCCAAGGACGTCACCGTCACCGGCATCACCCACGACTCGCGCGCCGTCCGCCCCGGCGACGTCTACGCCGCGCTGCCCGGCTCCCGGCTGCACGGCGCCGACTTCGCCGCCCAGGCCGCCGACCTCGGCGCCGCCGCGGTGCTGACCGACCCGGCCGGGATGGAGCGGGCCGCGGGCACCGGGCTGCCGGTGCTGGTCGTCGGCGACCCGCGGGGCCGGATGGGGGAGCTGGCCGCGGCGGTCTACGGCGAGCCGGGGCGGGAGCTGCTGCAGATCGGGGTCACCGGCACGTCGGGCAAGACCACGACCGCGTACCTCGTCGAGGGCGGGCTGCGGGCCGCGGCCGAGAAGGCCGGCGACGGGCTCACCGGCCTCATCGGCACCGTCGAGACGCGCATCGGCGACGAGCGGCTGAAGTCGGAGCGGACCACGCCGGAGGCGACGGACCTCCAGGCGCTGTTCGCGGTGATGCGGCAGCGCGGCGTCGCGTCGGTGGCGATGGAGGTCTCCAGCCACGCCCTGGTGCTCGGCCGGGTCGACGGCGTCCTCTTCGACGTCGCCGTCTTCACCAACCTGAGCCCCGAGCACCTGGACTTCCACACCGGCATGGAGGACTACTTCCGGGCCAAGGCGCAGCTGTTCACGCCGGCCAGGTCGCGGGCGGGCGTCGTCAACATCGACGACGAGTACGGGGCGCGCCTCGCCGAGGAGGCCGCGGCCCCCGACGACGGCGGCGACTACCCCGTCACCACGTACTCCGCCGAAGGCCACCCGGACGCCGACTGGCGCGCCGAGGACGTCGAGATCGGGGTGCTCGGCTCCTCGTTCACCGCCGTCGGCCCCGGCGGTGTCGCGATCCCCGCCGAGGCGCCGCTGCCCGGCACGTTCAACGTCTCCAACACCCTCGCCGCCATCGCCGCCCTCGTCACCGCCGGCGTCGACCCGGCCACCGCCGCCGGCGGCGTGGCCGCCGTGCCGGGCGTGCCGGGCCGGCTGGAGCGGGTGGACGCGGGCCAGGGCTACCTCGCCGTCGTCGACTACGCCCACAAGCCCGACGCGCTGGAGTCCGTGCTGCGCGCGCTGCGCAAGGTCACCGCGAACCGGCTGCACGTGGTCGTCGGCTGCGGCGGCGACCGCGACCCGCACAAGCGCGGCCCGATGGGCGCCACGGCCGGCCGGCTCGCCGACACCGCGGTACTCACCTCCGACAACCCCCGCTCCGAGGACCCCCTCGCGATCCTCGCCGCGATGCTCGCCGGCGCCGCCGAGGTGCCGGTCTACGAGCGCGGCGACGTGCTGGTCGAGGCCGACCGGGCCGGCGCCATCGCCATAGCGGTGGCCCGCGCCGGCGCCGGCGACACGGTGCTGATCGCCGGCAAGGGCCACGAGCAGGGCCAGGACACGGCCGGTGTGGTACGTCCCTTCGACGACCGCGACGAGCTGCGCAAGGCGATCCGCGAGCGCCTCGCCGGCGGGGCCGTGGGCTGGGCGACCGCCGGTCCGGAACCCGGGACCGAGGGCGCCCCGACGCGCGGTGGCCCGTCCGCCGCGCCGCCGGCCGGCAACCGGCCGGGCGCCGCCGCGCCGGCCGGCCGCCGGCCCGCCGGAGGCGCCGCTTCCGGCGGCGTACCGCGAGATCCCGCAGATCCCGCCGATCCGGCAGCTCCGGTAGATCCCGCAGCGTCCGCCGGGCCCGCAGCGCCCGCCGGTCCTGCGGATCCCGCGGACCCCGCCGACCCCGCCGGAGGCGTACGGTGATTCCGCTCAGCCTCGCCGAGGTCGCCGACCTGACCGGCGGCGAGCTGCACGGCGTGGCCGACCCGCAGGCGCTGGTCACCCGCCCCGTGGTCATCGACTCGCGGCAGGCGGAACCGGGCGGCCTCTTCGCCGCGTTCGCCGGTGAGCACGTCGACGGGCACGACTACGCCGCCCGCGCCGTCGCCGCCGGCGCCACCGGCGTCCTCGGCACCCGCCCCGTCGAGGGCGTGCCGACCGTCGTGGTCGACTCCGTGCCCCCGGCGCTCAGCGCCCTGGCCAAGCACGTCGTCGCCCGCCTCCACGGGTCCCTCACCGCACTCATCGCGCTCACCGGCTCCTCGGGCAAGACGTCCACCAAGGATCTGCTCGCCCAACTGCTCCAGCGCCTCGGCCCGACGGTCTACACCCACGGGTCGTTCAACAACGAGATCGGCCATCCCGTCACCGCACTCCAGGCCGCCGCCGACACCCGGTACCTGCTGCTGGAGATGGGCGCCCGCGGCCTCGGCCACATCCGTGAGCTGGCCGCGGTGACGCCGCCGCGCATCGGCCTCGTCCTCAACGTCGGCACCGCGCACATCGGCGAGTTCGGCGGCCGGGAGAAGATCGCCGAGGCCAAGGGCGAGCTGGTCGAGGCGCTGCCGCCGGGAGCCGAGGGCGGGGTCGCCGTGCTCAACGCCGACGACCCCCTCGTCCGCGCGATGGCGTCCCGTACCCGGGCGCGCACCGTGTACTACGGCGAGGCGCCCGAGGCCGGCGTACGGGCCGCGGACGTCCGCCTCACCGCCGACGGGCGGCCGGAATTCACCCTGCACACGCCTGCCGGCAGCGCCGGTGTGATCATGCGGCTGTACGGTGAGCACCACGTGTCGAACGCGCTCGCCGCCGCCGCCGTCGCGCACGAGCTGGGCATGCCCCCGGCGGAGATCGCCGAGGCGCTCTCCGCCGCCGAGGCGCTGTCCGGCCGGCGCATGGAGGTCAGGCGGCGGGCGGACGGCGTGACGGTCGTCAACGACGCGTACAACGCCAACCCCGAGTCCACGCGGGCCGCGCTGCGCGCGCTCGCCGCCATGGGACGGGGCAGTGCGGCGCCGGGGGGACGGACCTTCGCCGTGCTGGGCGCGATGGCGGAGCTGGGCGACCACGCCATGGTCGAGCACGACGGCGTGGGCCGGCTGGCCGTCCGCCTGGGCATCAGCAAGCTCGTGGCAGTGGGCCGGCAGGAGGCCGCCTGGCTGGACATGGGCGCGAAGAACGAGGGTTCGTGGGGTGAGGAGTCGGTGCACGTGTCCGACGTCGACGCGGCTGTCGACCTGATGCGCGGCGAGCTGCGGCCGGGAGACGTCGTGCTCGTCAAGGCGTCCAGATCCGAGGCGCTGTGGCGCGTGGCGGAAGCGCTGCTCGACGAGGAGGGCGCCGCCCGATGAGGCAGATCCTCTTCTCCGGAGCCCTCGGGCTCTTCTTCTCCCTCATCGGCACCCCACTGCTGATCAAACTCCTGGCCCGCCGCGGGTACGGGCAGTTCATCCGCGACGACGGCCCGCAGGCGCACCACAGCAAGCGGGGCACGCCGACAATGGGCGGCGTCGCGTTCATCCTGGCCACGATCATCGCGTACGCGATCACCAAGGTCGCCACCGGCAGTTCGCCCACGTACTCCGGGCTGCTGGTGCTCTTCCTGATGGCCGGCCTGGGCCTGGTCGGCTTCCTCGACGACTACATCAAGATCGTCAAACAGCGCAGCCTGGGCCTGCGGGCCAAGGCGAAGATGCTCGGCCAGTTCACCGTCGGCATCGCCTTCGCGGTGCTGTCGCTGAACTTCGAGGACCACCGCCAGCTGACGCCCGCGTCCACCAAGCTGTCCTTCACCCAGGACTTCGGCTGGTCGATCGGCCCGGTGCTGTTCGTCCTCTGGGCGCTCTTCATGATCCTGGCGATGTCGAACGGCGTGAACCTCACCGACGGCCTGGACGGCCTGGCCACCGGCGCCTCGGTGATGGTCTTCGGCGCGTACGTCTTCATCGGCGTCTGGCAGTACCAGGAGTCCTGCATCAACGCGGACGTCCTGACCAACCCGGGCGCCTGCTACGACGTACGCGACCCGCTCGACCTCGCCGTCGTCGCCTCCGCCCTGATGGGCGCCTGCTTCGGCTTCCTGTGGTGGAACACCTCGCCCGCGAAGATCTTCATGGGCGACACCGGCTCGCTGGCCCTTGGCGGCGCGCTCGCGGGCCTGGCCATCGCCTCCCGCACCGAACTGCTCCTCTCCATCCTCGGCGGCCTGTTCGTCCTCATCACCCTGTCCGTGGTGATCCAGGTCGGGTCGTTCCGGATGACCGGCAAACGGGTCTTCAGAATGGCGCCACTACAGCACCACTTCGAGCTGAAGGGCTGGAGCGAAGTGCTCGTGGTGGTCAGATTCTGGATCATCCAGGGCATGTGCGTGATCGTCGGCCTGGGCATCTTCTACGCCGGCTGGGCGGCCCGGTGAGCGGCCGGCGGGTGTACGGGGGGCCGGCGTGAGCGAGTTCGCCGGCCGCCGGGTGACCGTCGCGGGGCTCGGGGTCAGCGGCGGGCCCGCCGCCCGCGCGCTGCACCGGCTCGGCGCGGAGGTCACCGTCGTCGACGGCGCCGACCACGACCGGGCCCGGGCACAGGCCGCGGAGCTGGCGCCGCTGGGCGTCACCGTACGGCTCGGCGACGGCGACACCCTGCCCGCGGGCACGGAGCTGGTCGTCACCACGCCCGGATGGAAGCCCTCCGCCCCGCTGTTCGCCGCCGCCGCGGCGGCCGGCGTCCCGGTCTGGGGCGACGTGGAGCTGGCCTGGCGGCTGCGCGGCACCTCGGCGACAGGTCGGCCGCCCGCCGACTGGCTGGCGGTCACCGGCACCAACGGCAAGACCACCGCCGTGAAGATGCTCGCCGCCATGCTCGAAGCCGCCGGGCAGCGCACCGCCGCCGTCGGCAACATCGGCGTCCCGCTCGTCGACGTCGTCACCGGCCACGGCCCGTACGCGGACCTCGACGTGCTCGCCGTCGAGCTGTCCAGCTACCAGCTCCACTGGGCGCCGTCCGTACGCGCCCACTCCGCCGTCGTCCTCAACCTCGCCCCCGACCACCTCGACTGGCACGGCTCCATGGCGGCGTACGCCGCCGACAAGGGCCGTATCTACGAGGGCAACCGGGTGGCGTGCGTCTACAACATCGCGGACCCGGCCACCGAGGAACTGGTGCGCGGGGCCGACGTCGAGGAGGGCTGCCGCGCGGTCGGGTTCACCCCCGGCGCCCCGGCGCCCGGGCAGCTCGGCGTCGTCGACGGGCTGCTGGTGGACCGGGCGTTCGTGCCGGACCCGCAGCGTACGGCGCAGGAGCTGGCTGCCGTCACCGACGTGCAGCCGCCCGCCCCGCACCCCGCCCCGCACAATGTCGCCAACGCCCTCGCCGCCGCCGCCCTCGCGCGCGCGTACGGGGCCCCGCCCGCGGCCGTACGTGAGGGGCTGCGTGCCTTCCGCCCCGAGCCGCACCGCATCGAGCGGGTCGCCGAGGCCGGCGGCGTGACGTACGTGGACGACTCCAAGGCGACCAACACCCACGCCACCGCGGCCTCGCTGGCCGCGTACGACGGCATCGTCTGGATCGCCGGCGGGCTGGCCAAGGGCGCCACCTTCGACGACCTCGTCGCGGGCGCGGCGCGGCGGCTGCGCGGCGCCGTGCTGATCGGCCGCGACCGCGCGCTCATCGCCGACGCGCTGGCGACACACGCGCCCGGGGTGCCGGTGGTGGACCTGGACCGGACCGACTCCGGGGCAATGGCGGCGGCCGTCGCCGAGGCGGCGCGGCTGGCCCGGGCCGGCGACACCGTGCTGCTGGCGCCGGCCTGCGCCTCGATGGACATGTTCACGAACTACAACGTGCGCGGCGAGGCATTCGCCGCCGCGGTGCACGAACTCGCCGCCGGCGGGGACCGGGGAACCGGGTAACCCGGCGGCGTACGGACGCTGCCCCGGCCGCGTTGCCGGGACCGGCCGACAGGCCCGCTGCCGGTCGGCCGCCGCCCCGCGATCGCATGCAGCGGCCTCCCTGCGCCCCCGGGGCGTGGGCGGTGCCCGCTGCGCCGCCGGCCCCGCGGGCGGACCACGGCGAGACCGACACGGGACCCAGGATCCCGACGCCTCGAAGGGGACCGCGTACCGTCGCGTCGTGCCCCCGGGCGGGGCGCCGGCGTGGCAACCTCGTTGCCCATGGGCGGTGTGCGGGGCCAGCGAGGAGACGGCGGATGAGCAGAGCGGACCAGGACCGGGGCGCGCGGCGCCCGGCGGCCGGGCGCGGGGCGGCGTCGAAGAGCGCGCCGCGGTCCGCCCGCGGCGCAGCCGTCCCCGGCGCCCGTACGGCCCGTACGGCCCGTACGGGCCGTACCCCCCGCCGCCCGGCCGCCGGCGCGGCCGGGCCGCGCCGGCTCGCGCGCCGCGTACGCCGCGCCTGGGACCGGCCGCTGACCGCGTACTACCTGCTGCTCGGCGGCAGTCTGCTCATCACCGTGCTGGGCCTGGTGATGGTCTTCTCCGCCTCCCAGATCGAGGCGCTCAACAGCGGCCTGGCGTCCACGTACTACTTCCGCAAGCAGCTCGTCGCCGCCGTCCTCGGCACCCTCCTGCTGTTCGCCGCCTCCCGGATGCCGATCCGGCTGCACCGCGCGCTGGCGTACCCGATTCTGGCGGTGTCGCTGTTCCTGATGGCCCTGGTGCAGGTGCCGGGGATAGGGCAGTCGGTGGGCGGCAACACCAACTGGCTGAACTTCGGCGGCCCGTTCCAGCTCCAGCCCAGCGAGTTCGGCAAGCTGGCGCTGGTGATGTGGGGCGCGGACCTGCTGGCGCGTAAACAGGACAAGAAGCTGCTCACCCAGTGGAAGCACATGCTGGTGCCGCTGGTGCCCGTGGCGCTGCTGATCCTCGGCCTCATCATGCTCGGCGGCGACATGGGCACCGCGATGATCCTGGGCGCGATCCTGCTGGGCCTGCTGTGGGTGGCCGGCGCACCGACCCGGCTGTTCGCCACCGTCATCGCGGTCGGGGCGACACTGACCGTGGTGGCGTTCACCTCCAGCCCGCACCGCATGGACCGGCTGCGCTGCATCGGCGCCACCGAACCGGGCCCCGGCGACGTCTGCTGGCAGGGCCTGCACGGCATCTACGCCCTCGCCTCCGGCGGCTGGTTCGGCTCGGGCCTCGGCGCGAGTATGGAAAAATGGGGCGAACTACCGGAACCGCACACCGACTTCATCTTCGCCGTGACCGGGGAGGAACTCGGCCTGGCGGGGACACTGTCGGTGCTCGCCCTCTTCGCGGCTCTAGGCTATGCGGGTATCCGCGTGGCCGGACGTACGGAGGACGCCTTCGTAAGGTATGCCGCGGGGGGAGTGACCGCCTGGATCATGGCGCAGGTCGTGATCAACATCGGCGCGGTCCTGGGACTGCTGCCCATCGCCGGCGTCCCCCTCCCGCTGTTCTCCTACGGAGGCTCCGCCCTGCTGCCGGCGATGTTCGCCGTGGGGTTGCTGATCGCGTTCGCGCGCGAGGAACCGGCGGCACGGGCGGCACTGGCCGTGCGGCCCGCGGGGGTGCTGCAGTCTGCTAGAAGGGTGCTCGCCGGAAAAAGTCCGGGGAGCACCGCCAGGAGAGCCAGGAAGACAAGGTGACGGACCGCCGGCGGGCGGCCGTCGCGGAGAGCGGTGAAATTCGGTGCATGTCGTACTCGCCGGTGGGGGGACCGCCGGCCACATCGAGCCCGCGCTCGCCCTCGCCGACGCCCTGCGCAGGCAGGACCCGACGGTGGGCATCACGGCGCTCGGTACCGAGCGCGGGCTCGAGACCAGGCTGGTCCCGGAGCGCGGCTACGAACTGGCGCTGATCCCCGCGGTCCCCCTGCCGCGCAAACCCACGCCGGAGCTGATCACCGTCCCAGGGCGGCTGCGCGGCACCATCAGGGCCGCCGAGGAGGTGCTGGAGCGCACGAAGGCCGACTGCGTCGCCGGCTTCGGCGGCTACGTCGCGCTGCCCGGCTACCTTGCGGCCAAGCGCCGCGGCGTGCCGATCGTGGTGCACGAGGCCAACGCCCGCCCCGGCCTCGCCAACAAGATCGGCTCGCGCTACACCAAGTTCGTCGCCGTCTCCACGCCCGACAGCAAGCTGCGGCACGCCCGCTACGTCGGCATCCCGCTGCGCCGCTCCATCGCCACCCTCGACCGCGGCGCGCTGCACGCCGAGGCGTGCGCCGCGTTCGGGCTCAACCCCAACCTGCCGACGCTGCTGGTCTCCGGCGGCTCGCAGGGCGCCCGGCGGCTGAACGAGGTCGTCGAGTCGGTCGCGCCGTACCTGCAGCGCTCCGGCGTGCAGATCCTGCACGTCGTCGGGCCGAAGAACGAGATGCCGCAGGTCGACAATATGCCCGGCATGCCGGCGTACGTCACGGTGCCGTACGTGGACCGGATGGATCTCGCCTACGCCGCGGCGGACATGATGCTCTGCCGCGCCGGCGCGATGACGGTCGCCGAACTCTCCGCGGTCGGGCTCCCGGCGGCGTACGTCCCGCTGCCCATCGGCAACGGCGAGCAGCGCCTCAACGCCCAGCCGGTCGTCAAGGCCGGCGGCGGACTCCTCGTCGACGACGCCGAGCTGACGCCGGACTGGGTGCGCCAGCAGGTGCTGCCGGTGCTCACCAACCGCCAGCGGCTGCACGAGATGTCCTGGGCGGCGGCGGAGTTCGGCCGGAGGGATGCCGACGAACTCCTCGTCGGCATGGTGTACGAGGCCGTGGCGGGCCGGCGGGGATCATAGGTCTCCGATCTCACCACACCAGTCAGGGGGTACGGGGATGGCCGGAGCGGTCCGCGAGAAGGCGGCGGCCGGCCGCGAGGAGCGCGACCGGGGCGCCTCGTCCGGCCGGCCGGACGAGGCCCGGGGGCCGGCCGGACGCCGGGCCGCGGCCGGCCGGCGGCTGCGGAGCCGCCGGGTGCTGATCGCCGTGCTGCTCGCGGCGGCCGTGCTCGGCGGGTTCTCCGGCTGGGCCCTGTACGGCTCCGGCTGGCTGCGGGTGGAGCGGGTGGCGGTCTCCGGAACGGACGTGCTCACCTCGAAGGAGGTGCTGGACGCCGCCCGCGTCTCCACGGGCGTGCCGATGGCCACCGTCGACACGGACGCGGTCGAGGCGCGGCTGGCGGCGGAGTTGCCGCGTATCGACACCGTGGAGGTCGACCGCGCCTGGCCGCACCGCGTCGTGGTGAAGGTCACCGAACGCCGGCCCGCGGTGCTGTTGCGCGAGGGGGAGACATTCGTGGAAGTCGACGACGAGGGCGTGCGGTTCGCCACGGTGCGCACGCCCCCGGAGAACGTGCCGATGGTGGAGATGCGGGTCGCGGACTCACCGAGCCTGGACCGCTTCGGCCGGCAGCGGCTGCGCGTGAGCGCGGTGCGCGTCGCGGCTGCGCTCTCCGAGAGCGTGCGCCGTGACACCCGTACTATCCTTGTGCGTTCATATGACTCCGTCACGCTGGAGCTGACCGGCGGGCGGACGGTGCTGTGGGGGAGCGCGGAGCGCGGCGTGGCGAAGTCGAAGGCCCTTGCGGCGGTCATGAAAGCGGAGCGCGATGCGCGGTACTTCGACGTCAGCGTTCCCAGCGCCCCCGCGGCGTCGGCGAGTTGACGCACAACTGCGCAGTTCAGACCCCCCGTGGGGGGTCGCAACGCCTGATCACATAGGGTGAAAAGAAAAACGGGAGGTTCGGCGTGTTCATTGAACGCGGAAGCCTTGTCGACTTAGTGTCTCGTTCCAAGAGTCCAGGTACGGGATGCTGCGGGAACCCTAAACTTCACGCTTAGGGTTCGACCGGCGTTCGGGGACCCCCACAAACGGCATACGTAACTCGAGGCGAGAGGCCTTCGACGTGGCAGCACCACAGAACTACCTCGCGGTCATCAAGGTCGTCGGCATCGGCGGCGGTGGCGTCAACGCCATCAACAGGATGATCGAGGTCGGTCTCAAGGGCGTCGAGTTCATCGCGATCAACACCGACGCGCAGGCACTGCTGATGAGCGACGCGGACGTCAAGCTCGACGTCGGTCGCGAGCTGACCCGCGGGCTCGGCGCGGGCGCCAACCCGGATGTCGGCCGCAAGGCCGCCGAGGATCACCGGGAGGAGATCGAGGAGGTGCTCAAGGGCGCCGACATGGTCTTCGTCACCGCCGGCGAGGGCGGCGGCACCGGCACCGGCGGCGCGCCCGTCGTGGCCAACATCGCCCGCTCGCTCGGCGCGCTCACCATCGGCGTCGTGACCCGCCCGTTCACCTTCGAGGGCCGGCGCCGCGCCAACCAGGCCGAGGACGGCATCGCCGCGCTGCGCGACGAGGTCGACACCCTCATTGTGATCCCCAACGACCGGCTGCTGTCGATCTCGGATCGTCAGGTGAGCGTGCTCGACGCCTTCCGCTCCGCGGACCAGGTGCTGCTCTCCGGTGTCCAGGGCATCACCGACCTCATCACCACGCCGGGCCTGATCAACCTGGACTTCGCGGACGTCAAGTCCGTGATGTCGGAGGCCGGTTCGGCGCTGATGGGCATCGGCTCGGCGCGCGGCGACGACCGCGCGGTGGCCGCGGCCGAGATGGCGATCTCCTCGCCGCTGCTGGAGGCGTCCATCGACGGCGCCCGCGGCGTGCTGCTGTCCATCTCCGGCGGCTCGGACCTCGGCCTGTTCGAGATCAACGAGGCGGCCCAGCTCGTCAGCGAGGCGGCCCACCCGGAGGCGAACATCATCTTCGGCGCGGTGATCGACGACGCCCTCGGCGACGAGGTGCGGGTCACGGTCATCGCCGCCGGCTTCGACGGCGGGCAGCTGCCGTCGAAGAACCGGGACAAGGTCCTCGGCTCGTACAGCGGCCGCGACGACTCCCCGGCCGAGTCGGTCGCGGACAGCGCGTCCGCCGCCCGGTCCACGGAGCCGGAGCGGCCCGCGTTCAGCGGCCTCGGCTCCCTGTCCGGCGACGGCACCGAGGACAGCACCCCGGCGCCGCCGCCGGCCGTCCCGCCGCAGGTGCCGGCGGCCCGGCCATACCAGGACAGCGAGGTCGAGGAGCTGGACGTACCGGACTTCCTGAAGTAACCGGCGGGTTGATGACGTAACGTACGACCCGTGATAGGGCAGACATACGCGACAGGCGGCGCTCACTTCGCCTTCACCGACCGGTGGGGCGGCGTGAGCGCCGCTCCGTACGCGGAGTTGAACCTCGGCGGCGCCGTCGGCGCCGACGATCCGGCGGCGGTCGCCGCCAACCGCGACCGCGCCGCCCGCTCGCTCGGGGTGGAGCCGGCGCGGGTCGTGTGGATGCACCAGGTGCACGGGCGCGACGTCGCCGTCGTGGACGGGCCGTGGGGCGACGCGCCCCCGCCCGCCGTGGACGCCGTCGTCACCCGCGCCCGCGGCGTGCCGCTCGCCGCCCGCGGCGCCGACTGCGTGCCGCTGCTCCTCGCCGACCCCGCGGCCGGGGTGGCGGGCGCCGCGCACGCCGGGCGGCCCGGCATGGTCGCCGGGGTGGCCGGGGCGGCGGTCGAGGCGATGGCCGGGCTGGGCGCCGAGCCGGCGCGGATCGTCGCCTACCTCGGGCCGGCGGTCTGCGGACGCTGCTACGAGGTGCCCGAGGCGCTGCGCGAGGAAGCCGCCGGGCGGGTGCCGGCGGCGCGGGCGACGACGAGTTGGGGGACGCCGGCACTGGACATCCGTGCGGGCGTGGTCGCGCAGTTGGAGACCCTGGGTGTGGGAATGATCACAGTGTCCGACGTGTGCACGCTGGAGTCCCGGGACCACTTCTCGTACCGGCGCGAGGGTGCCACGGGCCGGCACGCGGGCTACGTCTGGCTGGACGGGGAATGATGGACGGGATCACGGGGGAGGGCAGGGTGCCGGAGGCGGGGGACCGGGAGCGCCGGGCCGAGTTGGCCGCGAACCTGGCGCGCGTGGAGGAACGTATCGCCGGCGCGTGCGCGGCGGCGGGGCGCAAGCGCGAGGAGGTCACGCTCGTCGTCGTGACGAAGACCTATCCCGCGAGCGACGTGCTGCTGCTGGCCGACCTGGGCGTACGGAACGTGGCCGAAAACCGCGACCAGGAGGCCGCCGGCAAGGCCGCCTTGTGCGCGGAGCGGGGCGCGGGGCGGGGCGGGGACGCGCCGCTCATCTGGCACTTCGTCGGCCAGCTGCAGACCAACAAGGCCCGTTCCGTGGCCCGCTACGCCGACTACGTACACTCCGTCGACCGCCCCCGGCTGGTCACCGCGCTCGCCGCCGCGGCCGGGCGCGAGGGCCGCGAGCTGGGCTGTCTGCTGCAGGTGGCGCTGGACAGGGAAGACGGGGAACCCGGCGCGGAACTCGCCGGCGAACTCGACAAGAAGGCGGCGTCCGGCGAGGATTCCGGCAGCGGTGCGACGGCGGACCGCGGCGGCGTCGCGCCCGGTGACGTACCGGCGCTCGCGGACGCGGTGGCGGCGGCCCAAGGGCTGCGGCTGCGCGGCCTGATGACGGTCGCGCCGCTGGCCGGGGCGTACGCGGGACGGCAACGGGCGGCGTTCGAGCGGCTGATGGAAATCTCATCCCGCCTGCGCGCGGCGCATCCGGCTGCAACGATGGTCTCGGCAGGGATGAGCGGTGACCTCGAGGAGGCAATTGCCGCAGGAGCGACACACGTACGCGTCGGCACCGCGGTACTCGGAGTCCGGCCTCAGCTCCGGTAACGTCGCCAAGCGAGTCGGACGACAGTAGAAAATAAGCTTCATTCCCGGTCAATTCAGGCAGGGCAGCGTGGATCACGTCACTGGCGACGAAAGCCGATCCACCGCAGAGCGGAGGGCGTAGAGCATGGCCGGCGCAATGCGCAAGATGGCGGTCTACCTCGGCCTCGTGGAGGACGATGGGTACGACGGCCCGGGGTACGACCCCGACGACGAGTTCGAGCCGGAGCCCGAGCCCGAGCGACGCCACCGCCACCAGTCCCCGCAGCCGCCGCAGCAGGACGAGCCGCCCCGCGCGATCGCCCAGCCGCCGGCGCAGCGGGATCGGCCCATGGACCGGGAGCCCGCGGGGCGTTCGGCCGGGCTGCTGCCCGAATCGGGGCGTTCGGGGCGAATCGCTCCCGTGTCTTCCATCACACCTGACCGTCCCAGCCTGGAGAAGAGTGCGCCGGTGATCATGCCCAAGGTCGTGTCCGAGCGGGAGCCTTATCGGATCACGACGCTCCACCCGCGTACGTACAACGAGGCACGTACCATCGGGGAACACTTCCGCGAGGGCACTCCGGTGATCATGAACTTGACCGAGATGGACGACACGGACGCAAAACGACTTGTCGACTTTGCGGCTGGACTCGTCTTCGGCCTGCACGGCAGCATCGAGCGTGTGACCCAGAAGGTGTTCCTGTTGTCGCCTGCTAACGTCGACGTAACAGCGGAGGACAAGGCCCGCATCGCAGAAGGCGGGTTCTTCAACCAAAGCTGAGCCAAGCAACACTGTGCGAGCGGCCAAGGGGCCGGAACGCGAAGGGGAGAGGACCACAGCGAGATGGACGTCGCGCTTCAAGTGATCTACATCGCGCTGTTCGTTTTCCTGATCGTGCTGATCTTCCGGTTGATCATGGACTACGTGTTCATGTTCGCCCGCTCCTGGGAGCCGGGCAAGCCCATGGTGGTGTTGCTTGAGGGCGCCTACACGGTCACGGATCCACCACTCAAGCTCCTGCGGCGGTTCATCCCGCCGCTGCGTCTAGGGGGCGTGGCGCTGGACCTGTCCTTCTTCGTCCTGATGATCATCGTCTACATCCTGCTCACTGTGGTGGGCGGAGCGAGGTGATGGTGAAGAGGGTCGAAGACTGTCGATATGCCGATGTCGCCGATGACTACGTTGAGGTGAAGAAATGCCGCTGACCCCCGAGGACGTGCGGAACAAGCAGTTCACGACCGTCCGACTCCGAGAGGGCTACGACGAGGACGAAGTCGACGCGTTCCTCGACGAGGTTGAGGCCGAACTGACCCGGCTGCTCCGCGAGAACGAGGACCTGCGGGCCAAGCTGGCCGCGGCGACCCGGGCCGCGGCACAGAACCAGGGGACCGCCGGGGCCACCGGGACCGCCCGGGCCGCCGGTCCGCCCGGACACGGTGGGCCGGTGCCCGCCGCCATATCGGGCCCGCAGCCGGTGCCGCCGCAGCAGATGGGCCCGCCGCAGGGCGGCCCGCCCCAGCTGCCTTCCGGCGCACCCCAGCTGCCTGCAGGTCCCGGCGGCATGGGCCCCGGCGGTCCGGGTGGTCCGGGCGGCCCCGGCGGTCCGGGCGGCCCCGGTGGTCCCGGTGGCCCCGGTCACGGTCCGCACGGCCCCGGCCCGATGGGCCCCGGTGGCCCGGGCGGTCCCGGCGGTCCCCAGCACGTCCCGCACGGCGGCCCGCCGCAGCAGCAGCACGTCGGCGGCCCCCCGCCGCAGCACGGCGGCCCCGGCCCGCAGCAGGGTGGCCCCGTCGGCGGCGACAGCGCCGCCCGGGTGCTGTCGCTGGCGCAGCAGACCGCCGACCAGGCGATCGCGGAGGCCCGCGCCGAGGCCAACAAGATCGTCGGCGAGGCCCGCAGCCGCGCCGAGGGTCTGGAGCGCGACGCGCGCGCCAAGGCCGACGCCCTGGAGCGGGACGCGCAGGAGAAGCACCGCGTGGCGATGGGCTCGCTGGAGTCCGCGCGCGCCACGCTGGAGCGCAAGGTCGAGGACCTGCGCGGCTTCGAGCGCGAGTACCGCACCCGGCTGAAGTCGTACCTGGAGTCGCAGCTGCGCCAGCTGGAGAACCAGGCGGACGACTCGCTCGCCCCGCCCCGTACCCCGGCGGGGGGCTCGCTGCCCGCCGGGTCGGCTCCCGCCCCGGTGCCCTCGATGGCCCCGGCCGGCGCCGGTGCCATGAGCGGCCCCCCGAGCATGGGTGGCGGCACGATGGGCGGTGGCACGATGGGCGGCCAGCAGGGCATGCCGACCCGCGGGCAGCAGCCCGCCGGCGGCCCGTCGTACGGCAGCCAGCAGCAGATGTCCCCGGCGATGACGCAGCCCATGGCGCCGGTGCGCCCGCAGGGCGGTCCGATGCAGCAGCCGCCGTCGCCGATGCGCGGCTTCCTCATCGACGAGGACGACAACTGAGCACGGCCTGACGGCCGTCGGCATATCGCAGAGGGCCGGGTCCCGCGGAACGCTCGCCGCGGGACCCGGCCCTTGCGTGTGCCCGCCCGGGGGTACGGGCGCGCGTGCCGGAGGCGGCGTGTCGGAGGCGGGGCGGCGGCTCGGGTACGGTGCCGGACGCCCGGCCCGGACCTGCACCGCAAGGCCGGCTCCCCGCCCCCGTGGCCGTACGAGGGCGGGTGGCCGCCGGTGGGCCCGGACTCAGGCCCGTACGAGCCGGAAGGTCAGCGACAGCGGCTCGTCCGTGAACGGCTCCCCGTAGCCCGCCGCCTCGTCCGCCGGGTCCGCGTCCGCGTCGCCCGCGGCGAAGTCCGTCGCCAGGACCTCCTCCGCGATCAGCCCGGCGTGGTCCGACAGCGCCTGCCGGACCTCCGGGTCGGCCGTCGACCAGCGCAGCCGGATCCGGTCCGCCACGTCGAGACCGGAGTTCTTCCGCGCCTCCTGGACCAGCCGGATCACGTCCCGGGCCAGGCCCGCGCGGCGCAGCTCCGGCGTGATCTCCAGGTCCAGCGCCACGGTCGCGCCCGCGTCGGAGGCCACCGACCAGCCCTCCCGCGGGGTCTCGGTGATGATCACCTCGTCCGGGGAGAGCGTCACCGGCTCGCCGTCGACCTCCACCGTCGCGCTGCCGCCGTCCCGCAGCGCGGCCGACAGCGCCGCCGCGTCCGCCGCCGCGACGGCCTTCGCGACGTCCTGCACCCGCTTGCCGAACCGCTTGCCCAGCGCCCGGAAGTTGGCCTTCGCGGTGGTGTCCACCAGTGAGCCGCCGGCCGTCCCGCCGGTGGTCTCGGAGAGGCCCGCGAGCGCGGAGACGTTCAGCTCCTCGGCGATCTGCGCGCGCAGCTCGGCCGGCAGCGCCGCGAAGCCCGCCGCGGCCACCAGCGCCCGCGACAGCGGCTGCCGGGTCTTCACCCCGGACTCCGCCCGCGACGCCCGGCCCAGCTCCACCAGGCGCCGTACGAGCTGCATCTGCCGCGACAGCTCCGGGTCGAACGCCGCGGCACCCGAGCCGGCCGGCTCCGGCCACGCCGCCAGGTGCACCGAGGCCGGGGCGTCCGGCACGACGGGCACCACGAGGTCCTGCCACACCCGCTCGGTGATGAACGGCACCACCGGGGCCAGCAGCCGCGTCACCGTCTCCAGTACGTCGTGGAGCGTGCGCAGCGCCGCCGCGTCGCCCTGCCAGAAGCGCCGCCGGGAGCGGCGCACGTACCAGTTCGACAGGTCGTCGACGAAGGCGGACAGCAGCTTGCCGGCGCGCTGGGTGTCGTAGCCGTCGAGGGCGTCGGTCACCCGGGTCGTCAGCGCGTCCAGCTCGCCGAGCAGCCAGCGGTCCAGCAGCGGCCGGTCCGCGGGCGCCGGGTCGGCCGCCGAGGGCGCCCAGCCGGCGGTGCGGGCGTACAGCGCCTGGAAGGAGACCGTGTTCCAGTACGTCAGGAGGGTCTTGCGCACGACCTCCTGGATCGTGCCGTGGCCGACCCGCCGGGCCGCCCAGGGCGAGCCGCCGGCGGCCATGAACCAGCGCACCGCGTCCGCGCCGTGCCGGTCCATCAGCGGGATGGGCTCCAGGATGTTGCCCAGGTGCTTGGACATCTTGCGGCCGTCCTCGGCGAGGATGTGGCCGAGGCAGACCACGTTCTCGTAAGAGGACCGGTCGAAGACGAGCGTGCCGACGGCCATCAGCGTGTAGAACCAGCCGCGGGTCTGGTCGATGGCCTCGCAGATGAACTGCGCGGGGTAGCGGGTCTCGAAGACGTCTTTGTTCTGGTACGGGTAACCCCACTGCGCGAAGGGCATCGAGCCCGAGTCGTACCAGGCGTCGATGACCTCCGGCACCCGCTCCGCGCGCAGCGTGCAGCCCTCGGTGGGGCAGGGGAAGGCGACCTCGTCGATGTACGGGCGGTGGGGGTCCAGGGACGACTGGTCGGTGCCGGTCAGCTCGCTCAGCTCGGCCAGCGAGCCGACGCAGGTGAGGTGGTCCTCGGCGCAGCGCCAGACGGGCAGCGGGGTGCCCCAGTAGCGGTTGCGGGACAGGGCCCAGTCGATGTTGTTGTTCAGCCAGTCGCCGTAGCGGCCGTGCTTGACGGATTCCGGGTGCCAGTTGGTCCGCTCGTTCTCGCGCAGCAGGGCGTCCTTGACGCGGGTGGTGCGGATGTACCAGGACGGCTGCGGGTAGTAGATCAGCGGCGTGTGGCAGCGCCAGCAGTGCGGGTAGCTGTGCTCGTACGGCTCGTGGCGGAAGAGCAGTCCGCGCGCGTCGAGGTCGGCGACCAGCGTTTCGTCGGCCTTCTTGAAGAACTGGCCGCCGACGAGCGGCAGTTCCCCGCCGAAGGTGCCGTCCGCGCGTACCGGGACCTCGACCTCGATGCCGTACTGCCGGGAGACCTTGAAGTCGTCCTCGCCGAACGGGGCCTGGTGGACCAGGCCGGTGCCGTCCTCGGTGGTGACGTAGTCGGCGTTGACGACGTAGTGCGCGTCGGTCAGGTCCACCAGGTCGAAGGGCGGCCGGTACGTCCAGCGCTCCATCTCGGCGCCGGTGAACGACTGCCCGGTGGTCTCCCAGCCCTCGCCCAGCGCCTTGCCGACCAGCTGCTCGGCGACGACGACCTTCTCGGTGCCGTCGGTGGCGACGACGTAGGTGACGTCCGGGTGGGCGGCGACCGCGAAGTTGGCGGTGAGCGAGAACGGCGTGGTGGTCCAGATGACCAGGGCCGCCTCGCCGGCCAGCGGGCCGGAGGTGAGGGGGAAGCGGACGTAGACCGAGGGGTCGACGACGGTCTCGTACCCCTGCGCCAGCTCGTGGTCGGACAGGCCGGTGCCGCAGCGCGGGCACCAGGGGGAGACGCGGTAGTCCTGGACGAGCAGGCCCTTGTCGTAGATCTGCTTCAGGGACCACCAGACGGACTCCACGTACTCGGAGTTCATCGTCCAGTACGCGTCGTCCAGGTCGACCCAGTAGCCCATCCGCTCGGTCAGCTCGGCGAAGGCGTCCGTGTGCCGCTGGACGGAGGCGCGGCACTTGTCGTTGAACTCGGCGATGCCGAAGGCCTCGATGTCCTGCTTGCCGTTGAAGCCCAGCTCCTTCTCCACGGCCAGCTCCACCGGCAGCCCGTGGCAGTCCCAGCCGGCCTTGCGTGCCACGTGGTAGCCGCGCATGGTGCGGAAGCGGGGGAAGACGTCCTTGAAGACGCGGGCCTCGATGTGGTGCGCGCCCGGCATGCCGTTGGCGGTGGGCGGGCCCTCGTAGAAGACCCACTCGGGCCGGCCCTCCGACTGCTCCAGGGAGCGGGCGAAGACCTGTCGCGAGCGCCAGAAGTCGAGCACGGCGTGTTCGAGGGCGGGCAGGTCTACCTGGGCGGGTACCGGTCGGTACAGGGGCGTGGTCATCGGGGACTCTTCCTCCGGCTGGCGTGCTGACGGCCGAACCGGAGGGACGAGAGCCGGGGCTCCCGCGGTACCACCCTCCTTGGCGGCGGAGCGCGCGCTGCGCGCCCACCGCCCCCTCATTGGGGCAGCGGTGCCGGTTCTACTCGCCCGGGGGCTTTCCTCCGGCGGCTCCGGGGTGATCTTCGCTCCGTGCACGCCGCCCGGGCTCGCACCGTCCCCGGGTCGCTCCTCGGCTGCGTACGGAAGTACTCGTCCCCATCCATGCCTGTCGCTGCCGACAGTGTACGGCCCCGGGGTGCGCGCCGCCGACCGGGTTTCCGCGCCGGGGCCCGCTGGGCCGTTCGGCCCAGTGCCGGCAAACCGGACAGGCGAGCGGAAGCCCGGGATTACCCGGCGCACGGCTGGGCACAACGTTTTGAGACCGGTCAGCCATGGCGTGCCCTGTTGCCGCGGACGCAGTGTCGATTTATCGTTCCGGCACCGTTCGCGAACAAGATCACAATATGTGAAGGGGTCCCGGCCATGGTTGCGAAGAAGACCGCGCCGGCGGCGACGAAGTCCACAGCGAAGAAGACCACGGCGAAGAAGGCGGCAAAGAAGGCGCCGGCGAAGAAGGCCGCCGCAGGCCGGACCACCGGGAAGAAGACCACGGGGGGGCGAGCGGCGAAGAAGCAGACCCCGCGGAAGCAGACCACGAAGAAGGCCACGACCAAGGACACGACCAAGGCCACGACCAAGGCCACGACCAAGGCCACGACCAAGAAGGCCACGGCGAAGAAGGCGCCGGCAAAGAAGGCCACGGCCAAGAAGGCCGCGAAGGCCGCGGCGAAGAAGGCCGAGCAGGCCACGAAGAAGCAGTCCGCGGGGAACAGGAAGACGGCGGCGACCGGGGCGCCCGCGGGCAGGGCCGCCCCCGCGAAGAAGTCGCCGCCCGCGAAGAAGGCCGCGGCCCGCAGGGCGCCGGCCGACAGGACCGAGCCCGCGAGGAGAACCGCGGCACGGGCCGCCGCCCCGGCGCGCAAGCCGGCGAAGAAGGCGGCGGCCAAGAAGACGTCCGCCAGGACGTCTCCGGGGAAGAAGACGGGAGCCAAGACGGTGGTCGCAAAGAAGACGCAGGTTGTGGAGGCCCCGGTCGCCGAGGCGGCGGGCGGGACGGCCCCGGCCGAGCCGGGGGAGCTGGCCGTGCGTCCGGGGGAGGATCCCTGGACTCCCGAGGAGATCGAGGAGGCCCGTCAGGGCCTGCGGGACGAGGTCGCGAGCCTGCGCTCGGAGATCCGTGCCTCCGAGGAGGCGGTGAGCGGGCTGATGCGCGACTCCGGCGGCGGCGCCGGCGACGACCAGGCCGACACGGGGACGAAGAACATCTCGCGCGAGCACGAGATGGCGCTCGCCGCGGGCGCCCGGGAGCGGCTGGTGCAGACCGAGCGCGCCCTCGTGCGGCTGGACGACGGCACGTACGGGCTCTGCGAGTCCTGCGGCAAACCGATCGGCAAGGCGCGTATGCAGGCGTTCCCGCGGGCCACCCTCTGCGTGGAGTGCAAGCAGCGGCAGGAGCGCCGCTGAGGGAGCGCCGGAGGCGCTGACGGGGCCGGTCGGCGGCGGTTACGGGCTGTGGTGCGACGGCTCGTACGCGTGTGTCGTACGCTCGACCCCAGTCAGCGCACCGGAGGGCACACGTGACAGAGGCGGAGCGGATCAGCGGGGACGCCAGGGAGCCCCGTGGGCAGGACGAGGGCGCCTCCGCGGCGGACGGGAAAGACACCGAGGAAGCCGCCGGCGCCGACGCCGCCGACGCCGCCGAGGGGGCGGACGTGGCCGGGCAGGCGGCGGACGGCGCGTCCGCGACGGGCCCCCGCGGCCGCAGGCGCATCGGCGTGCTCCTCGGCGTCGCCGCCCTCGTCTACGCCCTCGACCTCGTCACGAAGCTGATCGTCGTCTCCGAACTGGAGCCGGACAACCGCTCCGTCGAGGTCGTCGGCGACCTGCTGCGCTTCCAGGTCGTCCGCAACGCGGGCGCGGCGTTCGGCATCGGTGAGTCGATGACCGTCATCTTCACGCTGATCGCGGTGATCGTCATCGGGGTGATCGCCCGGCTGGCGCGCAAGCTGTACAGCCTGCCCTGGGCCATCGCGCTCGGCCTGCTCCTCGGCGGCCCGCTGGGCAACCTCACCGACCGCCTCTTCCGCTCCCCGGGCTTCTTCGAGGGCCACGTCGTGGACTTCATCGCCCCCGAGCACTTCGCGGTGTTCAACCTCGCGGACTCCGCGATCGTCTGCGGCGGCATCCTCATCGTGGTCCTGTCCTTCCGCGGCCTGGACCCCGACGGCACGATCCACCGCGGCTGACCGGGACGCCCGTACGCGCCTGCGATACTTCCGGGGTGAGTACCGTGCCCGAGATCCGCACCCTGCCCGTACCCGACGGCCTCGAAGGCGAGCGGCTCGACGCCGCCCTCGCCCGGATGTTCGGGTTCTCCAGGACCAAAGCCGCCGAACTGGCCGGCACCGGCAAGGTCCTCGTCGACGGGCGGGAGGCCGGGAAGTCGGACCGGGTGACGGCGGGGGCCTGGCTGGAGGTCGAGATGCCGGCGCCCGCGGCGCCGGTGCGGATCGTCGCCGAGCCGGTGCCCGGGATGACCGTCGTCTACGACGACGAGCACGTGGTCGTCGTCGACAAGCCCGTCGGCGTCGCCGCCCACCCCAGCCCCGGCTGGAGCGGGCCCACCGTCGTCGGCGGCCTGGCCGCCGCGGGGTACGCCATCTCCACCTCCGGCGCCGCCGAGCGGCAGGGCGTCGTGCACCGGCTGGACGTGGGCACCTCGGGGCTGATGGCGGTGGCCAAGTCGGAGCGCGCGTACACGCTGCTGAAGCAGCAGTTCCGGGAGCGTACGGTCGACAAGCGCTACCACGCGCTGGTGCAGGGCCACCCCGACCCGCTCAGCGGCACCATCGACGCGCCCGTGGGCCGCCACCCCGTACACGACTACAAGTGGGCCGTCGTCGCCGACGGCAAGCCCAGCATCACGCACTACGACCTCGTGGAGGCGTTCCGCGCCGCCAGCCTCCTCGACATCAAGCTGGAGACCGGCCGCACCCACCAGATCCGGGTGCACATGTCCGCCCACCGCCACCCGTGCGTCGGCGACCTCACGTACGGCGCCGACCCCACGCTCGCCCGGCGGCTCGGCCTGGACCGGCAGTGGCTGCACGCCGTACGGCTCGGCTTCGAGCACCCCGAGGACGGCCGGTGGGTGGAGTTCGAGTCGGACTACCCCGAGGACCTGCGGCGGGCCCTCGACACCGTACGCGCCGACAGCGCCTGACGGCGAGGGCCACGACCCCGAGAACGTGGACCGGGTGCTACGGCAGTTCGACGTCCGGAGCGTGTGCGGCGGCGCCGTTGAGCGGCGCCTGCGCCGTCATCACCTTCGGCAGCGCGTACGGATGCTTCTCCCGCAGCCAGGTGATCAGCTCCTCGCGCACCAGGCAGCGCAGGTCCCACAGCGCGTCCGCGTCCCGCGCGGTGGCCAGTGCCCGCACCTCCATCGTGGTCGGCGTGGTGTCCGTGACCACCAGGCTCCAGCCACGCCCGTCCCAGTGCGCGCAGCCGAGCAGCACCTCGTGCAGCCGCTCGCGCAGCGCCGGCACCGGCGTGGAGTGGTCGAGGTGGAAGTAGACCGTGCCGGTCAGCTCGGCGCCGCCGCGCGACCAGTTCTCGAACGGCTGGCTGGTGAAGTACGACACGGGGATGGTGATGCGGCGCTCGTCCCAGGTCTTCACGGTCAGGAACGTCAGCGTGATCTCCTCGACCGTCCCCCACTCGCCCTCGACGACGACGGTGTCGCCGATGCGTACGAGGTCGCCGAACGCGATCTGCAGGCCGGCGAAGAGGTTGCCCAGGGTCGACTGGGCGGCGATGCCCGCGATGATGCCGATGACGCCGGCGGACGCGAGCATCGAGGTGCCCACCGCCCGCATCTGCGGGAACGTCAGCAGCATGGCGGCCACGGCGATGGTGCAGATGACGAACATCACCACGCGCTGGATCAGCGTCAGCTGCGTCCGCACCCGCCTGCGGCGGGCGGAGTCGCGGGCCTTGGACTTGTAGCGGTGGTACGTCAGCTCCACGGCGACCGCGAGCACCTTCGTCAGCAGCCACGCCATGGACGCGATCAGCAGCAGCGCCAGCACGCGGGTGAGCACCGTGCGGCTGTCGTCGCCGTGGGTCAGCTCCGTGCGCTCGTACGTGCCCAGCAGGATCGACGTCAGCAGGGCGAGCTGCAGCGGCAGCCGGCAGCTGCGCAGCAGGCCCCATATCGGGGTCTCGGGGTGCCGGGCGTCGGCGCGGCGCAGCAGCAGGTCGACCACGACGCCGGCGAGCGCGGTGACCGCCACGGCGCCGCCGACGACCAGGACGGGCCGGAGCACCTCCTCGGTGGACACGTGAGCCTCCTTCGGACGCGGACCTCCCCGACGGTATCTGCCACGATGGGCGCATGACGATTCTGCTCTTCCACTCCATGTACGGACTGCGTCCGGCCGTGCACGCGACGGCGGAGCGCTGGCGCGCCGCCGGCCATGAGGTGGTCGTCCCCGACCTCTTCGACGGGCGTACGTCGGAGACGGCCGAGGAGGGGCTGGCGGTCAGGGACGAGATCGGCAGGGACGAGCTGCTGGCGCGCGCCGTGAAGGCCGCGGCGCCGTACTCGGCGGGCGGCGTGCTGTACGCGGGCTTGTCGCTCGGCGGCGCGCTGGCGCAGAACCTGGCGCTGGCCGACGAGCGCGCGCGGGGGCTGCTGATGATGCACGGCACGTCGGACCTCGCCGAGGGGGCCCGGGCGGCCTCCGGCGAGCTGCCGGTGCAGTTGCACGTGGCCGACCCCGACCCGTTCGAGACGCACGACTGGCAGACGGCCTGGTACCTGCGGATGGGGCGGGCCGGCGCCGACGTGGAGGTCTTCCGCTACCCGGGCGCCGGGCACCTGTTCACCGACCCCGGCCTGGCGGACTACGACGCGGAGGCGGCGCGGTCCGCCTGGCCGGTGGCGGATGCGTTCGTGGCGGAGCTGGACGGGCGCTCCGCCACGTAACGCGCGGGGTGTCGCGGGCTGCTACGCGCCCAGCTTGTCCAGCTCCGCGGGGAGCGTCTCGTTCTCGATCGCCTTGCCGTCGATCTTGATCGTCGGCGTGCCCTCGATGCCGGCGTCCTCGAAGCTGTTGATCATCTCCAGGGCCCACTTGTCGAACGTGCCCTTGTTGACGGCCTTCCGGAACTCCTTGTTGCCCTTCAGCTCGTCGACGTTCTCGGCGACGTCCAGCAGGTACTTGTTGTCGGCGAACTTGTCGTCGTTCTCCGGCGGGTGGTGCTCGGCCGAGTAGAGCAGCCCGTGGTACTCCTTGAACGCCTCGGTGCTGACGTCCAGGGCCGCTCCCAGGGCGCTCGCGGCGTTCTTGGAGCCGCTGCCGCCGAAGTTGCCGTCGATGATCGCGCCGAGGTGGACGCGCAGCTGGTACTTGTCGTCGTCGGCGCCCTTCTTCATCCGCTCGCCCAACTGCTGCTCGAACTGCGCGCAGGCGGGGCAGCGCAGGTCCTCGTAGACGTCGACCGTCTTCTCCGCGTCCTTGCCGCCGAGCACGACGGTCGTGCCCTTCTCGCCCTCGGCGTTCGCGGGCTGGACCAGCTTGGCGTTCTTCGCGGCGCCCCAGTCCTTGTCGCTGCCGTCGTCGCCGCCGAGGCTGGTGACCGCGAAGGCGACGCCGCCGACGACGGCCAGCAGGCCGACGGCCGCGCCGCCGACGAAGAGCTGCCGGCGCACCTTCTCCTTCTTGGCCTGCTTCTCGCGCTCGACGCGCAGCCGCTCGCGCGCGGCGCGCTTGGCTTCCTGACTGTTTCGCTTGCTCATGGTGGGAGGTCCTCGTGTGTGATCGGTGTGGCTGTGTGACGTGCCGGACGGCGGTGCTGCCGGATCGGATCAGGCAGCGGCCGGGCACGGCGGGCCACGCCGCAGGACCGAGTGCAGCAGGTGCGGCTGCGGGCGGAGGGCGCGGGTACGGTCCCACCGGCGGCCGGGGCGGCCGGTGCTCCGTACCGGGGCGACGGTGACGACGGCGACGGCCAGCAGCAGCGGGCGGAAGGCGACCGCCGCGGCGGCGCGCGCCAGCCCGGCGAGCGCGGCCTCGCCGCGGCGCAGCCAGGCGGCGGCGACCAGGCCGACGCCGACGTGGGCGGCGAGCAGCAGCCACGGGCTGGCGGCGGTGCCCGCGAGGGCCTCGCCGCGGCCGGTCATCCGGGCCAGCGGGGAGCCGACCTCGCCGGAGCAGAGCAGGTCGAGCCCCAGGGAGCGCAGCGAGCCGGCGACGGGGCCGCCGGACTGGCCGTAGCAGGTGTGCTGGCCGGCGGTGAAGACGGTGTCGGCCGCCAGCTCCAGCGGCACGAGCACGGCCGCGATGCTCCAGTAGCCGCGCTCGCGGCGGCCGGCGAGCAGAAAGGCGACGGCGAAGACGCCGGCGGAGAGCGCGGCGAGGGTGCCGAGCGGCAGCGGGGTGGCGGAGAGGAGCACGTGGGCGCCCGCGGACAGGCTGATGCACAGCGCGGTGAAGACCGCCGCGCGCATCGCCCTGATCGTTACGGCCGCATGTTCCATCGGGCGTGATTCTGCCATGGCGGACGGTAAACCCCGGCTAAGGAGGAGGCCGTGCTCCCCCCGGGGGCGGGCCGGGGCTGTCAGTGCCGGCGCCTAGACTTCCCAGCGTCCTGCCCGAGCCCTCGCACCCGTCGTCTGCTGGAGGTCCTCCGTCGTGGCCAAGCCGCCTTTTACGCATCTGCATGTGCACACGCAGTATTCGCTGCTGGATGGGGCGGCGCGGTTGAAGGATATGTTCGCGGCGTGTCGTGAGATGGGGATGTCGCATATTGCGATGACGGATCACGGGAATCTGCACGGGGCGTATGACTTCTTTGCGCAGGCGTCGGCGGCGGGGGTGACGCCGATTATCGGGATCGAGGCGTATGTGGCGCCGGAGTCGCGGCGGAACAAGCGGAAGGTGCAGTGGGGGCAGCCGCATCAGAAGCGTGATGACGTGTCTGGTTCGGGTGGGTATACGCATAAGACGATCTGGGCGTCGTCTCGTACGGGTTTGCATAATTTGTTCCGGTTGTCGTCGGATGCGTATAAGGAGGGGTGGTTGCAGAAG